>JBBARD010000053.1:0-17982 GCA_040399965.1 Methylocystis sp. | reverse complement strand
AGCGGCGCATCCTGCTGCAAGGCCTTGGTGTGACAGCCGCAATAGGCGCAGATCTCCTTGCAGATAGGAACGTCGAAATAAAGTGAGAGAAAGAGGCGCGGGGCTCCAATGCGGCAAGCCAGTCTCGCATCTGTGTGTCGCCGATGTCCTTCGGAATGCGGCGCCGTCGGATAGCTCATATATCGGGGCGCCATGCGCTCTGCGAGAGCGAGCGATGTCGGACCCGTCATGTTATCGTTCCCAGCGCAACTCTGACTCCAAGCATAACCAGCGCCGGGTCAGGCGCAATATTGATGGTCGCTTCATTTTAGCGCGGTCGACACGGGCGAACAGAGGTTATCGACCATCCGGGATTTGCGTGCCGATCCATTTTGAGTTGACCTGTTCGAAGTGAGCGGCAGGGTCGTAGTAGGCCACGCCCAGATCCAGCTGACGCGCCGATAATCTGCCAATGGCCCCAAGCGCTGCGAAAGAAGCGACGACGCGATCGCGCTGGGCGCTCACCAGCGCGACACGCGCATTAAGCAAAGCTTGCTGCGCGTTGAGCACGTCAAGCGTCGTGCGTTGACCAACCCGCGCCTCCGCGCGCGTGCCGGCCAGCGCGGTCTCCGCAGCCTTCACCGCCGCCTGACTGGAAACGATCGAGGCGCGCGCCGTTTCGAGCAGTCCATAACTTGAGACAACGCTGGCGCGCACGCTGTCGCGTTGCAGATCCGCGTTCAGGCGTGCCTGTCCCAATTGCTCCTTGGCCTGACGGATCGAAGCATATTCCGATCCGCCCTGATAGAGCGGCACATTGAGTTGACCGCTGGCTCCGGCAAAGAAACCGCGCGAGCCGGGCAAACCGTTGAAGTTGTCGTATTGGTTGGAGACCTGCGCGTTCACGGAGAGGCTGGGCGACAAGGCAGCCTCGGCGACCTTGACCGCCATCTCGGCAGAGTCGACCTGATGCAGGGCGGCGATGACGCCGGGATGTTCGACCAGCGCCACCTCGATCGCAGCCTCAAGCGATTTCGGCAGATGTTGTTCGACCGCCCGCGCCGGTTCGAGATGCGTCGGATCGACGCCGATAATTTGCCGATAATTCGCAATACTGTTCTTGAGTTGAGCCCGCGCCGCATAGAATTCGGTCTGGGACTGCGCCAGCGACGCCTCCGCCTGCGCAATGTCAGTGCGGGTGACTTCTCCGACGTTGAAACGATCCTGCGTCAGTTTTAGCTGTTGTTCGAGAACGGCGATGTTGTTCTTGCGCAAGGAGAGCACCGCCGTCTCGCGCAGCACGTTCATATAGGCGGTGGCGCCATTTTGAAGGATCGCCTGTTCGGTCAAACGCATGCTGGCGCGCGCAGCGAACACGCCGGATTCCGCCTTGCGGACATTATGCTCGGTGGCGCCGCCGTCGAAAATCGTCTGCGACATGTTCAGCGTCGCGCCGCGCGGCGTGCCGGTGTAGGAGTCCTTGAAATTCGTAACGCGTCCAAGGGCGTCGCCGGCGCCAAAGGGAATGCTGACATTGCCGTATAAGGGGCCGGCGTTGGCGACGATGTTGGCTTTTGGCCGCATTCCCGACCGCGCCTTAGGCGCGTCTTCGTCGCGAGCGCGCACATTGGCGCGGCTCTGGTTCAGGTCCGGATTGCCGTCATAGGCCCGCGACAGGGCCGTCAACAAATTTTCCGCGCGCGCAGACCCAGTAGGCGGCCAAAAGGAAAGGGTTAGCAGAAGAGCTGCCAGCGCACGCTGCGCCGCGCGAGCAAACATCGCGACGATTGCTGTTTCCGCCCGCCCAGCCGGTCGACTCACCCAGGCCCTCCTGCCTCACCGTCGGATTGGCGTCCGACGGCTGCTCAATCTGACATGCCATTACAGGCGCGATTCCGGCGAAAAGGCGGCCCGGAGCCGCCTTTCAAGGATTTTCGGAAGCCATTTTGGGGAGGTATCGTCGATCGTTTCGTCGACAATTCTTAAAAGGCGAAGGTTTGCGCTCTCTCAAAGCCTTCCAGCACCGGCGCGCCGGCGCTGAGCAGCGAGCGATCCCCGGCCGCCTTGCCAGCGACGCGCTCGAAACGGACCAGTTGCCGCCCTGCACCGGATTCTGGGGTCACGATCGCCAATAACCGGCCATCAGGCTTGAGTTGGTCGATCAGCGTTTCAAGACCGGAGTCCGCAGCCCCCTCGACCAGTATGATATCGAAGGGCGCATGATGCGGCGCGCCTCTGGACAAGGGACCGCTCTCGACCTTCGCGTTTGCGATCCCCAGCGCGCAGAGACCCGAGACGGCGCGACGGACCAGTTCAGGATCGCTATCCAGAACAACCACTTCATCGAGCAGACCGGCAAGCAGCGCCGCAGAATACCCCGCCCCGCCGATCACCAGCGCCTTTTCTCCGGGACGCGGTGCGCTTCCCTGTAACATGCGGGCCAGCACCAGCGGCGGCAGCAACGTTCGGGCGCGATCCGAGACGCCGCGGATTGTGACGGCGAGGTCAGAATAGGCAAGATTAGCCTGATTTTCAGGCAAAAAAAGCTCTCGCGGCGTGGCCAGAAACTGATCCAGCAGGGGCGTGTCGGTGATATCGAAAGGCCGAAGCTGCCGATCCACCATCGTGCGCCGCCGTTCGGCCATCGCCGCCGCCTCATCCGTCTCGCGCCGCGCCGGCGCCACCGCTGCTTCGGACATTCTGTCTCCGGCGTCGCGCCGGCCTTCTCTGGGGAGTGCGTCGACGACTGCGTCGACGGCAGCTTTATAGGTTCCCCTCGGCGCCCTGTCCATCGCAGCCAGCGGACCAGCAGCGCAAAGCGAAATTAGTCGCCAATCAAGGGAGCGCCGGCTTCGCCGCGCGACCGCATCTGAGCCAGAGAGGTGCTGTCGAGAACCATGGCGATGGCGTCGCGCGCCTCAAGCATGACTACGCGCACCGCGCAATGGACTTCGTCCGGACAATCGTCGCATCGTCGATAGATGCTGCGACTGGCGCATTGAACCGGAGCCAGAGGCCCATCAAGGGTGCGGACGATGTTCCCGACGCTGATCTCCGCCGGCGGACGAGCAAGCATATAGCCGCCCCCCTTGCCTTTTTTTGAATGCACGAAGCCCGCGTTGCGCAATTCGCCGAGGATAGCGTCAAGAAATTTCTTGGGTATCTGGTTGGCTTCCGCAATGTCGGCGACCAAAGCCGTCTCGCCAGCGGGTGTCCCAGCGAGATAACACATTGCTTTTAGACCATATTTAGCTTTTTTGGTCAGCATGCTCAATCAGGGTCAGAGGCCATTGCCGGGGCCTTGCAACAAGAAGGCCGAACCCCGGAGAAAAATTTTCTGAATAACTTCATAAATCAGATTTCGCCCTGTGTATCCAGTTCCCTTCGACGGACCGGAAGCAGGCCTGCCGGAACCCCGGAAGCTTTTGAGGAAATCGACGATAGGCCAGCGATACCGTTCCAAGTTGACCATTTTGCTAGAGTAGATAATATTTTTATCTGACAGGCGTTTTTCTCCTGTTTTTAGAATTTTCTTTCGATGCTGGCCGCTCAACGTCGGTGCGGATTGCTCGGAGTGGGGGGAACTGTATGGCCACGATCCTCGAGGCGGCGCAGGCGATCAATCCGCTCTATGTGGCCTCCGGTTTTTTTGTCGGAGGTCTCGTCGGTTTTACAGGCGTGGGCGGCGGCTCGTTAATGACCCCGCTTTTGATGCTGGTGTTCGGGGTCGCGCCCGCCACGGCCGTCGGGACGGATCTGCTATATGCGGCGATTACCAAGAGCAACGGCACGCTGGTGCATGCGCTTAATGGAACCATCGACTGGAAAATCACCCGCCGCCTCGCCTGTGGCAGCGTTCCGGCGACGCTGGCGACCCTGGCGACGCTCTCCTGGCTTGGAAAAACCAGCAATCACGCCGCGAGCGGCCTGATCACCTCGACGCTCGGCTTCGCGCTGCTGCTCACCGCTGCGGCGATCCTGTTTCGGCGTTGGCTGCTGGATCATATCGCCCGACATACCGAACGCATGAGCGACAGGCGAATTGGCGCGCTGACGATTGTTCTCGGCGCGTTCATCGGCGTGCTGGTGTCGATCTCCTCGGTTGGGGCCGGCGCCATCGGGATGACGGTGTTAATGGCGCTCTATTCCCACACCCGCACCGTGCGTCTGGTCGGTTCGGATATCGCTCACGCCGTGCCGCTGACGCTGGTCGCCGGGATCGGCCACTGGATGATGGGCGGAGTCGACTGGCAGTTGCTGGCGTCGCTCCTGATCGGCTCCATTCCGGGAATCGCCATCGGCAGCCATCTCGCCGCGCGCGTGCCGGATCGGTACCTGCGTCCGGCGCTGGCGACAATGATGGCTGTCGTCGGCGCGAAACTCTCGCTATAACTGGCTGAAGCCAGCAGCGAGGGAACCATGACGAACGACACGTCCTTTTCTGCGCCCGTCAAGCCGGGACGCGGACGTATTTATAATTCGATCACGCAAACCATCGGCGACACGCCGATTGTGCGGCTCGACAGGCTGGCGCGCGAGAAGGGCGTTGCGGGAAATCTCCTCGCCAAACTTGAGTTCTTCAATCCCATCGCCAGCGTCAAGGATCGCATCGGCGTCAACATGATCGAGTCGCTGGAAAAAAGCGGCAAGATCAGTCCCGGCAAAACCGTCCTCATCGAGCCGACATCCGGTAATACCGGCATCGCGCTGGCCTTTGTCGCCGCCGCGCGCGGCTATCGCCTGATCCTGGTCATGCCCGAGTCGATGTCGATTGAACGGCGCAAGATGCTGGCGCTGCTCGGCGCCGAACTTGTGCTGACGCCGGCGGCGCAGGGCATGAAGGGCGCGCTGGCGAAAGCTGCGGAGATCGCCGCAGAAACGCCCGGGGCGGTGATCCCTCAACAATTCGAGAATACCGCCAATCCGGAAATTCACCGTCTGACGACCGCGGAGGAGATCTGGAACGACACCGATGGGGCGATTGATTATTTCGTTTCCGGCGTCGGCACAGGCGGCACCATCACAGGCGTCGGACAGGTATTGAAACAGCGCAAGCCCGACGTGCGGGTCGTCGCCATCGAACCAGAGGACTCTGCGGTTTTGTCGGGGCGCCCACCGGGGCCTCATAAAATTCAGGGGATCGGAGCCGGTTTCGTGCCGCCTGTTCTGGACCGTGGCGTCATCGATGAAATCATCACTATCGGCAACCAGACCGCCATCGACGCCTCGCGTCTGCTGGCGCGGATCGAGGGCGTTCCCGGCGGCATATCCTCCGGCGCCGCTGTCGCCGCCGCGCTGGAGATCGCCGCCCGCCCTGAAGCCGCCGGCAAAAATATCGTAATGATCATCCCTTCCTTCGCCGAGCGATATCTGTCGACGGCCCTTTTTGAGGGACTTTAAAAAAACAGGCCGGACGTTTGAAAGCGTCCGGCCTGTCTGATCCTCATCAGGAAATTACTTTTTTCTTGTTCTGGCGACTGCGGCGACATCTGTTCGCGTGCTTGCCGTCTTGCCATAGTAATAACGGCCATAGGCGCCGGAGATATAACCGACGGCGGCGATCGCAAAATAGACGACGATCAGAAAACCGCCGCGCTGATTGGCGGAAGCCGCCTTTTCGAGGATGCTTGAAACAGCGCTCTCATCAACGAATTTATCTGCGAACACCCCAAAAGCAACCGCCATTACCGGCACGCTCCACGACGGCAAACGAAAATAGCCCACTGCCACGGCGACGAGAAAAGCGACCAGACCGAACACATGCGCGAATTGAATGAAAATCGACTGAGAAATCAGTCCGATGAAGCGAATCAGCTTGACCATTTAACTCCCCCTGCCCTCTGCTTTGCGGCTTAACCCTGAGACAAATGTTGCGCCAGCGCTTCGAGCACCGCCATGCGCACAGCAACACCCATCTCAACCTGTTCGCGAATAAGCGATCGATCGCCGTCAGCGACCGCCGAGTCGATCTCGACGCCCCGGTTCATAGGTCCCGGATGCATTACCAGCGCGCCGGGCGCGGCATAGGCAAGCTTTTCCTCGTCGAGACCATAAAAATGATAGTATTCGCGCGCGCTCGGCGCCAGCGCGCCCGACATCCGCTCAAGTTGCAGGCGAAGCATCATCACGACGTTTACGCCGGCGAGCCCGCGTTTCATGTCGTGGAACACCTCGACGCCGAGGACTGACAGCCTGTCTGGCGCCAGAGTCGACGGGCCCACCACCCTCACCCGAGCGCCCAGCGCCGACAAGAGAAGGATATTGGAGCGGGCGACGCGTGAATGAAGAATATCGCCGCAGATTGCGATGCAGAGCCCTTCGATACGCCCCATGTTACGACGGATCGTCAAGGCGTCGAGGAGAGCCTGAGTTGGATGCTCATGGGCTCCGTCGCCAGCGTTCACGACGGAACAATCGACTTTCTTCGCCAACAGATGCGCGGCGCCAGCCTGCGCATGTCGCACAACGATGATGTCTGGCCTCATGGCGTTCAGCGTCATGGCCGTATCGAGAAGAGTTTCGCCCTTGCTTTCCGAGGAGCGCGCCACCGACATGTTCATAACGTCGGCGCCGAGACGCTTGCCCGCAATCTCGAAAGACGCCTGTGTGCGGGTGGAGGACTCATAAAAAAGATTGATTTGCGTGCGACCGCGAAGATCACTGCGTTTTTTTTCTACCCGTCGAGAGAGTTCAACATCCTGTTCCGCCATCTCAAGCAGCGTCTCTATGTCCGTTCGGGACAGGCCCTCAATGCCGAGCAAATGACGATGCGGAAACAATGTTCACCCCTGATGACGGTTCATGCGGAGGTCTATATCAGCTTCACTGGCCAGCGCGAACGCGGCCGCACTTGAACATCTGGCGCTGTCGCCATATTTCTCAAGTTGACCTTCTGGACTTGCCCGCTGGACTTGCCCGGAGGGGTTCGAATGGAATAATGTTCCCTGCAGATGCTCTCCGGGCGTTTCTCGCTGCGGAGTTTTTATATAACCTACTTATACTCATTTTGAGTATAAGTAGGAGAAGGACAAGGTCATGATCCTGGAAACCACCGAAAAAGCGCGAAGCGCCGCCGCCGCTCCGGGATCCTTTACCGTCGCGCCTCGCCCGGATCCTCATCCTGCGCCCCTGCCCCGCCCCGATCTGACATGGACGCCACAGGTCGAGACCTCCACCAAGCATCTCTATGAACGCGTGGCGAAGGTTATCCCGCCGATCGAATGGCCTTTCCACGCCCCATATGTGAAGGCGATCAACGATCTGAAAAAATTGCGCAACGCCGTCATCCTCGCCCACAACTACCAGACACCGGAAATTTATCATTGCGTGGCGGATTTTGTCGGCGACAGTCTGCAACTCGCCAAAATGGCTGCTGCATCCGAAGCCGACGTTATCGTTCAGGGCGGCGTCCATTTCATGGCCGAGACCTCGAAAGTTCTTAATCCTGCCAAGACCGTTTTGATCCCGGATGCAGACGCCGGGTGTTCGCTGGCCGCGTCAATCAACGCCGCCGATATTCGCGCCCTGCGCGCGCAATATCCCGGCGTGCCTATTGTCGCCTATGTCAATACGTCGGCCGAAGTCAAAGCTGAGGTCGATATTTGCTGCACATCGTCAAATGCTGTGAAAGTTGTCGAGAGTCTGGGCGTCGATCGCGTAATCATGGTTCCCGACCGCTATCTCGCGCAAAACGTCGCGGCCCAAACGAAAGTCAAAATCATTGCGTGGCATGGAGCTTGCGAAGTCCATGAGCGTTTCACGGCCGAGGAAATCCAGGCGTATCGGACTGACCATCCGGGTCTGACCGTCATCGCCCATCCCGAATGCCCGCGCGAAGTAGTCGAAGTTTCGGATTTTTCTGGTTCGACCGCCGCCATGATCGATTATGTCCGCACCAGAAAACCAGCGCGCGTTTTGCTGGTGACCGAATGTTCGATGTCCGACAACGTCGCGGCGGAAACGACAGGCGCTGAGTTTGTGCGTCCCTGTAATTTCTGCCCGCACATGAAGCGCATTACCTTGCCCAGGATTCTCGACAGTCTTCTCGACATGCGAGAGGAAGTCGTTATCGATCCGGCGATTGCCGCCCGCGCCCGGCGCAGCGTGCAGAGGATGATCGATCTCGGGTGAGCGCGACGCTTTTTCTGCAAAAAGCAATGCGCGAGAGGAGCTAAAGATGCCGGGTTTCGAGGCGACCATAGCGGCGATTGACGCCGCCAACGCTGCAGACCCCCGGCAGGACAATGATGCGCCTTTCGAAACGATTTACGCCCGGCGCATGAGCGGCTGTCTGGAGACTCTTTATCCCGAAGCGTCCGAGCTACTGAAAATTGCGGCGCGCGCCCAGCATTTGCGACGCTGGGAAATCGCTCGCGGCGACTACCCCGAAGGACGCAAAGGTTACAACGACTGGCGCCGGGCCTGTCGGGAACATCACGCCCGGCTCGCTGGCGACATCATGCGAGCGCAGGGATATGGCGATGAGGCAATCGAACGCGTCGGGAGTTTGATCCGCAAGGAGCAACTGAAAAAAGATCCGGAGTCCCAGGCTTTGGAGAATGTCGCAGCGGTCGTATTCCTTGAGCATTATTTCGACGACTTCCTGAAAAAAAACGTCGGTTACGCCGACGATAAAATCATCGACATCCTCGGTAAAACCTTGTGCAAAATGTCGCCCCATGGCCATGCGGCGGCGTTGGCCCTGCCCATGAACGAGCGCGCCCGGTCGCTGGTCGCCGCAGCCGTCGCACGCGAAACGGCGGCGCTGGAGCGGCTCGCGGCGCTTGCGCGCGATCCATGAACGAGCGGCTTCCTCCAGTCATAATTATCGGCGGCGGACTCGCGGGCGTTTTCTGCGCGCTGAAACTCGCGCCATTGCCGGTCGCAATCATTGCGCCGGCGCCGGTCGGCGACAGCGGCGCCTCGCGCTGGGCGCAAGGCGGCATCGCCGCCGCCGTTGACGAAGGCGACACGCCGGAGAGCCATGCCAGAGATACGGTCGCCGCGGGGGCCGGTCTGGTTGATTACGACATCGCCCTCGGCATGGCGCGTGAGGCTCGGGCCCGCGTCGAAGAGCTGGCGGCGATGGGCGCCCCCTTCGACCGAAACGCGCAAGGGGTGTTTGCGCCTTCGCGCGAAGCGGCGCATTCACGAAGCCGGGTCGTTCGCGTCAAGGGAGACTCTGCCGGTCGCGCCATCATGGAAACGTTGCGACAGCAAATCGTACGGGCGTCCTCCATCGAATATCTGGAAGGCTTTGCGGCGCAGGAAATCGTTGCCCGCAATGGTCGCGTGCGGGGCGTGCATGTGCGCGACAAGCGTGGCAATTCGCGCTTCATTCCCTGCGCCGCGCTCGTGCTGGCGACCGGCGGACTCGGGCATCTTTATCGGATCACCACCAATCCTCTAGACGCGAGGGGCGTCGGCGTCGCCATAGCGGCGCGCGCCGGCGCGATCATCGCCGACGCCGAGTTCGTGCAGTTTCATCCTACCGCCATGGATATCGACGTCGATCCGGCGCCGCTGGCCACCGAGGCGTTGCGCGGCGAAGGCGCAACAATCATCGATCGTAACGGGCGTCGCTTTCTGCTGGATGTCGATACGGCCGCCGAACTGGCGCCGCGCGACATTGTCGCGCGAGCGGTATTTGCCAGCATCCGCGCCGGACGCGGCGCTTTTCTCGACGCGCGCCACTCGATTGGCGCATCTTTCCCGGAACGCTTCCCGACAGTCTATGGCAGTTGCCGCAGCGTTGGCCTTGATCCCGTCGTCTCGCCGATCCCTATTGCGCCGGCCGCGCACTACCACATGGGCGGCGTCTGGACCAACGCACATGGCAGAAGCTCGCTGGAAGGTCTTTGGGCGATTGGCGAAGTCGCCGCGACCGGCGTCCATGGCGCCAATCGTCTGGCGTCCAATTCGCTGCTGGAGGCGGTGGTCTTTGCCGCCCGCGCCGCATCAGATATCCGAACGACCGATCTCTCCAATGTCAGCGCTTCGGAGCCGGCTCCTCCTGCGACCGTTGGATGGATCGACAAAGATCTCGGCGTTATCGAGGAATTGCGAGATCTCATGTCGGCCAATGTCGGCGTTACCCGCGACGCCGCCGGCCTCTCTGGAGCGCTGGGTCAGTTGCGGCGTTTGCGCGCCCGCGCTAGCGACATCGAGATTTTAAACATGCTGACGACTTCGACGCTGATCGCCGCCGCCGCCTTTGCGCGACGCGAAAGTCGCGGCGCACATTTTCGCTCGGACTATCCAGTCGCCGATCCGTCTCAGGCGCAACGCTCGCAGATGACTCTGGACATGGCGCTGCGGATCGCCGACGAGGCCCATTCATGAACAAAGATACCATGCCCGTCCCCGCCTTGTCGCCGATCCTGATCAAGGAGGCCGTGCGCCGCGCGCTTGCGGAGGATCTCGGCCGCGCTGGCGACATCACCACCCAGGCGACGATCCTGGAGGACATCCCGACGACGGCCACGTTGATCGCCCGCGCGTCCGGCGTGATTTGCGGTCTTGATATCGTGCGGACGACGTTTCGGTCGATCGACGCCGCCATCGGTTTTGAATGCTGGACGTGCGACGGAGCGCATGTGGAGAAAGGCGCCGCCCTCGCCCGGATCGACGGCGACGCGCGCGCAATCCTGACCGCCGAACGCGTCGCCCTGAATTATCTTGGAAGATTGTCCGGCGTCGCTTCGCTGACGGCGCAATATGTCCAGCGCATTGCGCACACCAGGACCCGCATCTGCGACACCCGCAAGACCACGCCCCTGTTGCGCGCCTTCGAAAAATATGCGGTGCGTTGCGGCGGCGGCGCCAATCATCGTTTTGGTCTCGACGACGCCATTTTGATCAAAGACAACCACATTGCCGTGGCCGGCGGCGTCGCGCCGGCGCTGCGCGCCGCGAAACGATACGCCGGACATCTAGTGAAGATCGAAATCGAGGTCGACACCATCGAACAATTGCGAGAGGCGCTTGCGGAAGGGGTCGATGTCGTATTGCTCGACAATATGGCGATCTCGACTCTCCGGGAAGCTGTGGCGCTGATCGACGGCGCCGTCATTTGCGAAGCCTCGGGAGGGGCGTCGCTGGAGACAGTCGCCGCCATCGCCGAAACCGGCGTCGATCTGATCTCGGTTGGCGCGCTGACCCATTCGGCGCCTGCGCTTGACGTTGCGCTCGACATCGACACCGGATGAGCCGAAGACAACCGTCTCTTATCCCTCCTGTCCCTCCATCTTCGACAAGCGCGCCAGCCGCATGTGATAGCGCTCCAGAATTTCCGGTAGACGCGGCGACAGCAAATAGGACAGCTCCTGGGCGCGCGTCGTCGTTACCGGGTCCAGGGCCTTGAGATCGTCGTCGATCAGGCCCGGATGACACATCACCAGGTGGCGCCGACCCGGCGCGCGTAAACAGGCCTCGAATGATCGAGCGTAATCCCTGTCGGAACGAAAAGAAGAGAAGCCGGCAAAACCATCGTTCAATTTGAAGCCTTGCTTCCTCGCCGCGCGCCCAAAGCCGGCGCCCAGCGACCGGACAGTTAACGCCTTGCTCACATGCGCGCGGCGCAGGGCGATCCGGTGCGGCGCATCGCCGGCGTTGCGAAGCCAGACTCTTCCAGCAAGACGGCGGGCGGTCAGCGCCTCCAGCAACGGCTCGCGCACACCCTTGAGCATGTGAACATGATGATGACCGTCGACATGATCGGGCGGACGTCCGATCACCGCCTCAAACCGGTCGAGCTGGCGATCAATTTCGTCGCGAATTTCGTCGACCGGCAAGCGACCTAAAAACGATTGACGCGCCAATGCGCTCACGGGCGGGAAAAGGCCTTTGGGGGCGAAGGTCGACATCGGTCCCAGGGGGCGACCGAGGGTCAGGTTCAAATGCAGGCCGAGGTCGGCGTCCGGATCGTTTCGAACCAGCTCCCGACCCATCGCTGGCCAGCGCGCGCCGGTGACGATGGCCGACACCGCAGTCAACGCGCCGGCGGACAAAGCTTTCAGGATGCCGACGCTGACCCCGAAGGACAGGCCGTAATCGTCGGCGCACAGCGCGACCGGTCTTGTTTTCGTCACCGCCCCCGCCCCTTCTTGGCGAGCCCTATCGCCAGAACCAAAAATCTGTTTCAACCGCGCCATGGAAAACCCTGTGCCCGATATATCGGTCGTCGCGCCGCTGTTCAACGAGAGCGCCAATTTGCGCCGGCTGGCTGAGGCGCTCATTCAGGTTCTGAAAAGCTGCGATGTGACCTTCGAAGGGATTTTTGTCGACGATGGCTCGACGGACGACAGTTGGGAGACGATCCGGTCGATCTGCGAGGCTGACGCACGCTTTAGCGGCCTGAGTTTCTCGCGCAACTTCGGCAAGGAGATCGCCATTGCCGCCGGGCTCGATCACGCCCGCGGCAAGGCCGTCATCATTATCGACGCCGATCTTCAGCACCCAACGCGCTTAATCCCGATTTTTATCGCCAAATGGCGCGAAGGCTACAAGAACGTCTACGGGCAGCGAATGACCCGCCAGACCGACCCACAGTTACGAAATTTCCTGACCCGAATGTTTTATCGTCTGCTCGATGAATTCGGCGATACCCGGCTGCCGCCGGGCTCCTGCGATTTTCGGCTGCTGGACCGTCAAGCCGTTGATGCGCTGGTGAAGTTGCGAGAGCGGGCCCGGTTCAACAAGGGGCTTTACGCCTGGATCGGGTTCAAGTCCTGCGGGGTTCCCTTCGACATGCAGGAACGGGGCAGCGGGACGACAAAATTCGGCTACGGCAAACTCTTCAGCTTCGCGCTTGACGGTCTAATGTCCTTCTCGGCGCTGCCCCTGAAAGTCTGGACTTATGTCGGCCTGGCGGTTTCAGGTCTCGCATTGACGATGGCCGGATATTACGGGTTTCGCACCCTGATTTTTGGAGTCGACGTGCCTGGATACGCCTCGCTGATCGTCTCCATCGCCTTTTTCGCCGGCATGCAGCTCATCTCGCTTGGGGTTCTGGGCGAATATATCGCCCGCATCTTCGACGAGGTGAAAGACCGTCCGCTTTATCTGATCGCGGATCGAGCCGGCCAAAATCCGCAGGCTTCCGGCGAGCCATGCGCGAGCGATTAACCGATCGACGTCAGGACACCTGAATGATTCGACATCTACTTTCTGTCGGAGGCTTCACCCTGCTGTCGCGGCTGACGGGGTTCCTCTCGGTCGCCATGCAATCGGCGATCATGGGCGCCGGCGTCGTCTCCGACGCGTTTTTCATCGCCCAGCGACTGCCAAACAGCTTCCGCTCCATATTTGGCGAGGGCGCATTCAACGCTGCGTTCGTGCCATCCTACTCGATGGCGATCGAGCAGGAGGGCGAGGAGGAAGCCGAGGAACTAGCTTGCGAAATCTATACTCTGCTGTTGATGTCGCAGGTGGCCATTCTGCTGCTGGTCTGGGCGTTCACCCCGCAATTCGTCTCGTTGCTCGCGCCGGGTCTTGGCGATCGACCAGAGAAATTCGCGCTCGCCGTCAGCCTCACGCGCATCACCTTTCCCTATTTATTTTTCATGACTCTCTTCGCGCTGCATATGGGCGCGCTCAACGCCCATGGCCGTTTCGCCCTACCCGCTTTTGCGCCCAATCTCATGAATTTATGCGTGATGGCGGCGCTTGGCCTAGCCTTTCTTTTTCCCAACGCCGGCTATGCGGCGAGTTGGGGCGTGACGATCTCGGGCGCCCTGGAGCTGGGTTTGCTCATGTGGGGCGCGCGTCAGATTGGCGTGCTGCAATCCTTACGCAAGCCGCACTGGCGGCGCGTGCGCGATTTCTTCGTACGCCTCGGCCCGGCTGTGATCGGCTCGGCCAGTCCGCAGATCGCCGTCTTCGCCGATACTATCCTGTCGTCGATGCTCGCCGATGGCGGCGTCTCGGCGATCTCCTACGCCGAGCGACTTTACCAGTTGCCGGTCGGAGTGATCGGCATCGCCGCCGGGACGGTGCTGCTGCCGGAGATGAGTCGACGCATCGCCGCCGGCGACGTAGCCGGGGCGCACCACGCGCAGAGCCGAACGATGGCGCTGACCATCGCGCTGGCCGCGCCGTTCTTCGTCGCTTTCGTCACCTTGCCTGAACTCATCGTGGCGGGACTGTTCCAGCACGGCCGGTTTACGGCGCGGGACGCCTATGCCGCCGGCGATGTGCTTGCAGCTTATGGCGGCGGGCTGATGGCGCTGGTGCTCATCGCCTCTGCGCGCGCGAGTTTTCAATCGCGCGGCGACACGCGCACCCCGATGCTCGTCGCGCTGTGTGGATTGGCGGCTAATGTCGCCCTGAAAATCATCCTGTTTCGACCGCTCGGCGCCGTGGGACTCGCCACCGCAACCTCAGTCGGCCTGTGGATCAATTTCGGCGCGCTGATCGCACTGGCGATCGCTCAGGACAAAATCGATTTCGACGCCATGTTTGGCAAGACCGCTCTCGCCACGATCGCCGCCGTGATCCCACTGGCGCTCGTCGCCCTGTTGTTGCGCGGCTCGGCGCTGGCGATCGGCGCTCATTTCGGCGGACTCGCCAATCTGGTTGCTCTGGCGCTCATCGGGGTCGCCGGCGCTCTGGCCTATGTCTTCGCCTTGCTGGGCGCGCTCAGGCTTATGGGCGTGAGCCTGTCAGCCCTGCGACTGCGGCGTGGACGTTGACGTACGCCGGCTCGCCGGTCCCCAGCTTTATAAAAACTGCGACAATCCGGGAATGGAGCCGGCGATCTGCTGCACCTTTTCCTTGCCGAGCAGCGTTTCGGCGTGTGCAAGGATTTCATGGCCGAGTTTCTGGATTTGGCCCATGTCCAGACCGGCGGCGTTAAGCTTGCCGGCGAGACCCATCAGACCGCCGTTCAGCAATCCGCCGAGTGGACTGGAGGCGGCGCCTCCGTCCTTGATGGACACGGCGTCGACGACGGCGCGCGCGCCGGGCGTTTTCTCGAGGAATTCGGCGACGGGCCCCTCCGGCAGCTCCTTGTGAAGAAAGGCGAGCACATGTCCGATGGACGTCCTCGCCAGTTCTGCGTCGACGCCGAGAGACGCCGAGACGCGGGCTATCAGTTCGTCCATATCAAGTTCCTATCCTTCAGAGTCAGGCCGCGTCCAGGCCATACAGAGTGTGCAGGGTGCGCACCGCCAGTTCGGTGTAGGCCTCGTCGATCAGCACCGAGAATTTGATCTCGGAGGTGGTGATCGCGCGTATATTGACTCCCTTCTCGGACAACGCGCGAAAGGCGCGCGCGGCGACGCCGGCGTGGCTGCGCATGCCGATTCCGATCGCGGATACCTTGGCGACGTCCTTGGCCCCGGCCATGCTCGAAAAGCCGATGTCGTCCTTGATCTTTTCGAGAATGGCGAAGGCGCGCTCATAGTCTGCGGAGCCAACCGTGAATGTCATGTCTGTGTTGCCGTCTTCCGAGACAACCTGAACGATCATATCGACGTTGATGCCCGCCTCGGCGAGCGGCATGAACACGGCCGCAGCGACGCCGGGCTTGTCCGCAACGCGACGCAGGGTGATTTGCGCTTCGTCGCGCGAGAAGGCGATGCCTGTGACGACCTGGGCTTCCACAATATCCTCCTCGTTGCAGATCAGCGTTCCCGCGCCGGGATTGTCGGGGTCGTTAAAAGATGAGCGCACGAAGGTCGGAACCTTGTGGACCATCGCGACCTCAACCGAACGCACCTGCAAGACCTTGGCGCCGAGAGACGCCATTTCCAGCATTTCCTCGAAAGCGATCCGCTCCATGCGCCGCGCTTTCGGCACGACGCGCGGGTCGGTGGAGTAAACGCCGTCCACATCCGTATAAATATCGCAGCGATCCGCATTGATCGCCGCCGCCAGCGCCACGGCGCTGGTGTCAGAGCCGCCGCGTCCGAGCGTGGTGATACGGCCAGATTCCTTGTGCAACCCTTGAAAACCGGCGACAACGGCGACTTCGCCGAGCTCGAAGCCTTTGATGATTCCGGCGCCCTCGATCGACTCGATACGCGCGGAGCCGTGCGTGTCATCGGTAAGGATTGGAGCCTGCCAGCCGAGCCATGAGCGGGCCGGCGCCCCCATCTCCTGAAGGGCGATGGCCAGCAATCCCGCTGTCACCTGCTCGCCGGAGGCCACGACGGCGTCGTATTCGCGCTGATCGTAGAGCGGCGACGTCTCCTTGCACCAGGCGACAAGTTCGTTAGTCTTGCCAGCCATGGCGGAGACCACCACGGCGACCTCGTTGCCGGCGCCGAGTTCGCGCTTGACGTGGCGTGCGACATTACGGATGCGCTCGACGCTGGCGACGGAAGTGCCGCCGAATTTCATGACGAGACGTGACATGGAAACCGGTTTGTGAGACGGAAACGGCCGCCGGGGTCGCTCGGGCGGTTCGCCACTCGGCGAAAGCGGGCGTATATGTCGCCGGGACCGGGCTGCTGTCAACGTCGACCCGCTCAACTACATATCAAATATCAGGCCCCCGACCGGATGTTATGAAAGAGGCTTCAACGTGACCGCGCATTCCTCCTCTCCCCTGTCCGCCAGCGTCAATCCCGAGGATGTCGCCAGATTTAACAGGCTTGGGGAGTTGTGGTGGGACAAGTCCGGCAAAATGGGCATTCTTCACGAGATCAACCCGATCCGTGTGACCTATATTTGCGACCATATCCGGCGGTTCCTGCTCCAGGATCCCTCGGCTCTCAATGAAAGCGGTCCCCGGCCGCTGGAGGGCGTGCGTATCGCGGACATCGGATGCGGCGGCGGCATTTTGAGCGAATCGCTTGCCGAGTTGGGCGCCCGGGTCACAGGCATTGATCCGGCCCCGAATAATATCGCTGTCGCTACGCGACACGCCGAAAAATCGGGGCTCGACATCGATTATCGCAACATCACCGCCGAGGCGCTCGCCGAGACCGGCGAGCAATTTGACGCCATTGCCGCGCTGGAGGTGATCGAACATGTCGAGGGTCCGCAAGCCTTCGTCGCAATGCTGGGCAAATGTCTGAAGCCCGGCGGTCTGATTTTTCTGGCGACTATCGACCGAACCTTGAAAAGCTATCTGCTCGCCATCATCGGAGCCGAATATGTGCTGGGATGGGTGCCGAAAGGCACCCATGATCACAGCAAGTTCATCCGCCCCAATGAACTCTCCGCTTGGCTGAGCGCCGCCGGGATGCGCGAGATCGACAGGGCGGGCATGAGCTTCCAGCCCCTGACCATGATTTGGCGGAAAAGCCACGACACCGACGTCAACTATCTGATGGCGGGCCGAAAACTCGACTAGGAGAGCAGCTTGTCCGGGCGTCTTGTTCGAGCGGTCTTGCAGCGGTACATTGCGTCCATGCCAAACGAATCCTTTCTCACCCGCCTGCTTCTTTTATTGACGGCTCTGTTCGTCGGCGTTTACGCCTCACCCTCCCTGGCCAAGCCGAAACCTGCGGCAAAAACCACGCCCGCTGCGGAAGCAGGAAAAAGCGCGGCGGACAGCAAATCAGACAAGAGCAAGTCTGATGCTTCCCGCGACACCGGCAAGGAGGCAGCAAAAGACGCCGGCAAGGCGGAGCAACTTGGCTCCTATGGCGACTGGACGGCCTATTCCGCCTCTGGCGGCAAGGATAAAACCTGCTATGCGCTCGGTCAGCCCAAAGACCGACAGCCAAAGGCAAAGCTCAAGGACACCCAAGCCTATATCTTTATCACCACCCGCCCCGCCGAAAACATCCACAACGAGATTGCTGTCAATCTCGGCTATCCAACGAAAGACGGCTCCGCCGCCGCTGCTGAAATCGACGGCGACGGCTTCGAGTTGATCACCAAGGGGCAGAACGCCTGGGTCCGGGAGCAGGCGAAAGAAAAAGATTTCGTCGGCGCACTGCGTTCAGGCGGCAAGCTGGTAATCAAGGCCTCATCGGCGAAGGGCACGGCGACGGTCGATACCTATTCTTTAAAAGGCCTTTCTGACGCCCTCTCCCGCGTGGCGCAGGAATG
>JBBARD010000052.1:11071-17994 GCA_040399965.1 Methylocystis sp. | reverse complement strand
AGGAAAAAAATCTTAACCATGGAAATTATTCATTTTCGTATTTTTGGCGGCCAGCGCTTCGGCCACTGACGGATAAAGTCCGGCAGGTCCTCTTCGGCGATTTCCGTCTCGTCGGCCTCCACGCGCCCGCGCACGGAGACGCCGGCGCGATGCACGCTGTCGGGATCGCCGGTGAGCAGCGGATGCCAGGACGGCAGAGGTTTGCCGGCGTCGCGCAGCACATAGGCGCAGGTTGGGGGCAGCCAGGTGATATTTTGCAGCTTCTTCAGGGTGAGCCGGATACAATCCGGCACATGGTCGCGGCGATGGCGGTAATCCTGGCAGCGGCAGCTCTCCCGGTCGAGCAACTTGCAACAAACGCTCGTTGGGTAGATTGCGCCGGTGTCCTCGTCCTCGAGCTTGATCAGACAGCATCGCCCGCAGCCGTCGCACAATTTTTCCCACTCCGCGCGGGTCAGCGCGTCAAGCGGCTTTTCCCAGAACGGAGGAGAGAGCTCTTTCCCTGTGGCTTTTTTTTCTGTCATGGCTCCCGTCGCGCCGCCGCCCGTGCTAACCGCAATCCGTTCGCCATCCGTCATTGCGACGCCCGTCGTCAAGCTATTGTAAAAAAGGGGCTCACAAATCGCGACGGGGGGATTAAAATCCGCTCCGCCCGGCGGCGGGGCGCAAGGGCGGGCCAGTCCGCGCGAACAATGAAAAGGCGTCGGTATCTTTGAGCGACCAGCCCTTCCAGAAACGAATGCGGCGCATCCTGTTGGCGGTGGACGCGCGCTTCGACTCGACTGTCTATGACATGGCGCGCCGCGCCGGCGAAATCTACGAGGATTTCGCGCTGTTCATGGAGCGCTTCCACGTCTCGGGCGTCGCCCGACTGGGCGTCGAACTCGCTTGCGAGACGCTAACTCTCGGTTTCTTCGGCCTTGTCTTCATGCTTGTGCTCGCGGGTTCGGCCTTCAAGATGACGCAAAACGAAGACTGGCTGAAGCAGGCCGATCTCGCAATCACCTTTCTGGATCGCTACGGCAATGAAGTTGGGCGGCGCGGAATCCGCCACGACGACGCGGTGCCGATCGATCAATATCCTGATTATGTCGTCAAGGCGGTGCTGGCCACCGAGGACCGTCGCTTCTACGAACATTTCGGCATCGATGTCATCGGCACGCTGCGCGCGCTGACGGTGAACGCGCGCTCCACCGGCGTCGTGCAGGGCGGTTCATCCCTGACACAGCAGCTTGCAAAAAATCTGTTTCTGTCCAGCGAACGCACCTATACCCGCAAGATCAACGAGGCCTACCTCGCTCTTTGGCTGGAGCATCATCTGACCAAGCGGGAAATCCTCCAGCTCTATCTCGACCGCGCCTATATGGGCGGCGGCGCCTTTGGCATTCAGGCGGCGGCGGAATTTTATTTCGGCAAGTCGATCCGGGACGTGTCCCTGGCCGAGGCGGCCATGCTCGCCGGCCTCTTCAAGGCGCCGACCAAATATGCGCCGCACAAGAATTTGCCCGCCGCGCGCGCGCGCGCCAACGACGTGCTACGCAATCTCGTCGCCGCCGGCTTCATGACCGAGAGCCAGATCACGCCCGCGCTGCGCAGTCCGGCGACGCCCGTCCTGCGGCCGGCCGAAAACAGCGGCGACTGGTACCTCGATTACGCCTACACCGAGATCCGCAAGCTCGCCTCAAGCGGCGCGCTCGGCGACAATCGCGTGCTGATCGTGCGCACCGCGCTTGATCCTAATGTGCAAAAACAGGCTGAAGAGGTCATTGAAAAGAATCTGCGCGAGCAGGGGCGCAGCTATCGCGTGAAGCAGAGCGCCATGGTGGCGATGGAGACGGACGGGGCGGTGCGCGCCATTGTCGGCGGCCGCGATTATGGCGCGAGCCAGTTCAACCGCGCCACCGATGCGATCCGCCAGCCCGGATCGTCGTTCAAGCCTTATGTATATCTTACCGCGCTAATGACCGGCAAATTCAAACCGACGACAGTCGTCACTGACTCGCCGGTCTGTATCGGCGATTATTGCGTGCGCAATTACAGCGGCGGCTACGCCGGCTCCCTGCCCCTGTCGCTGGCGCTGGCGAAATCTCTCAATACGATTGCGATCAAACTGTCGATCGCCATCGGCAATGGCGACTCGCGGGCCGGACGGGCGAAAATCATCGAAACCTGCCGTAAACTCGGCATCTCCACCCCGCTTGAAGACACCCCGTCCTTGCCGGTCGGCCAAAGCGGCGTGTATCTGATGGAGCATGCCGCCGCCTATGCGTCTTTCGCCAATGGCGGCAGACGCGCCTACTCTCATGCCGCTATCGAAATCCGCAACAGCCGGGGCGAGACGATTTACACTCATGATCGCGATGGGCCAAAACCGGCGCAGGTTCTGCCGCAGGAGAAGGTCGTCGAACTGGCGACAATGATGAAGCGGGTCGTCGACGAGGGCACCGCCAAACGCGCGCAACTGCCGGGGATCGACGTGATTGGCAAAACCGGCACGACCAACGGCTACAAGGACGCGTGGTTTTGCGGCTACACCGGCCTCATGGGCGGCTGCGTCTGGTATGGCAATGACGATAATGAGCCGATGAACAATATGACCGGCGGCGCCTTGCCGGCAGGAACCTGGCACGACGTGATCGCCTACGCGCTGCAGGGCGCGCCGACAATTCCCATCGTCGGCCTGCGCCCGCCGGCGTCGAACGCCGGCGCGCCATCCGCCGCCGTCAACGCCCCGTCCGGACAGACCCAGCGCCCCGGCATGTTGTCGAGAGCGGGGTTGCAGGCGATTGAAGCCATTCAGACGAAACTGCGCGCCCTCGACCCCAAACCGGCGGCGCCGGGTCCGTCGCAAAAACAGGGCGCAGTCCCGCTCCCGGCCGCCGTCGCGGCGGGCGCGCCGCCGTGACGAACCGACATGCCGACTTTTGAGCCCTACGCAAATTATCTTCGCGCCGGACTTGTCGTCTTGATCGGCGTGTCTCTCGGCTTTGCCCTGACGCTGGTCGCCTTGCGCTCCGGCTATGGTTTCAATCCGCTTGAGGTCGGCCCCTGGGTGTCGTGGCCGGACATCGGCGGTCCGGACGTCGACCCCTATGCGCGGGCGGTGATCGCGCGCTCCGGCGAGGCGCCGCTGGCGAAGGAGCAGGGGCTCGTATTCGTCGCTCGCGTCGACACGGCTGGAGCGACGCTGGATGGAGATTGCGACTATGTGATCACCGATCCGACGCCGCCGACGCGGTTCTGGACCATCGATCTCGCCGCGCCGGACGGCGGCGCGATCGATTGGCCGGGCGGGCGTCGCGGCTATAGCTCCGTGGATGTGGTGCGGCGTGAGAGCGGCGCCTTCGAGATCGCCGTCTCCAGAGAGGCGCGTCCAGGCAACTGGCTGTCGCCCGGCGCGACGCGGCGCTTCGCCGTCGTGCTGCGTCTCTACGACGTCGGTCTCGACGCGGCGGCGCGACCGGATGCGGCGGTCTTTCCGAAAATCCTGCGGCGGGGCTGCGCGTGACGATCCCGGACCGCTTCCTTGTTTATCTCCCCTGGGCGATCGCGACGCTGCTGATCGCAGCCATCGTGCATGTCGTCTCGATCTTGCTGATGCCGACGCTCGCGCCGCGCGACGCCTTTGCGCGCCTCTCGGCCTATGCGACGGCGGCGAAGGCGGATGAAAAACTTTTTGTGCTGCCGGCGCCGGCGCCCGGCGCGGCTGTTTTGCCCTATGAGGATGCGAGCGTCGTCGTTGGCGTCTGCGTTTATGATCTGACGAAAGGCTTGCTGCGCGTCGCCGGCCCGGTGAACGGCGAGGATTATCTCGCGCTCTCGCTGCATGCGCGCAGCGGCCGCATTTTTCATGCGCTCACCGATCGTTCGGCGATTAAGGGAAAAATCGATCTGCTGGTTGGCGACGAGCGCCAGATCGAGAGCGTCAACAACGCTGACGCGGAAGGCGCCAAACCGCTGGAGGTGCGGGTCGTCGCGCCGATGAAGCGCGGCTTCGTCGTCGTGCGGTCGCTCGCCAAACGTCTGTCGGATACGCCGCGCGCCCGCGCCGCGCTGGAGGCGATAAGCTGCGCGCGGCAGGAGCCGCCGAAGGAGTGAGTGACGGCGCAACGCGCTCAACATCAGGCATTCAACGCCGTCAGAGCATGATCGCAAGATGATCGCGATATCGCCAGAACATACCGTGTCTCAGGCCGTGGATTGCATTAATGTAAGAGCGTATTCCACCTGGCGGGCGTTTACGCCGAGCGTCGCCGGAACATTGCTTGGCGGGACTTCAATGCCCTTCTCTTGCGCCGCCGGGGAGCGGGAAAATCTCGATGCCGTCTTCGAGCAGGGCGCGCGCTTCCTCGAAACTGGCGCGGCCGCGGATTGCGCGCCGCTGCGCCGCGCCGTCCTCGATGCGCCGCGCCTCGTCGGGAAAATTGTCGCCCACGTCCTCGGTGTTCTCGACGATTTGCTCGCGCAAGGCGTCATACGCCTCGCGCAGCTTCGCCGCCTCGGGATCGTGTCCGCGCGCGACATGCGGCGCCATGACCCCGCGCGAGATTTTCGTCGACTGGCATAAGGGGCAATGGATCAGTTCCTGCGCCGCCTGCGCGTCGAAACTGTCGCTGTCGCGAAACCAGCTTTCGAAATCATGGCCTGCGTCGCAGATCAGTCGGTAATGGATCATGAAGCGGCTCCGGCGGCGAGCAGGGGATCGAGGCCGCCTTTGGCGTCGAGGGCGTGGAGATCGTCGCTGCCGCCAATGTGGCGGCCGTCGATGAAGATTTGCGGCACGGTGCGGGCGCCGCCGGCGCGTTCGGTCATCGCCGCGCGCCCGGCCGGATCGCCGTCGACGGGGATTTCCGTGAAGGCTGCGCCCTTGCGCGCAAGCAGCGCCTTGGCCCGTATGCAGTAGGGGCAGGTCGCGGTGGTGTAGATCTCGATATGGGCCATGGCCGTTCCGTTGTCTCGCCGCGCTTATAAGCCCATGTTCAGGCGCCTGTCACCGCCCGCGCGAAGACCAGCAGATCGACCTGCGCCGCGCCGGCCCGCAACAGGGCGCGGGCGGCTGCATTGGCGGTCGCCCCGGTGGTCAGGACGTCGTCGACGAGCACGATGCGGCGGTCGCGCACCGCCGCCGCCCGCTCTGGCGCCACTTTGAAAGCGCCGGCGAGATTGGCGGCGCGCTGGACGCGCGAGAGGCCGACCTGCGGCGTCGTCGCCTTGATCCGTTGCAGCGCGAAGGGGTCCTGAGGCACGCCGCTCGCGCGCGCGATCACTCTGGCCAGGGCCGCCGACTGATTGAATTGGCGGGCGATGAGACGGCGGCGGTGCAGCGGCACGGGCGCGATCAGATCAGCTTCGGCGAGCAGTTCGGCGCCGGCGCGGGTCATCCAGCGGCCGATCGGCTCGGCCAGTTCGAGACGGTCGCGATATTTCAGCCGGTAGGCCAGCGCCCGCGCGCCGTCGCTATCGAAACGCGCCACGGCGCGGGCGCGGGCGAACGCCGGCGGGTTGGCGGCTGCCTCCAGCGAAATCAGGCCCGGCTGGCCGAGATCGCGGTCGAAGGGAACGCCGAGACGTTCGCAATACGGTCTGTCGATGAAGGCGATCTGGCTCCAGCACGCCGGACACAGGCCGCCCTGTTCGGCGACGGCGCGACGGCAGACCAGACAGCCGGGCGGGTAAATCGTATCGAGCAGACCGTCGCCAGCGTTTTTCGCCAGATCGACGAGACGACGAAGCGCGGCCGCCGCCGCGCTCATCCGAGCAGGCCGCCGGCTCTCGGCGCCAGCGGATTTTGCGTCATCGCCGCCGCGTCCGCCTCTCCGACGCCCGGCCAATCGACAAGCGAGGCGTAAAGAGATTCGACGAAGCGTTCGTCGAGGTCTTTCAGGATGAAGACGATGCGGGTGCGACGGTCGTCGTCGGGCCAGGCGTCGAGGCGTTGCGGCGGATGAAAGACATGCTGGACGCCGTGAATAACCACAGGCCGGCGCTCGTCGTCGGCCAGTGCGACAATGCCCTTGACGCGCAACAGTCGTTGACCATGCGTGCCGCGCAGCAATTCGATGAAGGCCTCGAAGCTCGACGGCGCGAAAGGCTTGTCGCCGGTCAGGCAGAAGGCGCGGATATGCGCGTCGTGACGGTTGCGATCCTGCGCATGGGGATGATCGTGATCGTGATCGTGATGAACGTGGTCGTCATGGCGATGCGCGTGGTCGCGCCCGTGAACTTGCGCCGCCGCGACGGCTTCAGCGTTGAGCCATTCTTTCACGCGCGGCGTTTTTGTTTCGGGATCGAACAGACCGCAATCCAGCAGAGCGGAGGGCGTCGCCTCGCCCTTCGTCGCATTCAGGGTGCGCGCGCCGGGATTGAGCGCGGCGAGCCGCGCGGTCAGCGCCCCAACGCGTTCGGCGCCTTCCGGCAAATCTGTTTTTGTCATCACGAGGCGGTCGGCGACCGCCGCCTGTTTCACCGCCTCCTCTTGCGCATCGAGTGTCGCGTCGCCATTGACGGCGTCGATGACGGTCACGACGCCATCGAGACGAAAGCGCAGCAGCAGATAGGGATGATACATGATCGCGTGCAGGATCGGCGCCGGATCGGCGAGGCCGGTCGTCTCCAGAATTACGCGGCTGAAGGGTTTGATCCGGCCATTGTCGAGCTTTCGCAGCAGATCCTCGAGCGTGTTCACCAGGTCGCCGCGGATCGTGCAGCACACGCAGCCCGAATTCATCAGCACCATGTCGCCGTCAATCTTCTCGATAAAGAGATGATCGAGGCCGACATCGCCGAATTCGTTGATCAGCACCAGCGTGTCGGCGAGTTCCGGCGCGGCCAGCAAACGATTGAGCAAGGTGGTTTTGCCGGCGCCCAGAAAGCCGGTGATGATGGTTAGCGGAATCGGCGGCGGCGGCCGGCGCGCGACCGAC
>JBBARD010000052.1:0-10971 GCA_040399965.1 Methylocystis sp. | reverse complement strand
TCGCTCAGGGCGCTTTCGCCGTCGCTTCCCGGAGCGCCGGGCGTGCGGCCGACATAGACCTGAACAGGCTGAAAATGCGGCCGGGGCAGGTGGGCGACGTCCCGGGGGTTCATTTGTTGATCGCCGGAAAAAGCGCCGAACAGGCCGAGCGCGGGCGAGACCCCGCCGGTCGAGGCTTGCAGGCCATCGACTTCCGTCATGAATTCGGCGGTTGCGGCGCCACGGTTGTGACAGACTTTCTCGCGCATGTCCGGCGCGTCGCCGGGACCGCCGGCCTCGATGCCGGCGAGCGCGCCCTGCGCCTGGCCCGTCTGGAAGCCGCGATCGAGCAGGGCCGCCGCCTTGGCGGTTCGGGCGCTGGCCGACGGCGCGCCGAGGATGACGGCGATGAGCCTTTGGCCGCCGCGTGAGGCGGAGGCGACAAGATTGAAGCCCGCCGGGCAGGTAAATCCGGTCTTCATGCCGTCGGCGCCTGGATAACGGCCCAGCAGACCGTTATGCGTCGGGGTGATCCGGCTGCCGAGTTGCATCGCGCCAATGTTGTAGAGATAGGCGTATTCCGGAAAATGCGTCAGCAGGGCGCGTCCGAGGATCGCCAGATCGCGCGCCGAAGTCACTTGCCGTTTGTCCGGCAGACCATTGGGATTCACCCAATGCGATTGGGTCATGCCGAGCGAGGCGGAAGCGCGGTTCATCTCTCCGGCGAACCCCTCGACCGATCCGCCGACGCCCTCGGCGATCGTCACGGCGATGTCGTTTGCGGATTTCACCATCAACATAACCAGCGCATTGCCCAGCGTCACCTCGGAGCCGGCGCGGAACCCCATCTTGGAGGGGGCCATTCTGGTCGCTCGCGGGGAGACCTTCAGCGGCGTGTCCATGGTCATGCGTCCAGAACGCACGGCGTCCAGCGCGACGTAGGTGGTCATCAGTTTTGTCAGCGAGGCGGGATACCACGCGGCCGTCGCCTCTTCCTGCGACAGAACCTGACCCGAGGAAACGTCCACCACCAGCGAGGGCGTTGCGCGCGCGCTGGTCGCGCTCAGGATGCAACACAGTAATGCCGCAAGCGCGCCGACACGACGATGTTTGACGTCGACAACCATCCCAATCCTCCCGATCGCGCGCCCGCTCGAAGGGTCGCCGCCAAATCGCAGCCACTGACTGAAGGTCTGTAATTGCGCGGAAATGTGGCCGCAGTTGGTCGCCCAATCTCCGCCGCTGGACCGACGCGCGCCTCCACGCCCCGTGCGGACGGCCCCTGATCGCGCAGGGCCCGCAGACCTACGCCTTGCGGCCTAAATTCAGAGGCGCCGAGTTTGCTAATGTGTTAGTCAGGACTCTGGCGACTATGTTACGCGTGATCCGGCAAGTTTGCCGCTCCGGCAGGTTTGTCCGCGTTCGGGCGCAGGCCCAGACAGGGAACCGCCTTCTTGATCGATAAGCTGGAATTTTTAATCACCGTCGCCAGCGAAAAGAGTTTTTCGCGGGCGGCCGAACTCTGCGGCGTCACCCAGCCGACGCTGTCGGCGGGCATCAAACAGCTTGAGGACACGCTCGGCGTGCTGCTCGTCAATCGCTCGTCGCGCTTCCATGGCCTGACCCCAGAGGGCGAGCGGGTGCTGGAATGGGCCAAGCGCATTGTCGGCGACACCCGCGCCATGCGTCAGGAAGTGCGTTCGCTCAGGGAAGGCCTGTCGGGAAAGCTTCGTCTCGCCGTTATCCCGACAGCGCTCGGAATTGTTACGAAACTCACCGAAGCCTATCGCGTGAAGCATCCCAACGTGG
This sequence comes from Methylocystis sp., assembly GCA_040399965.1. GTDB lineage: Bacteria > Pseudomonadota > Alphaproteobacteria > Rhizobiales > Beijerinckiaceae > Methylocystis. The sequence continues at coordinate 9,183 of JBBARD010000052.1, read as the reverse complement.
GCTTCACCGTATTGTCCGCCTCCTCGGCGGATGTTCAGACCATGCTCGAAAATCTCGAGATCGACGCCGGCGTCACCTATCTCAACAATGAGCCTCTGGGGCGCGTTAGGACCATGTTCCTATGTGCTGAGCGCTATCGTCTGCTGACATGCGCCAATCAGCCGTTGGGCGATCGCGAGCGGGTCACCTGGGCTGACATTGGCAAGATCGATCTCTGCCTACTGACCCCGGACATGCAAAATCGCCGAATTATCGAGCAATTGATTCGAAACGCCGGCGCGGAACCCGCCCCGATCCTCGAGTCCAACTCCGCCATTCTGCTTTTCGACCATGTGAAGTCAGGCCGCTGGGCGACCGTCATGCCTGAGAAGCTTGCGAAAACCCTCGGCGTCGCATCCCCGCTCCGCGCAATTCCGATTGTGGGTCCGGACGCCGTCTACGAAATCGGACTTGTATGGCCGCAGCGGGAGCCGGTAACGCCCTCCGTTGCGGCGCTTGTGGCCGAGGCAAGGACGCTGGCGGAGGGCGGAGTCTTCTCTGATTGATAGCCTAGCCCTATCGCGCAACGGAAGCGCGCTATTGATCCTGCAAAGATTTTCCGGCACTCTCTTCGGAATTGCTACAAAAAGGCGAAAAGGGCGAGCCGGAGGCTGAACGCCCGGGAAGGGAAGAAATGGCTGGCGCTGCTCCGTACAATGACGAGCGGGCGCGGGAGATCATCAAGTCCCATCTGGGGCTTGAGGGCCCGGCCTTGCCCATTTTGCACGCACTTATGGAAGAATTCGGTCATGTGCCGGACGTCGCGGTCAAGGACATGGCCGAGGCCTTGAACGTCAGTCGCGCCGAGATGCATGGCGTGGTGACGTTCTATCACGATTTTCATCGTGAGCCGCACGGACGTCACACCCTGAAGATTTGCCGGGCTGAGTCCTGCCAATCAATGGGCATTGAGAAGCTGGCGAATGATTTCCTTGCAAAGCTGAAGCTGAAATGGGGCGAGACGACCCCCGATGGGGCGCTCACCGTCGAGGCGGTATATTGTCTTGGCCTGTGCGCTCATAGCCCTGCCGCTCTGATCGACGACGAGCCGGTGGGCTGCCTCGACATGGAGACGCTCGACGGGATCGTTGCGGAGGCCAGAAGCTGATGACGAAGATCTATGTTCCTCTCGACATGGCTGCGGTCGCGATGGGCGCCGACCGTCTTGTCGCCGCGATTGAAAAAGAGGCCGCTGCCCGCGGCGAAACGGTTCAGATCGTCCGCAATGGCTCACGGGGCATGTTGTGGCTGGAGCCTCTGGTCGAGGTCGAGACTGTATCGGGTCGCGTCGGATACGGTCCGGTCAGGGTCAAAGATGTTTCGGCCCTGTTCGAGGCCGGTTTCCTCTCTGGCGGGTCCCATCCGTTGTCGATCGGCAAGGTTGACGATCATCCCTGGATGCGTCGTCAAAATCGCATAACTTTTGCCCGCGTCGGCGTCATTGATCCCCTCTCGATCGCCGAATATGAGGCGCATGGCGGCGGCGCGGGACTGGCGCGCGCCCTGCAGCTTGGCCCCGCGGCCACCATAGAGGAAGTGACGAAGTCCGGGCTTCGCGGGCGCGGCGGCGCCGGCTTTCCGACGGGAATCAAATGGAAAACCGTTGCCGACGCGCCGGCCGACCGGCGTTACGTCGTTGTCAACGCTGACGAGGGCGATTCCGGCACCTTCGCCGACCGCATGCTCATGGAAGGCGATCCGCTGTCGCTGATCGAGGGCATGATCATTTGCGGATACGCCATCAACGGATCGAAGGGCTATGTTTACCTGCGTTCGGAGTATCCGCAGGCGGCAGTAGTCTTCCAGGGGGCCATTGATGCGGCGCGCCACGCCGGCTGGCTCGGCGACAATGTGCGCGGCTCCGGTTTTAAATTCGATATCGAGTTACGCATCGGCGCAGGCGCTTATGTCTGCGGCGAGGAGACCTCGTTGCTCGAAAGTCTTGAGGGCAAGCGCGGCATCGTGCGCGCCAAGCCGCCATTGCCGGCGCATGAAGGCCTCTTCGGCAAACCTACCGTCGTCAACAATGTCCTGTCGATGGGCACGGTGCCGATGATCCTCGAAAAAGGCGCCCAGCATTACGCCGATCTCGGCGTGGGGCGCTCGCGCGGCACCATGCCGTTGCAAATCGCCGGCAACGTTAAATATGGCGGGCTATTCGAAACTGACTTCGGCATTCCGCTGGGAGCCATCGTTAACGACATCGCGGGCGGCACACGCTCCGGACGTCCGGTGCGCGCTGTTCAGGTCGGCGGTCCGCTGGGCGCCTATATGCCTGTGTCTCTCTTCGATTTGCCGATCGATTACGAAGCTTTCGCCGCCAAGGACAGTCTAATCGGCCATGGCGGCCTCGTGGTGTTCGACGATACGATCGATATGGCGTGGATGGCGCGCTTCGGCATGGAGTTCTGCGCTATCGAAAGCTGTGGTAAATGCACGCCCTGCCGTATCGGTTCGACACGAGGCGTCGAAACGATCGACAAAATTCGTCGCGGCGAGAATGTCGCGGCGAATATCGAACTGCTCAAGGATTTGTGTCACACGATGAAGTTTGGCTCGCTCTGCGCGCTAGGCGGCTTTGCTCCCTATCCGGTGGAAAGCGCGCTTCGTCACTTCCCTGAGGACTTCCGCAAGCCGGCCCTTGAAGCCGCTGAGTGAGGCATCCGTCATGACGCTGATAAAAGAAATCGATTTCGGCACCCCTGAGTCCAAATCAGAGAAGATGGTCACGCTGACCATCGACGGCAAAACCGTGACGGTTCCCGAAGGCACGTCCATCATGCGCGCCGCGATGGAAGCCGGAACCGAGATTCCGAAGCTCTGCGCCACAGACAGCGTCAAGGCCTTTGGCTCTTGCCGGCTATGCGTGATCGAAGTCGAAGGCCGCAACGGCACGCCGGCTTCCTGTACGACGCCGGTCGCGCCCGGCATTTCGGTCAAGACGCAGACCCCGCGCCTCGCCGCAATCCGTCGCGGCGTCATGGAGCTTTACATCTCCGACCATCCGCTCGACTGCCTGACCTGCGCCGCCAATGGCGATTGCGAATTGCAGGATATGGCTGGCGCGGTTGGCCTTCGCGATGTGCGCTATGGCTACGACGGCGCCAACCATGTCTTCGCGCGCAACAGCGGCGAGATCAATTTCGACTGGAAGCCCAAGGACGAGTCAAATCCATATTTTGCCTACGATCCGTCCAAATGCATCGTTTGCAACCGTTGTGTGCGCGCCTGTGAGGAAGTTCAGGGAACATTTGCGCTGACGATCTCGGGTCGCGGCTTCGATAGCCGCGTGTCGCCAGGCATGGATGAAGCGTTTTTCGAGTCCGAATGCGTTTCCTGCGGCGCCTGCGTGCAAGCCTGTCCGACTGCGACCCTCACCGAGAAATCGGTGATCGAGATTGGTCAACCTGAGCATTCGGAGATCACTACCTGCGCCTATTGCGGCGTCGGCTGTACGTTCAAGGCCGAAATGCGCGGCGAGGAAGTCGTGCGCATGGTGCCATGGAAGGACGGCAAGGCCAACCATGGCCATAGTTGCATCAAGGGCCGTTTCGCCTATGGCTACGCCCATCACGGCGACCGCATCCTGAATCCCATGGTGCGCGAGTCCATTGATGAGCCCTGGCGCGAAGTGTCATGGGATGAGGCCCTGACTTTCGCCGCCGACCGATTGAAAGCGATTCAGACAAAATACGGCAAGAATTCCGTTGGCGCGATCACTTCGTCGCGCTGCTCGAACGAAGAGACCTATCTCGTCCAGAAACTGGTGCGCGCCGGTTTCGGCAATAACAACGTCGACACCTGCGCCCGCGTTTGCCATTCTCCGACCGGTTACGGACTCAATCAGACGTTCGGCACCTCGGCCGGCACGCAGGATTTCGACTCTGTCGACGATTCGGACGTCATTCTCGTGATCGGCGCCAATCCGACCGACGCCCATCCGGTGTTCGGCTCGCGCATGAAAAAGCGTCTACGCGAGGGCGCGAAACTGATCGTCGTTGATCCGCGTCGCATCGATCTGGTGCGCTCGCCGCATGTCGAGGCGGATTATCATTTGCCGCTTAAGCCCGGCACGAATGTCGCGATGGTGACGGCCTTGGCGCATGTCATCGTCAAGGAAGGCCTTGTCAACGAAGCCTTCGTTCGCGAACGCTGCGATCAGGATGAGTTCCGCGATTGGGCCGACTTCGTTGCGCAGGACCGCAACAGCCCTGAAGCGCTTGAACAGGTGCTTGGCGTGCCGGCCGCCGATATCCGCGCTGCGGCGCGACTTTACGCCACCGGGGGTAATGCGGCGATCTACTATGGTCTTGGCGTCACCGAGCATGCGCAGGGATCAACCGCCGTCATGGGCATCGCCAATCTGGCCATGGCGACCGGCAATCTCGGCCGCCGCGGCGTCGGCGTGAACCCGCTGCGTGGACAGAACAATGTGCAGGGCTCCTGCGACATGGGTTCGTTTCCGCATGAATTGCCGGGCTACCAGCACATTTCTGGCGATAAGGCGCGCGAGGTGTTCGAGAAGGACTGGGGCGTCAAGATCGATAGCGAGCCGGGTCTGCGCATTCCGAACATGTTTGACTCAGCGATTGAGGGCGTGTTCAAGGGCCTTTACGTGCAGGGCGAGGACATTCTCCAGTCCGATCCCGATACGCGCCATGTGTCCGCTGCGCTGGCCAATATGGAACTCGTGATCGTTCAGGATCTTTTCCTGGTCGAGACAGCCCATTACGCGCATGTTTTCCTGCCAGGATGTTCCTTCCTTGAGAAGGACGGCACCTTCACCAACGCCGAGCGCCGTATCCAGCGCATCCGCAAGGTGATGAGCCCGAAGAACGGCTTTGGCGACTGGGAAATTACACAGTTGCTCGCCAACAAGCTCGGCATGAACTGGTCCTACGTCAATCCGTCCGAAATCATGGACGAGATTGCGCGCCTGACCCCGTCCTTCGCCGGAGTCTCTTACGAGAAGCTGGATCGCGATGGTTCGGTGCAGTGGCCTTGCAACGACGATGCGCCCGACGGCATGCCCATCATGCACATCAACGGCTTCGCTCGCGGCAAGGGCAAATTCGTCATCACCGAATATGTCGCCACCGAGGAGAAGGTCGGGCCGCGCTTCCCTCTGCTGCTCACTACCGGTCGTATCCTGTCGCAGTACAACGTCGGCGCGCAGACGCGTCGCACCGAGAACAGCCGCTGGCATGAGGAGGATGTTCTTGAGATCCATCCGCATGACGCAGAGGAGCGCGGCGTTCGCGACGGCGACTGGGTGAAGGTCCAGAGCCGCGCCGGCGAGACCACGCTGAAGGCGGTCGTAACCGAGCGTGTCGCGACAGGCGTTGTTTATACGACCTTCCACCATCCGATGACTCAGGCGAACGTTGTGACCACCGATAACTCCGACTGGGCGACCAACTGCCCAGAATACAAGGTCACGGCGGTTCAGATCTCCGTCAGTAACGGACCGACCGAGTGGCAGGAGAAATATCGCGAATTGTCGGAGTCGGCGCGACGCATCGCCACCGTCATCGACGCGGCGGAATGACCGACGCGCCGTCGCCAACCGTAAGGGTCGAATGCCTGGCGCGCCGTCACGATGTGACGGCGAGCTCTTCACGCGTAATCCCCGAAGAGACTCCGGTCGCTTTCACCTATGGCGGCTCGACTCATGCGGTGATGATGGCCACGCCTGCCGATCTTGAGGATTTTGCGCTGGGTTTCGCCCTGACCGAGGGATTGATCGACAGGCTTGAGGATGCGGGCGAGGTCGAAACAATTGTTTCCGACGCCGGGATAGAACTCCGCGCCTGGCTTGGCGGCGGTCGGCAGGAAGCCTACGCCCTGCGCCGTCGCTCAATGGCTGGACCAACAGGGTGCGGCCTGTGCGGCGTCGAAAGTCTTCAGGCCGCTGCGCGCCAGCTGCCGCACATCGATAATCGCCTTGCCATTCGCTCTGAAGCGCTGATCGAGGCGATGGAGCGATTGCCCGGCGGACAAAAGCTCAACCAGGAGACCCGCGCCGTACACGCCGCCGGCTTCTGGCGGCCGACGACCGGCGATCTGATCGTTCGAGAGGACGTCGGCCGCCACAACGCTCTCGACAAGCTCGCCGGGGCCCTGATGCGGCAGGGCGTCACCGCGTCGCAGGGCGTTGTGCTGATGACGAGTCGCGTTTCCGTCGAGCTTGTGCAAAAAGCGGCGCGGATCGGCGCGCCGGTCATCGCCGCCGTGTCGGCGCCGACGGCGCTAGCGGTTCGCAACGCTGAAATCTGCGGCATGACGCTCATCGCAGTGATGCGCGGCCGCGACTTTGAAGTTTTCACCCATCCCGACCGTCTACTCGAACAGGTTTCCGCTCATGTCGCATAATTCTGTCGACAAGCTTGTCAAAATGGCCAATCAGATCGCCAGTTTCTTCTGCGCCCAAAAAGGCGGAGACCCCGTCGGCGGCATGGTCGAGCATCTGACGAAGTTTTGGGAGCCGCGGATGCGCGCTGCAATCATCGATCATGTCGCGCACGGCGGCTCCGGCCTTGATCCCTTCGCGCTCGAGGCCATCAAGCGACTGCCCGCCGTTTCGACCGCCGCCTGAGCAGACGACAGGATGAACGATACGATTTGCCCCTGCCGCCAGACTGCCGAGGACAAGCACGCATATCATTCGTGTTGCGCTCCGTTTATCGAGCTGGACGCGCCTGCGCCGACCGCTGAAGCCCTGATGCGCTCACGCTATAGCGCCTTTGCAGTCGCAAATATTGATTATCTTGAGCGCACCCTGGCGCCGGAGGCGCGTCACGATTTCGATCGAAAAGCGATCGCGCATTGGGCGCGGAACTCTCAATGGATCGGTCTCGATATCCTCGCGACGGAAGCCGGGCAGGTCGGCGACAAGACTGGCTACGTCGAATTTATCGCGCATTTCGTCAACGAGGGCGAGCGCATGGCGCATCGCGAACGCTCGCTGTTCCGGCATGACGATGCTGACGGTCGCTGGTATTTTGTCGAGGAAGCCAATCGTAAAAGCGCGCCGATCGTCAAGGGCGCTCAACCGGGGCGCAATGATCCCTGTCCCTGCGGCTCAGGCAAGAAATACAAGAAATGCTGTGGCGTGGCGCATTAGCTGTCGAATACCGCGTCTGTTTAAAACGCGACTGCTAACGGATTTTCTGATATCCATCTACCGGTTGATGGTTGCGCCGAAGTTAAACAAAGCCAGCCCAGGCGGCGCGCCGATTATGAGTTAGATGTAAGATGTTGGCGCATCATGGCGATTTCTGACGGGCGAGCCCACATGGCGCAATCAACCGTTGATATCTGCCGATTTGGCCATATCATTGTAATCGCGTTTAGAGTTTTATCTCAGGCATAATCAAAACTGTACCGTGATCGTCAGCAAGGCGGATAACCATTCGGCCCGAAAATGTTGACAGGATAGCATCGTCGCCGTGAGAAAAACGTTAACCGACTTTTTGAGCCTCACAAGCAGAAACGCCGCCATCGCTGGATCGATTGCCGCCCTTCTGGCTGTCGTCTTGATGTTTGGTTTGCCGGATGAAGGGCCAAGGTCGAAATATTACGTCAATCTGATCTGCCATAAAATAAAACAGACGGTCGATCCTCATTTGCCATGTCCGGATGAAATCGCAGATGGAGAGGAGAGACCGACGGATCGTCAAGCATTATGGAGCGTCATTCGAACGCTCTGCCTTCCCGCCAGCTATTTCGGAGTATCCTATCCCTGTCTCAAGGTTGATCGCGCCGGGGGATACGCCATCCTAAGGCCGCCGTCGCGATCTAGTCTGGATTTCATCATCACGCCCACTTTTTATATTGAGGGGATAGAAAGCCTTCCCCGATTGCATGAAACGCCTCCAAACCTCTGGAAAGCTGGCTGGATGTCCAGAGACCTGTTACGCGAAGCCGTTCATCACGATGTCTCATGGAACGATATCGTTCTGGCGGTCAATTCAAAATTGACCAGAAATCAGGATCAACTTCATCTTCATCTTGGATGTCTTGAACGCAAGCTGAAACAAGTTATCTCCGCCGAAGCCGGGATTGGTGGATCGACCTGGCGAATTGTAAAACCCAAGAGCATCAAGACCGGGCTTTTAGTAAAATTTTTGACGCAGGATCAGATCGACGCAGACCTGTTCGCCATGATCAATAATGAAATTCCGGGACGCGAGAATTCGAATGAGTGGCAAACGATTGCGCTCGCTGGCGTTGAATCGGGATCTGATCGCGGTTTTGTTTTAATGGTGACGCTGGCCATGACGCCGGCGGAGAAATTTCTCTCGCCGACCTGTTGATCGCCTCCACAGCGGAACCCGGTGCAGCGAACGATAGCGCATCAAAACAAAAGATTCAGAGCCCCGGCCTGATTCAACCAGGCCGGGAAACTCACTAGGCGGCCAGTGTGTTCGAGGTTCGATGAGCCAGACATAAATCATGGGTCGCCGGGATTGGCGTCGATCTCCACGAACGCGCCTCATAACCGCGCACCAGAAGATCGCCGTCATCTGTTGCGGACATCTCCACGACAAGCCGGGTTAAATTGTTGAGCACAGGAGCCTTGACCCAGCTAAATGGCTCTGCGTCAACGCTCACGGAGTCAAAGACCGCACGGCGGGCGACATTATTCTCATGTCCCATCCTGGCTTTCCAACCCGGCTCCGGTGTTTGCCAATCATTCGCCACCGTCACCGCGCCGCGAATAACTCTTCCTCCACGCTCCGTACGCTCGACAACAGCAATTTCGTCTGGTCGAACGCCTGTAATGGTGAATAACGCCGGGCGCGCCACCGGCAGCGTGAGCAAAGTTTCAATGGCTTCTTCGAAATTCGCAGAATGTTCGAAGGCGTAGCGCAGCAGGTGATCGGGCGGCCAGTCGTTAGCGCTGGTCAACGCCTGCCTGATATTCAGGGCGATGTCATAGGGCAAGCCCATGAGGCTGAGCGTTCGTCGCTTCATTGGCGCCGCATTGATGACCGCAGCGAATCTGCCGGGAGCCACAGCGCTCAAAACACCCACGGACCCGGGCCAGGTGATATTATAATAGTCTCCCGCCGGGCCAGCTTGCCAAGCGACTTCGACACATTTGCCCAGACCATGAAACGGCCAGTCCAGACTGCGCCGAAT
>JBBARD010000051.1:0-18088 GCA_040399965.1 Methylocystis sp. | reverse complement strand
ATGTATTACGATCTCGGACGTATTTCCGGCACCGTGGTTAACAATTTCTGGGGCACGAACGCAGCGGCCGGCGATAATGGCGTGCAATCGGTCACGACCTATCAGGGGCGCGCAACCGGCAATGTGATCCGCGCCGGCGTCAACTATCACATCAACTGGTCAGCCGCTCCGATCGTTGCGAAATACTGATCGCCGCAGCGATATCTCCAATCAGAGCCCGGCCGTAAACGGCCGGGTTTTTTTGCGCGGGCGCATCAAGCCGCTACGCATGACTTACTGGCGTCGATGCCGCAGCGCAGCTTTGCAACCTGTCTAAACTTGCCAGGCTTGCCCGGCCTTGCCGAAGTTGCCAGATCGGCCAGGTTCATTCACCATTCATGCCGCATCGGCCATCGAGAGCCGTCACCGCTCCGGTTTTTGGAGCGAATGGGGAGAAAACACATGAAATCGCCTTTCCTTTCCGCCGCCATCGTCGCCGGCTCTTTCCTCGCAGCGAGCATCGCCTGGGCGCAGGCTCCTGCAGCTCCCGTCGCCGGCGCGGCAGGCGCGACGACTCCGACCTCTGGCGCCATGGATCACGCCAAAGAAATGATGGAGCACCACAAAGGCATGATGGAGCACCACAAGGGCATGATGGACCACGGCAAGATGGGCGCGCAGGACTCCATGGAGAAAATGGCGCCGGCGGAAAAGAAGTAAGCCCATCGAGACAAAGGTAAGCGGGCGTCGCTCCCGCTTACCAGCGTTCGGATTGTCCCGGTTTGTCGTCCCCCAACCCAGACGTTCTGGCGACCGGCGGCGCAATGTGCGCCGGCGCACTGTTCCAGACCCCGAAACGCCCTACCCTTTCTGTAATTGCCGTCGAGAAGACGACGTATAGAAAAGGATCAAGTCCATGATCGATACACGCACACATGTTTTCGCGACTCTGTTCGGTCTGGCGATGTCTCTTGGCCTGTTTGCCGCGGTGGCGTCCGGGCTGACAGGCTGACAGGCGCGGCGGTCGATGGACATAAGTTCGTCGAGAGGAAGTCCCTCGGGAGCGGTCGATGCATCGGGATGAAGATCAAAAACGCCGCCCCTGCGCCCGCCGCCGGCGTAATTTCCCAGCCGTGCTGGTTTTCGCCGCTCTAGCTACAGGTGCGGCGCGCGCCGATAACGACGGGTCAGGCCAGTCATCCAATGGCGACTGGAACAATGACGCGCCGGGACAGTGGCGCAAGATCACGACCGAGAGCATACCCGCGCCCTACGCCAGTTCTCCAGTGGCGGTATCGACGCAGGCGGTCACAACGACGGACGATTTTCGACCAAAGGCGCCCGCCGGCTTTCGGGTTGAGCGTCTGGCGGAGGGGCTGGCCGGGCCGCGCGCCATTCGTCTTGCGCCCAATGGCGATATTTTCGTCGTCGAGACGAACGCCGGCGCGGTGCGCGTTTTGCGTCCCAACGGCGCCAGCGCGGGGTTGGCGCGCAACGAGGTTTTTGCTCTCGGTCTGGATAATCCCTCCAGCATCGCTTTTTATCCGCCGGGCGCGAAACCCAACTATCTCTATGTCGCCAGCGAAACGAGCATAATGCGCTTTCCCTATCGCGACGGCGATCTATGGGCTTCGACGCCGCCGGAGACAGTCTTCGGAGGTTTGCCCAGAGGCGGTCACAGCACGCGGGATATCGTTTTTTCGCGCGATGGCGCAACGCTCTACGTCGCTGTCGGATCTAAATCCAATGTGGCGGAGGACGCCGCCGAACCGTCGCAGGCCGGGATCTCTCGTCGCGAAAACGACGACCCGCACGGCCTCCGGCGCTACGTTGCGCCAGGAGGCCCCGAACGCGACCGCGCAACGGTTCTGGCTTTTAACCCGCAGGGCGGGGACCGAAGGGTCTTCGCCGCAGGCCTCAGAAATTGCGCGGCGTTGACGCTCAAGCCAGCCTCCGATGAACTCTGGTGCGTCGTCAATGAACGCGACATGCTGGGCGACGACGTTCCGCCGGATTACGCGACCTCGGTGAAAGCCGGCGGTTTTTACGGCTGGCCATGGTTCTATATCGGCGCGCATCGAGATCCGAGACATCCTGAGAGTCATTCCGAACTGGCCGACAAGGTCATCACGCCGGATGTGCTTCTGCCGCCGCACGGCGCGCCTGTTAGCGTCGCGTTCTACAACGGCGAGCAATTCCCGTCGGATTTTCAGGGCGACGCTTTCGTAGCGCTGCATGGCTCATGGAATCGCTCGCGCAAGTCTGGTTACAAGATCGTGAGACTGGAATTTGTCGATGGCGCGCCGACCGGACGTTATCAGGATTTTCTGACCGGGTTCGTTCTGGACAACGTCCGCGTCGCCGGCAGACCTTCCGGGCTCGCCATTCTGCCCGACGGCTCCCTCCTCGTTGGAGAGGACGGCAATGGGGTTTTGTGGAAAGTCAGCTATTCCGGAAGATGATGCGCCGGGACTCTGGCCTTTTCGATCCGGCGCGTTTACTCCCCTGACAGCGGCAATCGCCGATCAGGGACGCATTACGTGACGACCGGCGACGCACGGCAGCCATCTTCCGGGGACATCATCGACGGCGCGCACGTGATCGCCAAAGTGCGCCGACGCTTGCTGCCGTTTCTGGCCGCCTGTCTGGTCGCCAATTACCTCGACCGCGTCAACATCGGTTTCGCCGCATTGGAAATGAACAAGGATCTGGGCCTGTCGCCGATTATCTTCGGTCTGGGCTCGGGAGTCTTCTTTTTCAGCTACGCGGCATTCGAGGTGCCCAGCAACTACTTGCTGGAGCGTTTCGGCGCACGGATCTGGATTGCGCGCATCCTGGTCAGTTGGGGCGTCGTCTCCGGTCTGATGGCGCTGGCCTGGAGCGAAGCCAGCTTTCTTGTACTGCGGCTCTTGCTGGGTCTCGCCGAGGCGGGCTTCGTGCCTGGGGTCGTTCTTTACCTCACCTATTGGATGCCGCATCGCTACCGCGCCGTCGCCTTGAGCGGCTTTATGCTGGCGATCCCGGCTTCGAGCGTAATCGGCGGGCCGATCTCGGGATTTATTCTCGACTATATGCAGGGCTTTGGCGGCGTGAAGGCCTGGCAGTGGCTATTTCTGATAGAGGCCCTGCCCTCCCTCGTTCTGGGCGCGATGGCCTTCTTCTGGCTGACCGACCAACCGGCGCAGGCGCAATGGCTCCCGCCGCCTGAACGTGCATGGTTGCAGGAGACGCTGGCGGCGGAGCGCGCCGCGCATCCCGAGGCGAACGCCCACGCCTCTCTCCGGACGCTGTTGACCCGCGATGTGGCGCTGCTCAGCACGATTTATTTCGGCGTCGTAGTGACGCTTTATGGGCTGGTGTTCTGGTTGCCGCAGATTGTTCATGATTTCGGTTATTCCTCCTTCATCGTCGGTCTGTTGAGCGCAGGACCCTATGTCGTCGGCGGTCTGTCGATGCATTACTGGAGCCGGCATGTCGATCAACAGGGCGGCCATATTCTTCATGCCGCGCTGGCGTCGCTGTTATCCTGCCTGGGCCTTGCGGTCTGCGGACTGTTGTCGTCGCCAATGCTGACGATGATCGCGCTGTCGGTCTCTGCGGCGGGAACCTTTGCAATGTTTCCGATCTTCTGGACGCTGGCGACGCAAAGACTGCCGCCGGCGCAAACGACAGGCGCCATCGCCCTGATCAACTCAATTGCGGCGCTGGCGGGTTTTCTCGGGCCCTATCTTGTCGGCTGGATCAAGGATGCGACCGGCGCGTTCCACTACGCGCCGCCGATCCTGGCGATTGGTCCGCTGGTGTCGGCGCTGCTGTTGTTCCGGATGACGCGCGTTGCGACGCCAAAATAATAAATGAGGATTTTCAGGTGATCGATCCCTACGCCCTGCCTGAGGATTTGCGTGAAGCCTGGATTGTGCGAACCCGCGAACTTCTGGATTGCTTTCGCCGCGCGACTGGCGGCGAATTGTTCGCGCGCAGCGGTAATCCTGCCGACGAAGCCGAGCGGCTGTTCGCCGCGCCCTTTGTCGTTGTCGCGCATGGGCCGGAGGCGGATCCAATACTTAATTACGCCAATCGCGCCGGTCTTGAACTATGGGAAATGTCGGCGATGGATTTTATCCGTACGCCTTCGCGTTTGACGGCCGAACCAGCCCTGAGAGAGGCTCGCGAGAAGTTGCTGGCGGAGACGACCCGAAAGGGGTTTGTCAGTGGCTACGAAGGTATTCGGATCGGCTCTACGGGTCGTCGTTTTCTGATTCAGGACGTAACGATCTGGAATGTCGCCGACGCCGCCGGCGACAAGGCGGGACAGGCGGCGACCTTTGCAAAATGGCGCTTTCTCGACGCAGAAAAGAAATAGACTGCAATTTGTGATCGACTTTTTCTTGCTCATGCCGTTTCGCAATTCAAGGCCATCGTCATTATACTTATCGCCATGAAGGGCGTAACCGCCCGATCGGCCAGAAAAGGAATGATTTTCGTGTCGCCCTATCTGCAATTTGCGCTCATTCTGGGTCTCGCCGTGATCAACGGACTCTTCGCCATGGCTGAGATCGCAGTCGTCTCCTCGCGTCCAACGCGGCTGCAAACCCTTGTCGATCATCACAATAATGGCGCCGCCGTCGCCCTGGAGCTGGCGGCTGATCCGGGACGCTTCCTCTCCACGCTGCAACTGGGCATGACGCTGGTCGGCGTGCTCTCCGGCGCATTTTCCGGCGCCACTGTCGGCATCAATCTGAGCCAGTGGCTTGCCGGCCTCGGCCTGCCGACTGGCGCCGCGCACGTTCTCGGAGTTGGCTTTATCGTCGCCACAACCACCTATCTCACAGTGATTGTCGGCGAACTTGCCCCGAAGCGCATTGCTCTGAAAAATCCCGAAGCCATCGCCTGCCTCATCGCGCCATTCATGGCGAAAGCCTCCGAGAGGATACGGCCGCTGGTGCGGTTTCTTGAACGTTCGAGCGACGTTCTATTGCAGCTCCTGGGACAGACGGAAGAAAGCCGCAACACCGTCACGGATGAGGAAATTCGCAAGCTGGCCGAAGAGGCGGAGCGCGCCGGAAACATCAAGGCTGGAGAAAGTCGGCTGATATCGCGCGTCCTGAAAATGGGCGACGACAACACGGAAAAATTGATGACGCCACGCGACAAGGTAGAGGCGATCGATCTCAATACGCCGCTCGACGCCGCGCTGACCAAAATCGTCAATAGTCCCTTTCGATGCTTTCCGGTTTACAACGCCAATCCCGACAAAATCTGTGGTCTGGTGTGGGCCAAGGATCTGGTGAGCATCGACTTGGATCGACAAACAAGCCTGCGTCCATTTATTCGGGAGGCCCCGACCATCCGCCAAAACGCCGATTTGCTCTCCGTCGTGAACGTGCTGCGACACGCTCGCATGCACATGGGCATCGTTCAGGACAACGACGGCGTCTTCGTCGGCGTTGTCACCGCCGCCGATATTCTCGAAGCGATTGTCGGCGCCTTCGAACGGCATAACCGGCAATTAAGCATTGATGATGAGTAACGTATGACGGAATGCGTAAATAAAACGGGCGGAGAGAGTCGCCGCCCCAGGCCAGTCGAAGGTCCAATCTTCGCAGCTCCGACGCCTTTCGACTCGCGCGGCTCCATTTGTCTGTCCGCCTATCGTGATTTTCTTGAATTTTTGTCGGCCTGCGGTGTTGAGGCCTTGGTTGTAAATGGCACCACCGGCGAGTTTCCCTCTCTCGACCGGCAAGAGCGCCAAAGTCTTTACGACGCGGCGCGACAGCATTTTCGCGGGATTGTCGTCGCTAATATCAGCAGCGCCAACGCGCGAGAGGCGAACGCTCTGGCCAAATATTCGATTGAGGCCGATGCGCTCCTGATCCTGCCGCCCTATTACTACGCTGGAGTTGCAGATCTTGGGCTGATCGATTTTTTTCGCCAGGCGCTGGACGGCGTTACAACGCCGACGTTTTTGTATAATTTTCCGCGTCACGTAAAAATCTCGCTGACTCCGACGCTTGTCGAGAGCGTGATTGCCGCCTGCCCAACTATCGTCGGCGTCAAGGACTCCAGCGGCGATGTCGACATCGCGCGCGCCTTCAAAAATCTGGCCGGGGTCCGGCAGGTCTTCGTCGGCAAGGATGCCAAAGCCCTCGCCGCTCTCGACTCCGGCCTCGACGGCTCGATAACGGGCGCCGGGAATCCGTTTCCGGAATTCCTTGTCGGTCTCCGCCGCGCCTGGGCCGCCGGCGACACATTGCTCGCGCAGCGCCTTCAGCAGGAATTCGACCTCTGGAACGACTTTCGGGCAGGATTTAAGGCTGACGAGCCGGCGCTGGTCAAGGCGACGCTGGCGAAGCGCCTGCCCGGCTATCCGATCCACGTACGACCGCCATTGCGCGCGCTTGATGCGGGGGGCGATGTTGCGCTGGAGCGGATGATCGCACGCCTGACCAGAACCGGTCGACTGGTCGCCTGAGACGCCTTCGCGCGGCTTAATGCCCCTTGCCGCCCAGTTTGAGAATGACAGCGCCGGCAATAATCAAGGCGATACCGAAGATTTCAAGCAAACTCAGCGTCTGGCGATAAAAAATAAAACCGCTCAGCGAGATCAGCACGATGCCGACGCCAGACCACAGCGCATAGCTGACGCCGAGCGGTATGGTCTCCAGCGTGCGCGACAGAAAATAAAAGGCTGTCACATAACCCGCGAGCACAATCGCCGACGGCAAGGGATTTTTAAATCCTTGCGCCGCCGGCAGCGCGGTCGAGCCGATGACTTCCGCGACAATAGCGATCGCCAGGTAAATCCACGGCATGTCGTTACTCTTTCGATGCGAGTCGCGCTGCGGGCGCAAAACGATTCTGGACCTCGTCCAGCCGCTCCGGGGAGACCCGCACCGAAAGCCGCACCCCGCCGTCCTTGCGCGTTCGACGCTCAAGAACTTCCGCGTGGGCGTGCAGCCAGGCGAGCCCCTGACCGTCCTCAGGCGCAAGATCCAGCTCCAGGGTAACGCGATTGGCCGCCAGCACGGTTTCGATTCTGGCCAGCAAAGTCTCCAGTCCTGCGCCCGTGACGGCCGACGCCAGCTGCGGACGCCGCGCCGGATCGAAGCCGCGCGCAGCAATCCGCAACGCCTCAAGTCGTTCGGGATCGAGCGCGTCGATCTTGTTCCAGACTTCGACGATCCGTCCTTCGGCCTCCCCTTTCAGGCCAAGTTCGTCGAGAATCGCCGCAACGTCGTGCGCCTGGGCTTCCCAATCCGTATGCGAGGCGTCGCGGACATGGAGAATCACATCGGCGAGCGTCACTTCCTCCAGCGTGGCGCGGAAGGCGGAGACCAGCATAGTCGGCAGATCGGAAATAAACCCCACCGTGTCGGACAACAGCGCCCGCGCGCCATGCGGCAGGCGAATCTGGCGCAAGGTCGGATCGAGCGTGGCGAACAACATATCCTGGGCCAGCACCTCCGCGCGGGTCAGGCGGTTGAAGAGCGTCGATTTTCCGGCGTTGGTGTATCCAACCAGCGCCACCACCGGATAGGGAACGTCGCGGCGGGTCTTGCGATGCAATCCGCGCGTGCGTTTAACTTTCTCCAGATCGGCTTCGATCCTGCGCATGCGCTCTTCGATCAGCCGCCGGTCGGTCTCGATCTGTGTCTCGCCCGGACCGCCCAGAAAGCCGAAGCCGCCGCGCTGGCGCTCCAGATGGGTCCATGAGCGCACGAGGCGAGACTTCTGATAGGAAAGATGCGCCAGCTCCACCTGCAAAGCGCCCTCCTTCGTGCGGGCGCGTTCGCCAAATATCTCCAGGATGAGGCCCGTGCGATCAATGACCTTGGCGTCCCAGGCTTTTTCCAGATTGCGTTGCTGGACCGGCGACAACTGACAATCCATGCTGACAACGCCGACGTCCCTGTCCTTGACGATCGCCCCGATCTCCTCGACCTTGCCCTTGCCGAGATAGGTCGCCGGCCGCACGTCGTTGAGGGCGACCGGAATTTCCGCAACAATGTCGAGATCGATGGCGAGCGCGAGTCCAACCGCCTCTTCCAGACGAGCGCCAGGGTCACGGGCTGCGCTTGCAGCGACGCGCGTCGGGTATGGGCCCACCACCACGGCGCGGGTCTTATCGCGTCCCGCGCCATGGTCCTCGCCCTGACGGACTGTGGTCAAGCCTGACGTTTCTCCGCCACGCCATCTTCCTCTCCAGGTTCAAACATCTGGATCGGATGACCGGGCATGATGGTCGATATCGCGTGCTTGTAGACAAGTTGGGAGTGCCCATCCCGTCTCAACAGCAGGCAAAAATTATCGAACCATGTGACAATCCCCTGCAATTTCACGCCATTCACGAGAAAGATCGTCAGCGGGATTTTATTCTTGCGCACAAAATTGAGAAACGTGTCCTGTAGATTTTGCATACGCTCCGACGACATCGGCTGTCCTGTTCTTTTTTTATCGAGCCGAGCGGTTTGAAGCCGCCCCCCTCCCCGGGATTTTAATTTTTTGGTTTTCCGCCTTCGTCCTTATTAGAACCGCTCTACTCGCGAAGCGCAAGGCGCCCGGCGTCGGAAAGCCGGAGAACAGGCTGCGCCTGAATGCGCGCCGCCCTCGCCCAAGCCTCGGCGCGACAGCCGAGAATCGAGATCAAGTCATTGAATTCACTATTCAATTGACAGAGACTTCAGTTTGCGGTGCAACGCCGAGCGCTCCATGCCGATAAATTCGGCCGTGCGGGAGATATTGCTGGAAAAACGGTTGAGCTGAGCGATGAGATATTCCCGCTCGAATACCTCACGGGCCTCGCGCAAGGGCAGGCTCATCAGCTTCTCGCCCCGAACGCCAGCCGGCGTAGCGGGCACAAGCTCCCCGACATCGGCCGGCAACATCTCTGCGGTGATGGTCGCGCCCGCCTCGCCGGCGGTCAGGATCATCAAACGTTCGACATTGTTCTTGAGCTGACGAATGTTACCCGGCCAGTCATGCAACTGGAGCACGGCGAGCGCGTCGTCGGCGATCTCCCGACGCGGCATGCCCGACGCCAGCGACATATTATCCATGAAATAATGAATCAGCGCCGGGATATCCTCCCGGCGCTCGGCCAGCGAGGGCACACGAATGGGCACAACCGAGAGACGATGGAAGAGATCCTCGCGCAGCGTTCCCTCTTCGATGCAATAGGCAAGGTCGCGCGCCGATGACGAGATCACGCGGACATCGACCTGAACCTTTGTCGATCCGCCGACCCTCTGGAAGGATTGCTCCACGAGCACGCGCAGGATTTTGGCCTGTGTGTCGAGCGGCATGTCGGAGATTTCGTCGAGGAACAGCGTGCCGCCATGGGCTTCCTCCAGCGCGCCTATTTTGCGGCTGCCGTCGAGACCTTCCTGTCCGAAAAGTTCGATCTCCATGTTCTCCGGCGTGATCGTGGCAGAATTGATCACGACGAAAGGACCGTCGGCGCGAAGCGAGGTTTCGTGAATGCAGCGCGCCGCCAGCTCCTTGCCGGAGCCCGGCGCGCCTGTAATCATCACCCGCGAATTAACGGGCGCGACGCGCGAGATGAGCTGCTGCAATTGATTTGCTGCGGGCGAAGAGCCGATAATCCGGTCGAAATTTCCCGATCGTTGACGCAATGCCGAGATTTCCCGGCGCAACTGATAGGCTTCGAGCGCGCGTTCGGCCACCAGCACCAGACGGTCGGACTTGAAGGGCTTTTCGATGAAGTCATAGGCTCCAATCTTGATGGCGCTGACCGCCGTCTCGATGTTGCCATGGCCTGAGATCATGACGACAGGCAGGCCCTTGTGCTGTCTCTGGATTTCCTCAAGCACCTGCAAGCCGTCGAGCCGCGAACCCTGCAACCAGATATCGAGAAAGACCAGGTGCGGGCGACGGGCGGCGATCGCCGCTAGGGCCTCGTCGGCGTCTTTGGCGGTGCGGGTTCCATGGCCCTCGTCACCGAGAATGCCGGCGACCAACTCCCGGATGTCCACCTCGTCGTCGACAATCAAAATATCGCTCGCCATGCGCCTCGCCTTTTGCCGAACCGTTGGTTCTTTAGTTTTGTTCTCTGTCGCCGCTGTCCGTCAGGCCGCCGCCTGACCGGGTTCTCCGGGGGCCAGCGGCAACAAGAGTCTCACGCAGGCTCCCGATCCGCCCGGAGCGTCCAGAAGCTCCAGTCGGCCGCCATGATCTTCGATGATCTTGGCGACGATTGGCAAGCCCAGACCCGTGCCGTCCGAGCGGGTCGTGATGTAGGGCTCCAGCAATCGCTGGCGATTAATCTCGGGGAAACCCTTGCCATTGTCGATCACATCGACTTCAGCCATGCCGTCATGATGCGTTACCCTGACCTCAACCCTGCCCTTTTCGCTGGCGTTCTCGCGCGCAGCGATGCCCTCTGTGGCGTTTTTGACGATGTTCGTCAGAGCCTGTGATAGCAAGCGACGATCGAACTGCGCCAGAGTTGGCGTGGACGGCAGGATCTCGACGATATCGATATCGGCGTTGCCGACGCGCATCAGGAAGAGCACCTGACGAATGCATTCATTCAGATCGTCGCGCTCCGGTCGGGCCTTCGGCATCCGCGCAAAGGATGAGAACTCGTCGACCATGCGCTTGATGTCGTCGACCTGTCGGACGATCGTATCGGTGCACTGGTCGAAAATATCCTTGTCCTCCTTGATCACCTTTCCGTATTTGCGCTTCAGCCGTTCGGCGGAAAGCTGGATCGGGGTCAGGGGATTCTTGATCTCGTGTGCGATGCGACGGGCCACGTCGGCCCACGCGGAACTGCGTTGCGCGGTGACAAGATCGGTAATGTCGTCGAGCGTCACCACATAATTTGGATAGCCCTCCTCCTCGCCGCGAGCCGACGTGACGCGGATATTGAAGGTTTTTTCGGCGCCGCTGCGTTTGATGGTGATCTGGCTTTGAACCGAGCGGGGAAAGGACTCTGCGGCGTCAACGAGTATCGGCGCGATCTCCGGCATGACATCGATGATATTCGCGCCGACCGTGGCCTGCCCTAATTCGTCGACAAGCGACAGTTCCTCGGCGGAGCGATTGAGAATGGTCACATTACCCGCCCAGTCGACGCCCAACACCGCCGCCGGAACTCCGGCGAGCACCGCCTCGGTGAACTCGCGTCGCTCATCGTTGATGCGGTTGGCCTCGATCAGGCTTCGTTGCTGCTGGTCCAGCTCAAGGGTCATATTGTTGAAGGTGTCTGCGAGACGGGCGATCTCGCCATGGGAACGGTCGACCCTGACCTGAAAATCAAAGTTCCCGGCCGAGACCTGGTCCGTCGCATCAATGAGCGTCCGTATCGGCGTCACCAGACGGTCGGCGAAATCGAAACCAAACCAGATGGACGACAAGAGCATGATCGTCGTCAGCAAGGCGTACATCAATACGAAGGCGCGTTGCAAGGCGGAACGGAACGCGTCAAAGGAGTCGTAATTGTTTATGAGCTTTTGGGTCTCTTTCGGAAATTCGAGCGCGAATGGATCGATTGGACGCGTGACGTAGAGGAATGTGTCGGTGAAGGCCGAGAGCGCGCGCAACGCCACAAAGCTCCGGCCGTCGTCGATCATCAGACAAAGAGGCTCCCCGCGACGGGCGTTTTCGAATTCGACCTTTGGCGGCGCGATGACGATCGCCGAAGCGTTCTCCGCCACATCAACGCGATCAATGATCTCGCCATTCGATTTGACCAGCGCGGCGACGGAGAAACCCAGAAAATAAGCTCGCGAGGCAAATACCTGATGAAAATAGTTCTTGTCGGAAGTAAAGAGCATTCGGGCGCGGTCGAGGTCGGAGGCCGTCAATTGCGCCTCCTGCAAGAGCGCCTGACACTGACTCGACTGAAACGCCTCGGCGGCCTTGGCGGTGTTATGGACATAAAGCTTGACGCTGGACATGAAGGTCGGGTTAAGCGCCCGCTCCAGCGTCAGGGAGCCGGCGATCGCCAGCAGCACGGCGGGGACGAGGGCGATGACGGCAAAAAAGCCAACGATTCGCACATGTAATCGCGCCGCTGTCGCGCCACGACGCCACAGTCGATACAGCCGCCGCGCCTTCAGCAGCACCATCACCAGCAGGATGGTGACAAGGGCGCCGTTGATCACGAAGAGCGCGATCATACGGCCGTCTGTCGGCGATGTGCGTCCGAACTTCGAGACGAGCAGGAAGGTGCCCATCGCGCACATTGCCGCGCCGATCGCTATGACCGGTCCGATCCATGCGCGCGGCGAGGCCGCGCCAACGTCAGGCGGCTGCGTGTTTCCGGTCAGGGACATGCGACCTGTATAGGACGCGCCGGAGGGAGTGGCAATTGAGCCCGACGCGCGGGTCAGGAGGCTGTCAACCTGCGGGGTTGGTGACTCAGCGCGGCAGCCGCATCAGACGGATGTCGAGATCGTTGACTTTCTTGCGCAGGGTGTTGCGATTAAGGCCGAGCAGCTCTGCGGCCTTGATCTGGTTGCCGCGCGTAGCGGCGAGCGCCGCCGTGATGAGAGGAATCTCGATTTCCCGCAATATCCTGTGATAGAGCCCCGGGGGCGGCAGCCCGTCGCCATAATCGCTGAACAGTTTCGCCAGGTGACGTTCGACGGAGGTCGATAGGTTCTGGCCGCTGTCCATGCTCCCGGCCGACAGGGCTGATCCAACGCTCCGCTCCGCCGGCGCCGACTGCCTCAGTTCATGAGTCAGCTCCGCCTCGACCAGGGCGTCCGAAATCATCTCCTGGGGATGCAGTGCGGCAAGCCGCCGGATCATGTTCTCCAGTTCGCGAATATTACCCGGCCAGCGATATTTCTTCATACGTTCGAGCGCGGCCTGTTCAATATATTTTTGCGGCAGTCCCTCGCTGGCGGCGTTTTTGAAAAAATGATGGACAAGATCCGGGATGTCCTCCGCTCGCTCGCGCAGCGGCGGCAGACGCAAAGGCACAACATTCAAGCGGAAATACAAATCCTCGCGAAACAAACCCTGCTGGATCAGGGCGCGCAGATCCTTGTTGGTCGCTGCAATGATCCTGACATTGGTTTTAATAGGCGTGCGACCGCCGACGGTAGTGTATTCGCCCTGCTGGAGCACCCGCAGAAGTCGGGTTTGCGCCTCCATCGGCATGTCGCCTATCTCATCGAGGAACAGCGTGCCGCCTTCCGCCTGCTCGAAACGGCCAGCCGAGCGCTGGTTGGCGCCGGTGAAGGCTCCTTTTTCGTGACCGAAAAGTTCACTTTCGATGAGATCGCGCGGGATCGCCGCCATGTTGACGGCGACAAAAGGACCCTTCTTACGTTTTCCGTAATCGTGCAGCGCGCGCGCCACAAGTTCCTTGCCGGTGCCCGATTCCCCGTTGATCATCACTGTTAGATCGGTCTGCATCAGACGTGCGAGCGAGCGGTAAATCTCCTGCATCGCCGGCGAGCGGCCGACCAGCGGCATGCCCTCGAGTTCTTCCGGAGCCGGATTTTCCTTGTCCGGACGCGGTTCCGCCATTGCCCGGCCGACGATGCCGACAAGCTCCTTGAGGTCGAAAGGCTTGGGCAGATAATCGTAGGCCCCTCGCTCGGAGGCGCGGATCGCCGTCATGAAGGTGTTCTGAGCGCTCATGACGATGATCGGCAGTTCGGGCCGAAGTTTCTTGATACGCGGCAGCAGCTCGAAAGCGTTCTCGTCTGGCATCACGACATCGGTGACGACAAGATCGCCTTCCCCGGACTGCACCCATCTCCACAGGGTGGCCGCCGTTCCGGTCGTGCGCACTTCGTAACCTGCGCGCGACAGAGCCTGTGCGACCACGGTTCGGATCGCAGCGTCATCGTCTGCAACCAGAATTTCACCACGATTCATTTTTGCGCTCTCCGGGTCTCGCCTTCTTTCACGCCTGTCGACATGGAAGATTTTTGGGTGCGTTCATCGGCAGAGGCGGGTTCGTCGATGCTGGATTTAGGCGACACATCCTCCCGATACATGGGCATGAGAATCCTGAATGCGGTGCGTCTGGGCAATGAGTCGCATTCGATCACCCCGCCATGGTCGTTGATGATCTTCGCCACCAATGCAAGACCCAGGCCAGTTCCGGAGGACTTTGTCGTAACGAAGGGTTCGAACAAATGAGCGGCCATATCCTCGGGCACGCCGGGGCCATTGTCGCGAACGCACACTTCAAGCGGCAGACCGACGGTGTTTCGATCGCCGATGGTGCGGAAACTGACGCCCGGCCGGAACGCCGTCTTGAGCGTGATCTCGCCGTCGACGGCGTCGCCGATCGCCTCTGCGGCGTTTTTGACGAGATTCAGGATCGCCTGCACCAATTGATCGCGATTGGCGGCAACCGGCGGCAGCGAAGGATCGTAATCCTCGACAAAACGAATATGACGGGCGAACCCGCTTTGCGCCACCCGCTTTACATGATCAAGGACGGCGTGGATGTTGATCTTCTCCCGCCATAAGGGTCGGGCGTCGGAGAAAACCTCCATGCGGTCGACAAGCCGTACGATGCGGTCGGTTTCCTCGCAAATCAAACGGGTCAACGCCCTGTCGGCGTCGTCGAGCCCGCTTTCCAACAATTGCGCCGCGCCGCGAATTCCCGACAGCGGGTTCTTGATTTCGTGCGCGAGCATCGACGCAAGGCCGGAGACCGAGCGCACTGCTTTGCGATGACGTAATTGCCTGTCTATTTTATCGGCAATTGTACGCTCCTGAAGCACGATCAACACGCCCTCTCCGCTCTCCGGCAAAGGCGCGCAATGAACGTCGACGCGACGATCGGCGTCCTGTCCCGGCCGTCCGAGATCGAGTCCGTATTCGTTGATTGTCGCGCCGCGCGCATGAACCTGCGCGATCAATCCCAGCAATGGCGAGCCGAAGGGCAACAGCCGGTCGATCTTCTGACCGATCATCAACTGCCGGCCGATATCGAAAAAGGCTTCGGCGACGGCATTGGCGTCGGCGATGAGATTTTCGCCTCCGACAATCAGAATGGCCGTCGGCAATGTGTCGAGAATGCTCTGAAGCCGACGCGCGTCGGGCGGCGGACGACGACCGGCTTCGAGGCGCGTCAGGGCGGAACTCATGCGGCTGCCTCGGTTACAGGGGAGGTAAAAATGCGTTCGATCAGACGAAACGCCGTTGGGTGATCCGTCGTGGTGACAAGCGCGCGCCGCAGGTCAGCGTCCGACGTCAGACCGTCCTGCACGGCATGATCGACATAGGAGGCGAGATGCTTGCGGGCGTGGCGCAGGCCGGCGTCGGCGCCCATCAGCGTCAACAGACCGTCGAGGTGTTCGCGCAATATTCCCTTGCGCGAGGCCATATCAGGCGGCGGCCGGCGAACGCCGGTTTCCAGATAATGGGCAATATCGCCGACAAGCCATGGCCGACCCTGTGCGGCGCGACCGATCATCACCGCATCGGCGCCGGAGACGCGCAGCATGTCGCGAGCGTCGGTCGGCGAGGCGCAATCGCCGTTGGCGACAACCGGAATACGCACCGCCGACACAACCTCAGCGATCGCCGTCCAATCGGCGCGGCCCGAATAAAACTGTTGGCGGGTGCGGCCATGGATTGTCAGCAAGGCCACGCCCTCCGCCTCGGCGCGGCGCGCCAGCTCGGGCGCGTTACGGGACGAATCATCCCAGCCCAGCCGCATTTTCACCGTCACCGGAATCGCGACGGCGGCGCGAGCCGCCGCGATCAGCCGAACCGCCTGATCGAGATCGCGCATCAACGCCGCGCCAGCGAGACCGCCGGTGACGCGTTTGCACGGGCAGCCCATGTTGATGTCGACCCAATCGGCCCCGACGGCCTCGGCGCAACGCGCGGCGGCGACGACCCCTTCTGCGTCCCGCGCCGCGATCTGGATCACGCGCGGAGCCCCCGACTCAACTCCGATGGAGCTGATCCGCAGACGGCGGGCCGTCTCGCTGTCGCCCCGCTGAACGCCGGCGCCGGCGATCATTTCGCTCACGGTCGCGCTGGCGCCGTGACGTTCTGCGATCCGGCGCATGGCGCAATCCGTGACGCCGGCCATGGGCGCCAACAAAGCGCGGCCGGCGAGCCGCGCCGCGCCGATGCTGATGGAGGGGCGACGACTTTTGATTAAATTTTGCGCATCTATCATATTGCCTTCATTGTAAGCAATCATTCCGGCTCTGGCAACATCAAGATGCGTCGCACCCGGGTTGAGTGGTTTGCTTCAAGCCAGACCCCGGACGAGGCTTTGGCGTTTCAGGCCAAGAGAAGCCGTTGACCTCTCAGGCCAGACGGGCCAAACGAGACGCATGAACGCCACCCCGTCCGTCGCTCTCCTTGTCGTCGCCGGCGGTCGCGGCGCGCGCGCCGGCGAGGGCCTCCCCAAGCAATATCGACGGCTGGGCGGCGCCACCTTACTGGCGCGCACTTTGAGCAATCTCGACGCCGCAGCGCCGGACGCCGCCCTGACGGTCGTCATCCATCCTGACGATGCAGCGCTCTACGCCCAGAGCCTTGCCGAGCTCCCTCCTGAAAAGCGCGCGCGAATCGCCCCGCCAGTATTCGGGGGCGCCACGCGGCAGGAAAGCGTGCGCAATGGACTGGAGGCGATCGCCCGCAGCGGCGCTGCGGAAATCGTGCTGATCCATGACGCCGCGCGTCCCTTTGTCGATGCGGCGCTGATCGCTCGGGCCGTTACGGCGGCGCGCGCCCATGGCGCCGCCGCGCCGGGCGTGCCGCTTAACGACACCGTGAAGGAAATCGACGCCCAGGGCGCAGTGACGGCGACGCCGGACCGCGCGCGACTGCGGGCGGTGCAAACGCCGCAGTCCTTCCGTTTTGAGCTGATCCGCGACGCGCATCGCGCGGCCGCCGACGACGATTCCCGCGCGTTCACCGACGACGCCATGATCGCCGAGGCGGCGGGCCATAAGGTCTATATTTTCGACGGCGACCCAGCCAATTTCAAACTGACGACCCCTGAGGATTTCGCCCGCGCCATGGAGCAGATCGGAAAAATTTCCTTCGCCGCCCTGCCCGATGTCCGCACCGGGCAAGGTTATGACGTTCACGCCTTCGACGCGGGCGATCACATCTGGCTGGGCGGCGTCGCGATTCCGCACACCCACAAGCTCGCTGGCCATTCGGACGCCGACGTTTTGATGCACGCCATCACAGACGCTGTGCTCGGCGCCCTCGCCGAGGGCGACATCGGCGCCCATTTCCCGCCCTCCGACCCACAATGGAAAGGCGCGGCTTCGTCAATCTTTCTGGATCACGCCTGCAAACTGACGCGCGCGCGCGGCGGCGTCATCGCCCATATCGACGCGACGGTGATCTGCGAAGCGCCAAAGGTTGGCCCGCATCGCGACGCCATTCGCGAGAGCCTCGCCCGGATCATGGGACTGGAGACGAGCCGCGTCGCCATCAAGGCGACTACAACAGAAAAACTCGGCTTCACCGGTCGCCGCGAGGGGATCGCGGCGCTGGCCATCGCCACCGTGCGCCTGCCGGCTCAAGACTCGTAGCGGCTCCAAAACATGCGCGCCGCCGGAGACCCCTTGCGATGATCCGCGTGACCCCGGCAATTGCGCTGGCCGATACGGAAATCTCGGAGGAGTTCATGCGCGCCTCGGGACCCGGGGGACAAAACGTCAACAAGGTCGAAACGGCCGTGCGGCTGCGCTTCGACGCCGCGCATTCGCCCAGCCTGCCCGAGCCGGTGCGGGCGCGGCTGATGCGGCTGGCGGGCGCGCGTCTGACGCGCGAGGGCGAGTTGATCATCGAAGCCCAGCGCCATCGCACCCGGGAGCGCAATCGCGCCGACGCGCTGGAGCGGCTGATCGACCTGATCCGCCAGGCCGCCGCGCCGCCGCCCCCGCCGCGCATCAAGACCAGACCGACCAAAGGTTCGAAACTGCGTCGGCTCGATGGCAAGAAACAGCGCGGCGACATCAAGGCGCTGCGCGGAAAGCCAATCAGCGATTGAGATTTATGCTATGCATAGTATGGTTTACGTAAAGGCTGAAGAGTTGGTCGCGCTGGCGAGCAACAAGGGATTGCGCCTGGCCTGCGCCGAATCCTGCACCGGCGGACTGGTCGCCGCAGCGCTCACGGACATCGCCGGCGC
>JBBARD010000050.1:12729-18250 GCA_040399965.1 Methylocystis sp. | reverse complement strand
AAGCAGTAATGCCTCCTGTTTATTGTTTGCAACATGGACGGATCCGATCGATACGATCGAATTATTCGCCAAACCCGATCGAATGCCGGAGTCTTGATCCAGTAAACGATGCAGTCCGCGAGCAGCCAATCGGTAGTATCCAAAATATAGTCCAATAAGCAAAAATGACACAGCCTGCAGTTTTTGCACACTTGCAGATGACGCTAAAAGTCGCCGGGAATCAAGCACTACCGGCATTCTGAATAATCAATTAGCGATACGTCATCGCTGTTGGTGCAAATTCCTGCTCAGCAGTCGCGGATAATGCATGGCCAAGCGCCTGGAAAAAAACATGTCCAAGCCGATATGTCCCCGCGCCAACATAGAGGGGGATTCAGATGGAGCATTAATACTCTTCACTGAATCAACCTTTGCAATTTTTTTCCTTCTTTACTGTTGAATTCCATCTCATCCAATACGCCATCCTTGTCCTTGTCGGCGGCGCGCAACAGACTATCGGCTGCAGCGAAATACTCATTTTTATCCAGCAGATCATCTTTGTCAGTATCAGCTTTTTTAAATTCTTCTTTCAAAAGACGTTTACCGGACATGCGAAGATCAATTTTTCCGTCGCCATCGCTGTCCATGTTGTCAAAAGTGTCGCTTGCCGCCTTGCCCATCTCGGAAATATCAATGGTCTTATCGTTATCGCTGTCGAGGTCAGCTACCGAAGCAGTCGCATTCCTGTCGGGACCGGCCATGGCTGGTCCACCCAATGCGACCGCAAGGATGACTAATCCGATAAGACGCATCCGATGCATTTCTTGCTCTCCCACGCTTCCCCGCCAATACAGCTGCAGATTTGTCTCATGTCCCGGAAAAGTCGAAGAATTCTTGCCCGGTCCAATAAGAGGATAATATTCCCTTCATTTGCGCTCCAACTCTCCGGGGAGACGGGATCGGATGGTTTGATCAGTGCATCCGCCGCGTTGATTTAAAGGCCGGACTCGACTATCCCTTAGGATAAGCAAAGCTGGCAGGATAATCCATGGGCGCACAAGTCCTTGAAGCGTAAGGAGCTATCAAGCAGAATGAATTTGCTTGATGGTAAACGAAACAGAGGTTCACAGTGTCAGAGACGAAACAGGAACCCGAAGATCTTGTCCGGTCGAGGTACAAAGAACTCGAAAAATACATACCTCGTCGCGTTATGCCTTCTCAGGCCGAGAGCCGCATGTCGAGCCGTAAAGGGCAGGACTTAGCGCATGAGACGACAAGCGAAACCGATTATGAAAACTTTGTCAATTCCGTCAAAACATCATCCCTCGCATTGAGAGAATTGGCTCGCAGGAACCAGGAACTTTCAGAACACAATCAGGAAATCCAGTCTCAGGCTGAACGGATTGTTGAAGCCATGCGCAGCGAACTGGCGAATGAAAGGTTACGCATTTCCGGTCTCGAAAGTGAACTCGGAACACTGAGAACAGAATCGGCGAGACTGGTCAACGAGAGTGCGACACGGATCCGGGAACTTGAGGCGCTCACTGTTTCTCTTTCCGAAAAACTGGAAAACACGACGCATGAGCTGAAAAGCGCAAGGGACTGGCTGCATTACCTCTGCTCGCAGGCGGCTGGCGATCTCAGCGAGGCTCTGGCGGAAGCCGATCGCCTGATGACCGAAGGCTCACAAAGCTAAAAGAAAGTTCAAAAGCAATTATATACGATAACTTTTTTGGAGGCCGACGCCAGTAAACAGCGCGGCGCAGACATGATCCGCATAGAAAATATCAGCAAACAAAACGGTCATCAGATACTTTTCATTGAGGCTAGCACGACGCTTCTTAAAGGCGAGAAAGCTGGCCTTGTTGGTCCTAACGGGGCCGGTAAATCAACACTCTTTAAAATGATTACGGGACAGGAGCTGCCTGATGAAGGCCATGTCGCCATAGATCGGGGAGTCACCATCGGCTATTTCAGTCAGGACGTTGGAGAAATGTCGGGTCGTAGCGTTGTCGCCGAGGTCATGGATGGCGTAGGCCCCGTCAGCGCTGTCGCAGCTGAACTGCGAGAACTTGAAGCCGCTATGACTGATCCCGACAGGGCAGATGATATTGCCATAATCCTTGAGCGTTATGGCGAGGTCCAGGGGCGCTTCGAAGAGTTGGATGGTTATGCGCTAGACGGACGTGCGCGCGAGGTGCTCGCCGGACTTAATTTTTCACAGGAGATGATGGATGGCGACGTTGGCGCATTATCCGGCGGCTGGAAAATGCGCGTGGCTCTGGCGCGCATTCTTCTCATGCGTCCAGATGTCATGCTGCTTGACGAGCCCAGCAATCATCTCGATATCGAGAGTCTGATCTGGCTCGAGAATTTTCTCAGGGATTATGACGGCGCTATGCTGATGACATCCCACGATCGAGAATTCATGAATCGTATCGTGTCGAAAATTATCGAGATCGATAGTGGCGGCCTTAGCTCATATTCCGGCGACTATGAATTTTACGAACTACAACGCAAACAGAATGAGAGGGAGCAACAGGCGCATTACGAACGCCAGCAGGCAATGCTCGCCAAGGAAGTCAAGTTTATCGAAAGATTCAAGGCGCGCGCCTCGCATGCGGCTCAGGTTCAGAGTCGGGTAAAGAAGCTTGACAAAATCGAGCGCGTCTCTCCTCCGCGGCGGCGCCAGTCCATCACATTTGATTTTGCTTCGCCTGTGCGCTCTGGCGATGATGTTGCCAGTTTGAAAAATATTCAAAAGAGATACGGCGTTCGCACAATTTATGAAGGATTTAACTTCCATGTGCGTCGAAAGGAACGCTGGTGTGTTATGGGAGTGAATGGGGCCGGTAAATCAACCTTGCTCAAGCTCGCCGCGGGCGCAATAATGCCGGATTCTGGAGATGTTTCTCTGGGAGCCAATGTAAAAATGGGCTATTTTGCCCAGCATGCAATGGAATTGCTCGAAGAGGACAATACAATCTTTCAGTTTCTGGAAGGATCCTTCCCGCAGGCAAGTCAGGCTTCGCTGCGCACACTTGCAGGCTGCTTTGGTTTCTCCGGTGAAGATATTGAAAAGAAGTGCCGGGTGCTCTCGGGCGGTGAAAAGGCGCGTTTAGTGATGGCGAAAATGCTCTTTGATCCGCCTAATTTTCTTATACTTGACGAACCAACAAACCACCTTGATCTGGCGACCAAAGAGATGTTGATCGCCGCGCTGGCCGCTTATGAAGGCGCCATGCTTTTTGTTTCGCACGATCGCCGCTTTCTTGCAGCGCTTTCCAACCGGGTGCTGGAGTTGACCCCCGAGGGCGTTCATCAGTATAGCGGCGGATATAGCGAATATGTCGCACGAACCGGCCACGAGGCCCCCGGCCTTCATTGATGACGTGCGATTTCGTGGAAAGCCGATTAAGGGTAATCAGATCGCTCTTTCGGGCGCTTACTCTGTCTCACCGCTGGCGTCACCGGAGTCGATCTGGCGCCCGATTATCGCGATTGCGCGTTCATAAACTGTCGCGGCGTTCCATGCCTGGATCGCCGAAAAATTAGGCTCTCCGGGCTGGTAACCGGCCCCGGCCCGCCAACCGTGAGCATGCAGGAAATTCGCCGTCGCAGCGAGCGCCGGACCAGCATTATCCAGGTTTCCGCCAGTTCCATACTCGAGAATGTTTTTGGGCAGAAATTGCGTCTGCCCGATTTCGCCATGCATGGAACCTCGAGCATTGGGCGAAATTGCGCCACGATCGATGAGCTCCAGGGCTGCGTAAAGCTGATCGGTAAAGTAGGCCGAGCGTCGACAATCATAGGCAAGAGTCGCAACCGCCGACAGGGCGTGCTGCTTGCCACGTATTGCCCCAAAGCCGGTCTCCATCCCCCAGATGGCTAACAGGGGCCCCGGAGGCACGCCATAACGACGCTCCAGCGAGGAGAAAAGAGCGGCCTGAGATCTTTTTAACTGACGGCCCCGCGTCACAATCGTCGAGGCGCCACGTTTTTTCATGAATTGGTCGAGTGACAATTTGAAACTCTTCTGGCCCCGATCAGCGCCAATCGTCGCAGTCGAGTAATGCGTATTCAAGAGAGCGGAAACGCCAGTTTCTCCGACTCCGTGCGCACGCGCCTCGCCAGCGAATGTCTGCTTCCAGTCCTCGAAACCGGCTCCTGAGCTGCTGCATTGGGCGGCGGCGGCGTCAAACGAGCTCCCAGCAAAGGCTATTAGAGAAACGCCTATAGAAGCCCAGAAACGGTTATTCTGTGTCATTGGGATTTCCTTTGATCCACGCCTGCCAGCAAAGACATGAACATCCGACTCTTGCTTGGCAAGCCCCTCGATTTTGCCCGCTTCTTAAGACCCGACGCCGGAGCCACATTCCCGGACAGGCCGCAAAGAAAATCTCTATCCGTCGCCTGCCGCTAATGAATAGACAATATAACCCGCAATCCAGAGGATCGAGAAAGCCATAGCCGCCGCCATCCAGATCCAGAAAGACTTGCTCGACTCTGTGGTATCCAGACGCTTCTGCAACCGTCGAACAAATAAAGCCAGAAGGAACAGGGCGATAAAGCAAATATACAGCGAAATCAGAGACGTAACCTGAGCCGTGTATGGCGCGACATTCTCATTAGCGGGCGCCCCGTTGAAGATTGCATTAACAAGTCTGTGCAAGGAGAAGGACATGCTCATCGCAACTGTGCTTTGCTGGCGAACATCGTGATCACAGGATTTCTGTTTCCTGAAGCATACGCCAACCTTCGCCAACAGAGACGTTATGCACAAGGGTGTTCTGGGAAACGACGCCGAGGCGCAGGAGCCGCGCTAATTCTCTCTCGCTGACTGGCCCCATAACCTCCCCAGCCTGCTCGTAAAACCACAGGTCCTGATGCGCCCTGTTTGTATCCTGTCCACGATCAGCGGTTACACTGGCGGACCCAGCACTCGCTCCCTGTTCCGGTGCGGCTCCCACAGAGCCAGTCACGGCATATGCGGGGGACTCCGCACCTCCGGAGCTCGCGCTTGCTTCGTCTTCATGCGCATAATCGTCTTTCGCGCCCCCGAACATCAAAGCGCGCAATCGTTGATCTCCCAGAACCCGCTCGAATTCCAGATAGGCGAAGAAAGGCATAAGTGCAAAAAACATGATAATGCAGGTCAAGGCCATTACCTGAAACTTATTATGCTCGAAGCCGGGATGACCACTAAAAATCGCATCGTGTATATTCTTTCCCTGCATCGCCCCAATAACGGCCTCCTCAATGATTCGAAAGACAAGAAGCAATACGGCGAAAATCGCTGATTTAGCTAAGATGACATAAATCAGCGCACTATTTCTGAATTTATCGCCTATGCGCAATTCTTGTCCGACCAAGATGACCTTGGCCAGCGCCAGGGCGTTCAGGAAGGAAAATCCGATATGTGAGGCAAGACCGCCATCATTCAGCAACAAATATCTATGTATAGCGAAGAGACTCAGCAATACGCCCAGATACAGGGCGATCACTAACATGCGCTTGAAGATGCCCGTCATGTCCTCGCGGA
>JBBARD010000050.1:8948-12629 GCA_040399965.1 Methylocystis sp. | reverse complement strand
TGGATTGGGCGAATCGACTTCGTGATGCTATTATTCTTGTCGAACGCCCGGATCATCTGCCTGGCTTGGCCATTTTCACCGCGCTCTGCGGCGCAGCCGCCGCGCTATCGGCGTGGCTGGTTCGTCGTTTTTCCATTCATGCCGCCGGTAGCGGTATTCCCCACGTAGAAGCCGTTCTTCATGGCATGGCGCCGCCAACCGGGCTGGCGCTCGTTCCTGTCAAATTCGTCGGAGGCCTGCTCGCAATGGGCGCCGGCTTGTTACTGGGTCGAGAGGGTCCCAGCGTGCAAATGGGCGCGAGCATTTCCCAATGGATCGGAGAGAAAACAGGCTGCAGAGCAGAGGAATGTCGCGAACTGCTTGCGGCTGGAGCCGGGGCGGGCCTCGCCACCGCATTTAACGCGCCGATCGCCGGCGCCATCTTCGTTCTTGAGGAGTTGGTTCAAAGATTCGAACACCGCATCGCTATTCTGGCGCTTGGAGC
Source organism: Methylocystis sp. (assembly GCA_040399965.1). Classification (GTDB taxonomy): domain Bacteria; phylum Pseudomonadota; class Alphaproteobacteria; order Rhizobiales; family Beijerinckiaceae; genus Methylocystis. Next base: position 12,145 of record JBBARD010000050.1, on the reverse strand, counting down.
CTCTGCCAGTGCGATCGCCGTTGCGCGTTTCCTTGTTGGAGACAGACAAGAATTTTACCTTGTCGTGCCCGTTGGCGCTTCAACCCAAAGTCTGTGGCTTTTTATGATCCTGGGCCTTGGCCTCGGCTTATTGGCAATTTTTTATAACTGGACGGTGCTCAAGTCGCTTACGCTGGTCGGCGGTCTGCGGCGTTTGCCTGTCGAAGCACGGGCTGGATTAATTGGCGCTGGCGTTGCTCTCGTCGCATGGGAAGCGCCGGGTTGTATCGGCGGAGGAGAGCCTATCGTCCAGCAGGCGCTGTCCGATAGTGGCGTTTTTTCCGGGCTTTTTGTGCTATTGCTGGTTCGCCTTTTTCTTGGAGCGCTGTGTTACGCTGCGGGAACGCCAGGCGGCGTTTTTGCGCCGATGCTTGCGCTTGGCGCTTTGTCGGGACAGATGTTTGGCCGCCTTTGCCTTGACATCGCGCCGCATGCGTTACCCCACCCGGGAGCATTCGCGCTTGTTGGCATGACCGCTTTGTTCAGCGGCGTTACCCGGGCCCCCCTGACAGGAATCGTGCTGGTGACGGAAATGAGTGGCAATACTGTGATGTTGTTGCCCATGTTATCCGCCTGTTTCGCTGCTATGCTGCCCCCTACCCTGTTCAGCGCAACTCCACTTTACGAGTCGCTGCGCAAAATCACTCTTGAGCGTGAAGAAGAACAGCAAAACAGACAACAGCCGCTCATGAAAGATGAACCAAGTCACAAATAACTCAGAAATGAGATGCGTCATCTAAACGACATATAATCGACATCTACATCCAATAAACTTGTCAGAAATACGAAATAAGAGTGTCGCAAAAATTCAGCTTGCAGCTGTTACCTTTGATCTATGGCCTTCACCACAGATCATTCGACATCAGTAGCGCGGATTGACGCCTCAGCCGCCGCTCGCTCATTATCCAGGGACTCATCCAGGTGGCTGGAAACAATCGCCGATTCCGACCTGGCATTCGTGCACTGGTGCGCGCATGGAACAAGATACGCGCCGGTTAGGCATCTTGCTATCACGATGAGCAAGCTTGGAAACGGCTGGATTTATCCAGTGCTGGCGATAATTATCTTTGCAGAGACGCGCTGGAATGCTCCATGGATCTTCATTACCGCCGCCATTAACGCAGTTATCCTGCATATTATTTATCCGATGCTGAAGAAACGGTTTAGACGCCGTCGACCATTTCAAGTTGACTCAGGCCTGAAATCTCTCCTCGAAACACTTGACGAGCATTCTTTCCCCAGCGGCCATGTCATGACCCTGAGCGGCGTTCTTCTGCCTGTTACCCTCTCGCTACCCGGCGCCCTTGTGCCAGCGATCACACTCATGGCGACTATGGCCTGGTCGCGCATCGCCACGGCTCATCACTTTCCTGTCGATGTCCTGGCCGGGGCTCTTCTGGGTACGATGATCGCCTATCCCGTCAGCATTCTGATGCTGCACCCGACCTGAAACCGTAATATACGGGTCAGGCAGCTATGAGCGGACTTGAGTTTGAGGCGAGCCAGAGATAATCAATTAAGAAAATTTTTCTAAAGAGCGTTCTTGTCGCGCTCTCCGGTTTTGATCTTGATAAACTGCTCTACACTCTGGACAATCACCCGACCGTCGCCGCTTTGTCCGGTCCTCGCACTTTCGAGGAGCGCCTGAACGGTAAAATTGACCATGTTATCCGGAACAACGACTTCAACACGCAGCTTGGGAATGAATTCCGCCTCATATTCGACCGACCCATAGATGTCTGAGCGGCCTCTCTGATGGCCGTGCCCCTTGGCCTCGTAGACGGTCAACCCGGTGACGCCCAGCGCATGAAGCGCATTTTGAACATTATTGAGCTTGAAGGGCTTGATGATTCCAATAACGAGTTTCATGATTACGTTTCGCCATCGCGTATCTGGCCCCAAGGGGCCTCCTAAGACGGTATTATTAGAGCATTCCAATCGGCATCTCCACTAATATACGCTTTTTGTCCTCGACGAGAAATATTAAACTCCCGCCTCATCCAGAACCGGGCAATGCTGATTTATCGCAGTAGGTGATATTTGCTGGATTTTTCGTTGTCTTACGACTAAACCAGCCTCGAACTGGAAACCAACCAGCGAATGAGACGGCTAAATCACAAATTCATTATTCGACTACGCAATAGCGCTGGGGCCTTTGCAAGGATTTCCTGCATGACGAGCGCTGTCGCAGGCTGTGCTGTTGGTCCGAATTTCAGTTCTCCGGAAGCGCCCGAGACCACAAGTTACACCCAGGAACAAATCACCAAAATCAGCAATAGCGATGGCGGTGACATTCGACTTCTGAAGTCGGACGACATACCCCGGAAATGGTGGGAGGCTTACCATAATACAAAATTGAACGCGCTCGTCTCGAACGCCATCCAGCATAACCAGACGCTTGAAGCGGCAGAGGCTTCGATCCGGATCGCCTATTTCAATGCCGAAGCCCAGAAAGGTTTTTTTCTGCCGCAGATTGGATTGACTCCCAGTGTAAGCGCTAATCTACCATCTAACCTGTTCGCCAACTCGGTTCTGAACCAGAAGCTTAACAGCCAGAGCTATCCTAATGCCGGCAGCGTTCTCTCAAATATTGCGGTTCCCTCCACAACCGCAACGCCGCCGCCATGGGATTACAGGCTGATCACACCGACTATGGCAATTTCATACACGCCGGACGTGTGGGGAAAATACCGACGCACCGTTGAGTCTCTTGAGGCCCAGGAGGACATCGCCCGCTATCAACTCGAAGCCGCCTACCTGGCCATGACGAGCAACGTAGCCCTGACCGCGATCATGGAGGCTTCGTTGCGCAGCCAATATGAAGCGATCGAGAATGTCATAAAAATCATGCATGAAGCTCTCGACATGCTCCGCAAACAATTAAATGTCGGATGGGCTTCCGAGGCTGATGTTCTGACACAGGAAGCGCTTTACGCCCAGGCGAAACAACTTCTCCCGCCTCTCCAGAAACAAATCGCTCTCGCTCGAAATTTACTCACATCTCTCGGCGGTGAATATGCCGCAGCGCAATCAAATGACCTGTTCAAGCTCTCCGAATTGCGCTTGCCGAGAAAGATTCCTGTTGTCCTGCCGTCAAAACTGGTTCGACAGAGACCGGATGTGCGCGCCGCCGAGGCGAATATGCACGCGGCGGCGGC
>JBBARD010000050.1:6271-8848 GCA_040399965.1 Methylocystis sp. | reverse complement strand
AAGGAAATGCAGATCGGCGCGGTGAGCGTGCTAATGCTTCTCAACGCCCAAAATAACTATCTTTTGGCGACAGTCTCGCGGATCCAGGCGCAGGGCAACCAACTGGCTGACGTGGCTGGTCTTTTCATGGCTCTGGGTGGCGGCTGGAGCGACCAGGTTCTGAAAAACCTGCCGCCAAATACGAATGGCGCCAGACTCAGCGACAGCGTTGCGGGCGTCAAGGCGCCAGTCAATCCCAGCTTGCTGCCGGTCATGCCGGATAATCCAAATCTAATCCCGACAGGTTCCTGGAACCCGAGCCTGACCCCGGCAATTCTTCAAAACACATTAAACTGAGTAGCCGGCTCTTCCTGTCGCATCCAATTATTCACGGATTTTACTTGGAATTTTCCCCGATTGCTCGTCATAATTCTTGCATGAATCCGGGAATAAGCTAATTGTTTCTGAAAGTTTTGCGGCTAACTCATGTGGCTCAGAGTTAAATGTTCTTGAAGGCTCCCTCAAGGCAAAACAATATTCTCCATTTCGCCGCCGGCGTCATGGCCTGCGCCGGATTGCTCTATGGCGCCTTTCTGATAATCCATGGTCGAACGCAAGGCGACGCGACGCCGCTAACGACAGCAGCCAAACCATCTGAAATCAGCATTGAGCTAAACGATACACAGATTTCGACTCTGAAAATCGAAACAGTCGTAGAACAGGATTTCCTGCAGGAAAAACACTCTGTCGGGAATATCACTTTTGATCAAAACAAGCTTGTGACAGTATTTGCGCATTATCAGGGGCGCCTGATCGATGCATATCTCAATATTGGCGACAGCGTACAGCTTGGACAACCCCTCTTCACGATGCAAAGCCCGGATCTCCTTACGGCCGAGTCTAATCTGATCACGGTCGCCGGGACCAGCAGAATGCACACTCGTAACCTTGTGCGCGCCAAAACGCTGGCGAAGAATGGAGGCATTTCACAGCAGGCCGCGGATCAAGTCGTCGCTGATCAGCAGTCTGCAGATGGCGCTCTGAAATCGGCACGGGACAATGTTCGCATCTTTGGAAAAAGTGAACAGGAAATAGATAAAATCATCGCCGAACGAAAAACTGACTCCACCCTTGTGGTCAAAAGTCCGATTTCAGGTCTCGTCACTGCCCGGGCGGCGGCTCCGGGGCTCTATGTTCAACCCGGCGTAGCTCCCGCGCCCTACACTATTGCCGACACCTCTACAATGTGGATGGTGGCAAATGTGATTGAAAACGACGCGCCTCTGCTGAAGATCGGACAGAATGTAAGCGTCAGGGTCGCCGCTTTCCCTGATCGTGAATTCAAGGGCAAGATCATCGTTCTTGGATCTACGATTGATCCCGCCACCCGGCGGGTTTTCGCCCGTTGCGAGGTCGAAAATTCAGAAAATCTGTTGCGAGCCGGCATGTTTGCATCATTTGTCATCACGACAGGTGAGCCCTTGCGGTCGCCGGCTGCGCCTCAAAACGCCATTGTCCGTGAAATAGATGGCAGGATGTCGGCATGGACAACGGCAGATCGCAAGCATTTTATGCGCAGGCTGGTTTCGACTGGCATGCGTCAGAACAATCTTGTCGAGATCAAAACGGGTCTGAACCCCGGAGAGCAGCTGGTGAGTGACGGCGCGATTTTTCTGAGCAATCTGGTCGCGATCAGCGCGATGGAATAAGCCGGCCAGAACAAAGGGAACCCTGACCATGGCGAGCAGACAGCGCGCATTTCGTAAAATCATTCATTCTCGAAAGACAATCTAGAGCTCAATGCCGCCTCTTCGTCAATGGGAACGCTTCGATAATCGCGCCATGCTGGTGCTGGCGGGTGCACTGGGCGCGCTTTCGCTGGTGATTATCTGGTATCTGATCAGCGGTCCCAAGCACCAGCACCCGGAATTGGCCAGTCGACTGCCCAGACGAAGTTCGATCGAAAATGTAATCGAGCTTGACGAGCAACAAGCTCGCTCACTGAAACTGGTGATCGTATCCGAACAGGATTTCAATAAAGAAGTGCGATCCTTTGGCGGCATCGACTTAGATCAGAACAGGACTGTGACAATTTATGCCCATTATCCGGGACGAATTCTCGAAGCGCGGCCAAACGTTGGAGATTATGTCGAGAGAGATCAATTCCTGTTCTCGATGCAAAGCCCGGATCTTCTGGCGGCGGAAACAACGCTGATCGCCAGCGCCAGCGCGAATGTATTGCAGGGTAAAAATCTCCGACGCGCCCAGGAGATGATTAAAATCGGAGGCATTTCCGAAATGGCTCTCGACCAAGCGGCGTCGGGTCAGCAAACAGCGCAGGGCGCCATCGTAGCCGCACGAAATACTTTGAAAACATTTGGCAAATCAGATGAAGAAATCGACTCGCTGATCATTGAGCGTCGCGCCGACGCCGCACTCGTTGTCAAGAGCCCGATCTCCGGGATTATCGTGTCTCGCGCCGCCGCTCCGGGACTTTACGTTCAGCCGGGCGTGGCGCCCGCTCCCTTCGTCATTTCTGATACTTCGACCTTGTGGCTCTACGTCAATGTGCTTGAAGAGGATGCGCCGCTCATTCGC
>JBBARD010000050.1:0-6171 GCA_040399965.1 Methylocystis sp. | reverse complement strand
TGGACAACCAAAGACGATCGACGATTTACGCGTAAATACGTCAAAATCGGTGAAAGCCAGGATGGCTTTGTCCAAATTAATTCGGGTCTCAAAATGGGCGACAAGGTCGTCAGCGATGGCGGCCTGATATTAACCAAGCGCGAGCAGGCCATCACACTCCATCATTATCGCTGAACATCGCCAGTCCGGGAGCAAATATTGTTCAAGAGCCTGATCGTATTCGGACTGACGCGTCGCGCTATCGTCGTTATTGGCGTTCTGACCTTTATCGGGATCGGCATAGTGGCGTTTTTCCGCCTGAATATTGAGGCCTATCCCAATCCGGCTCCGGTGATCATTGAGATCACTGCACAGTCGCCGGGCTTGTCGGCGGAGGAGATGGAGAAATATTATACGGTTCCGATTGAGACTGCACTTTATCCTGTTCCCAACATCACCAATATCCGCACTACCTCGTTTTACGGATTGACATGGGTTCAGGTCACTTTCGCCTATGGCACGGATTACTATTTCGCCTACACTCAAACGGCTTTGGCATTACAACAGAACGTCAAACTTCCTCATGACGTCAAACCGGTTATCCAGCAGTCCGCGCTTGTCGGCGAAGTGTTTCGCTATCAGGTCGTTGGACCCAAAGATTTTGGCCTGACAAACCTCAGGACGGTTCAGGACTGGATCGTGGCCCGTAGGCTTATGACGGTTCCGGGCATCGTGCAGATAAATTCATGGGGCGGCACAATAAAACAGTTCTCTGTGGAGGTCGATCTTCAAAAGCTTGACGCCTATAATGTTACCGTCCCGCAGATTATCGCAGCGCTCAACAACGCCAATATCAACGTCGGCGGCCGTGAAATCCAGTTTGGACAACAATCTGTCAACATTCGCGGCGTCGGCCAGATCGATGATGGCGGCGGTCAGAATTTGCTCAAAGGCTATCGAACCGCCGATATAGAGAATGTCGTTCTGACGCAGACCAACGGTATTCCGGTTCAGATCAAGAATGTCGCCAGGGTTTCGGTTGGCAATATTCCCAGATTAGGCGTTCTTGGCCGTGATCATGAAGATGATGTCGTGACGGCCATCATCGTGATGGGACGCAACCAGCACACCAATGAAATCCTGCCGCGTATCGACACTGCAATAAACGAACTCAATCACGACGGCAGCCTGCCGGAAGGAGTTAAACTCGTGCCGTTCTACGATCGCGGCGCGCTTGTCGGCGTAACCACCCATACTGTTTTGCACAATCTGGTTTTCGGTTGCCTGCTGGTGTTTTTCATACAGTGGATTTTCCTGGGAGATTTGCGCAGCGCCATCATTGTCGGAGCGAACATACCTTTTGCCCTGATGTTTGCAGTGATCTTGCTCGTATCCCGGGACGAAGACGCCAATCTATTATCTGTCGGTGCGGTTGATTTTGGCATTATCGTCGACTCTGCTGTTATTCTTGTTGAAAATATATTTCATAATTTTCAGGCATCCCGGGACAAACGACAGGAGTTATTACAACATCTCGCCGAGGGATTCTGGGGGTCCGACCCCTCGGCGCCGACGGCTGTTACAGGCAGCTCAAGGCGCTGGACCGATCGCCTGCGACTGATCCTGATCAGTTCGCTTCAGGTAGATCGCGCAGTCCTTTTCACAGCGATTATCACCGTAACGGCCTTTCTGCCGCTTTTTACGATGACCGGCGTCGAGGGACAAATCTTTGGACCAATGGCGCGCACCTACGCCTATGCATTGTCGGGCGCGCTGTTGGCCACCTTCACCGTAACCCCTGTGCTGGCCTCTATTGTTTTGCCGGATAAAATCGAAGAAGTTGAAACGATTGTCGTAAGTTGGCTGCGAAAAGCCTATACGCCCGCCCTGCGATGGGCGCTGCGCAATCGTCAACAAACGCTCCTCATAGGCTGTTTTTTTATTGGTCTCGGCGTATTGTGCGGCATGCGTCTTGGCACGGAGTTCCTTCCCGCGCTGGAAGAGGGCAATTACTGGATTCGCGCAACCCTTCCGCCAACAATGTCCCTGGAATCCGGGGTGCAATATACGCGCAAAGTGCGCGAAATTCTGTTGCGTCATCCTGAAATCCGCACTGTCGTCTCGCAACTTGGGCGTCCGGATAACGGCAGCGACGCGCAGGCTTTCTCAAATATTCAGATTTTCGCGCCGCTCAAACCCTTCGAGGAATGGTCGCCAGGTCTCACCAAGGATGAATTGACGCTGCAGTTGCAGCAGGAGATGCGCAACGAACTGCCGGGCGTCAGCTTCAGCTTCTCGCAGTATATCAAGGATAACATTGAAACTGCAGTTTCAGGGGTTAATGGCGGCAACGCCGCAAAAATCGTTGGCCCTGATCTCAATGTTCTGGAGGATATCGCCAAGGGCGTTCGCCGGGCGCTGGCCGAAACCGGGGGCGTAACCGATCTGGAGATACTTCATACGCTCGGACAGCCCAATCTCAACATCAAGATTGATCGCGAGAAAGTCGCACGTTATGGATTGAACACCGGCGACGTTACAACGATGATCGAGGCGGCGCTTGCCGGATCCATTGCGACAACGGTTTTCGAGGGCGATCGGCAATTCGACGTCGCCGTTCGGCTGTCGCCCCAGTATCGCGGGTCGATCGAGGCGATTGGCGGCGTGAAAATCGCCTACACGCCTCCCAATTCGGCAGTTAATAGTTATATCCCGCTGCGCGAGCTGGCGACGATCACGCTCGACACAGGCGCTTCATTTATTTATCGCGAAAAAAGCCGGAGGAATCTTCCGGTTAAGTTCAATGTGCGCGGGCGCGATCTGGGCTCGACAATCGCCGAGGCGCAGGCGCGGGTAAAGAGCTCGGTTCAGCTTCCTGGCGGATACGAAATTATCTGGGTTGGCGAGTTCGACAATATGTTGAAGGCCAATAAACGACTGTCTGTAGTTGCGCCCATCACTCTGCTGGCGATTATCGCGCTCCTGTTCGGACTGTTCAACTCACTACGCGATACGCTGATCGCCATGGCCGGCATACCCTTCGCAATCTGTGGCGGCATTATCGCCCTTTATGTCTCTGGCCTCGATTTTAGCGTATCTGCGGCGATCGGATTTATCTCGCTTTTTGGCGTCGCTGTCATGGATGGTATTTTGAACATCACCTATATCCGTGAATTGATGCTTCAGGGTCGGACTTTCGACGATGCTGTCTTCTATGGCGCCGAACAAAGGATGCGACCTATGCTGATGACGGCGCTGTCTGCGGGTGTCGGTCTTCTTCCTGCCGCCTTTTCCCACGCCATCGGCTCGCAGGTGCAGCGGCCACTGGCGACCGTTGTCGTTGGCGGCATGTTGATTGGTCCGATTATGTTGCTGGTGGTTGCGCCGGTGTTACGACAGTTGTTCATGATACCCTATGAAAAGGCTCGGGGCTCGGCGCCGCGGGAATAATCGCGTCCAAGGACAAGAGAGGAAGAGTTCCGCCATGTGCAGCCTGACCGGCCTCGCGATAGCGCTCGGCATGAATATGAGCGCGTGCACGGAACTGGCGCAACCGGGTTACGACGTGACGACCGCCACTACCGCAACGGAAATTCGTCTCGCGCGCGGCGAGACGGGTTATCAAATCACCTGCAATCAGGAAACACAGTTATGCGTCCGGCGCGCCGAAGCCATCTGCGCCGGTCGCTACCGGACGATCGACGATCCGCATCGGCGGCCACGGGCCCAAGCCTTCATCGACGGCAGAATTGTTACCGTGAATACGGATAACCCCTCAACCATCCTCGTCGCCTGCCTTCCGCTGCCCGGTGCGAAATAGGCTGAGGGTAATATGTCCCCCCACGCTCAAGCAGCGAGCCGGCTTGTTCCGCAATAGAGACTCGGGGCTATGGCGGCGCGGACGAGACCATGTGCGCCCGCCAGCGCGCCCGGGATCAATTCAAACCCCAAAAATCGGTCACGCGCCACCGGTCCCGGCAGAGTCAACCGACGGGTGCAGGCCTGTTTGAAGCCGAAGCGGGCGTAATAGGGCGCGTCGCCAACCAGCAAAACCGCGCGATGGCCACTATCTACGGCTCGTTTCAAAGCCTCGCGCATGAGGCTGCCGCCAACCCCCATGGAACGGGCCCTTTCAGCGACGGCAAGCGGGCCGAGCAACAGCGCGGGGCGATCCCCGCCTGCAAAGATAGGCCAGAGTCGCAGCGTGCCGATGAGATCGCCGTCCGATCCTCGCGCAGCCAGGGCGAGTCCCGGCGCAGGTCTGTTGCCCTCGCGCAAACGTTCGCTGGTTTTAAGCCGGCGCTCTGGCCCCATGGCCTCATCGAGCAAAGCTTCACGAGCGAGCGCGTCAAGCGGCGTCTCTTCACGGACAACAAAATCCGATACATGCGCCGGTCTGATCGCAAGCTCGGCGATCTGCTGGGAATGATGAAAGGTCAATTGCGCCTCCTTTGAAGAGGACAAGCGACCCTCGCGCCAAACGCCTCATGGCGTTCGCCGAACGGGACAAGGACGATTTCAGTTAATCGCGCCCGCCGGTAAACCTGAAGCGGGCGCGGAGCCTAGATTACGAAGGTTTCCAGAGGCGGAAAACCGTTGAAACCGACGGCGGAATAGGTCGTCGTATAGGCGCCCGTTCCCTCAATCAGCACCTTCGCGCCGATTTCGAGCGAAACCGGCAAATCGTAGGGCTGTTTCTCGTAAAGGACATCGACCGAGTCGCATGTCGGCCCCGCAACGACACAGGGTGAAGTGGGCCCGCCATCCGCAGATGTCCGGATGGGGTAGCGGATCATCTCGTCGATCGTTTCCGCGAGTCCATTGAACTTGCCGATATCAAGGTAGACCCAACGCATCTCGTCACCCGCCTCAGACTTCTTTGAAATTAGCACCACCTCCGCTTCGATCACCCCAGCGCCGCCAACCATGCCCCGCCCAGGCTCGATGATGGTCTCGGGAATGCGATTGCCGAAATGCTTCGACAACGCACGGAAGATCGCATTGCCATAGGCTTTCACGGCCGGAACATTCTTCAGGTATTTCGTCGGGAACCCGCCGCCGAGATTGACCATCTGCAAGGAAATGCCGCGCTCGGCGAGTTCACGGAAAATATCCGCCGCCGACTTGAGCGCGCCATCCCACATCTTGGGGTTGGTCTGCTGCGAGCCGACATGAAAGGATACGCCATAGGCTGACAGACCGAGGCGATGCGCCTGTTCGAGCACGCGCGGAGCCATGTCCGGCGCGCAACCGAATTTGCGCGACAGCGGCCATTCGGCGCCTGCGCCATCGCACAGGATTCGACAAAACACTTTCGATCCCGGCGCCGCGCGGGCGATCTTGTCGACTTCGGCCTCGCTGTCGACGGCGAAGAGCCGAACGCCAAGCTCGAAGGCGCGCGCGATATCGCGCTCTTTCTTGATCGTGTTGCCGAAGCTGATCCGGTCTGGCGCTGCGCCGGCGGCGAGAACCTGCTCAATCTCCACAACCGAGGCAGTATCGAAGCAGGAGCCGAGCGACGCGAGCAAGGAAAGAACCTCAGGAGCTGGATTGGCTTTGACGGCGTAAAAGACGCGCGTATCTGGCAAGGCGTGAGCGAAGCCAAGGTAATTTTCGCGCACCACGTCGAGATCGACGACAAGGCACGGCTGCGTGTCACGGCCGGCGCGACGGCGATCGGCGAGGAATTCCTGGATACGTTGGGTCATTGTGGCATCCCCCCTTCGAAGGGCGCGCGTCTTGTCGCGCCGAAATCAACAAGGCTTCGGCGGATAGAAGACTCCCTTCACTCGCGCGTGGTGGAAACGCGACGAGCGTTGTAAAGTCGACCATCCATGATCGCTTCGCGCTTGCGCGCAGAACGATCCGGTGATGCGCCGTCGGCTGTTGACGCAGTCGCGCAACAATGCGCTACGGCGTTTAAACAGCCATCGATTGGAAGGGGGGTTTCCCTTTCCGCACGCCCGGCAAGAAAGACTAGCCTCTTCGGTAAGCCGACCTTTGGAGGGTCGACAGAGACGAAAAAGCCCGGTCCGTCGTTGCTTTAAGTCGCGATCCTCCGCAGAGACGGAGTTCGCCGGTTCGCCTCCGGCTGCCGGTTAGTTTTCGACGTCTTTCCGGCCTCTTGTCCGGAGCCACGCCGACCGACACACGACCACAGGCACGTGCGATTTGGGCAAAATCGTAGATACG
>JBBARD010000049.1:0-19225 GCA_040399965.1 Methylocystis sp. | reverse complement strand
GTCAGGCTGGAGCTCGCGGCAGACTATCTGGTGATGGCGGCGTGGCTCGCCTTCCTGAAGTCGCGATTGCTACTGCCTGAGCAGCCCAAAAACAACGAGGAGCCCTCAGCGGCCGAACTCGCCGCCGCCCTCGCCGAACGGCTGCGCCAGCTTGAACTCATCCGCCTCGCCGCCGATCGTCTGACCCGACGCGCCCAGCTCGGCCGCGACATGTTCATGCGCGGCGGACCCGAGGGGATCGAAACGATCGCCCAGCCAAAATATCAGGCCAAATTGTTCGATCTGCTCTCGGCCTACGCCCGCCAGCGACAAAAGACGGCGACCTCTCGCGTCATTGTTCGGCAACGAACGGTCTGGTCGCTCGCTGAGGCGCGCGAGGCGCTGGAGCGACTCGCCGGGGTCGCGGCGGAGTGGACCGTTCTCGACGACTATCTGATCCATTATTGTTCAGACATGCAAACGGCGCGAACGGTGCGCGCCTCGGCCTTCACCGCTTCTCTCGAAATGGTGCGGGAAGGGCGTTTCGATATTCGGCAGGATCGGCCTTTCGCGCCCTTGTGGGTGCGGCGCCGTCCGCCGCAGCCACAGGAGCCGTCCGCCGGAGTTGTTCCGTCGCCGGCGACGTGATCGGGGAGACAGCGGATTGGCGCAGCCAGCCGAGAAGATCGAATTGTTCGATGTGAATAACGACGAGGAACTTGCGCGCCTCAATGCGGCGCTGCGCGAGGCCGAACGCATTGTCGAGGCGATGCTCTTCGCCGCCGCAGAACCGCTCGATGAGAGCGAGTTATCGCGTCGGATTGATGAGAACGTCAGCCTTGAGGATGTTCTGGCGCGGCTGCGCGACCATTATGCAGCGCGCGGCGTCAATCTGACCCGCGTCGGCAAGAAATGGTTTTTCCGCACCGCCGGCGATCTGTCATGGATTCTTTCGCGTGAGCGGGTCGAAGAGAAAAAGCTCTCGCGGGCCGCTCTCGAGACCCTGGCGATCGTCGCCTATCACCAGCCGACGACCCGCGCCGAGATCGAGGAAATTCGTGGCGTCGCCATTTCCAAAGGCACCCTCGACGTATTGCTGGAAACCGGCTGGATTCGGCTTCGCGGTCGGCGCAAGGCGCCCGGCCGACCGATCACCTATGGCACCACCGACGCCTTTCTGATGCACTTCGGCCTTGAGCAGATCGGCGATTTGCCGGGGCTGGAGGAACTGAAAGGCGCCGGCTTGTTCGACGGAAGGCTGCCCAAGGGATTCGGCGTGCCGCAGCCCTCCGACGATGAGGCCCTGCGCGACGATGAAGACCCACTCGAGGACGAAGCGCCAGCTTTGCTGGACATGGAGTTTCCGGAAGCGCCTGAGCCGCTCGAATTCCCCTCCGTGGAGGATGAGGACGACGCGGCTTGACCATTCGACCCTCGCCTTGTTTTTGCGGCGCCGGGGGCTTAATTTATCTGCATCCGATTCATTAGCGTTCGCGCCTGGGAGGCCGTTAAAATGGGCAGTCTGTCGATCTGGCATTGGATCGTCGTGGGCGGCGTGGTTTTCGTTCTCTTCGGCGGGAAGTTCAAAATCTCCGATGTGATGGGCGATGTCGCCAAGGGCATCAAGGCGTTCAAGAAAGGCCTTGCGGAAGAGGAAGCCGCCGAGAACAAGCCGGCGGAGACGCGCGCGCTGGACGACAAATCCGCCGACGGCAACAAGGTCTGATACCGCAGGCGCATGCCAATCCCCGCGCGGCGGGCACTCCAGGGGCACATGTTCGATCTCGACCCCGGTAAGCTTCTGGTTATCGGCATCGTCGCGCTTGTGGCGATTCCGTCAAAGGATTTGCCGCGCGTGCTGCGCACCCTGGGACAGGCGACCGGGCGGATGCGTCGCATGGCGGCGGAGTTTCAGGGCCAGTTCATGGAGGCGTTGCGCGAGGCCGAAATTGACGCCCTGCGCAAGGAAGTCGATGCGACAAAAACCGCCTTGCGCAATCCGGTGGAACTGGACGCCGCTTTCGATCCATTGATCGAGGCGCGCAAGCAGATGACTGAGGCGATCGCCGCCCAAACTAGACTGTCGTCGCCAGAACCCGCCCAATCCGCCACGCCGGAGGACGCTCCGGACAAGGATGCGCCCGCCGCCGGGGACACCCGCACATGAACGAAGCCGACGAGGCGGAGATCGAGGCCAGCAAGGCGCCGCTCATCGAACATTTGATGGAGCTGCGCGAGCGGTTGATCAAATCGCTGCTCGCGTTTCTTGTCATGTTCCTGATCTGTTTTTTCTTCGCCAGGGACATCTATAATTTGCTGGTGATCCCCTATACGCAGGTCGCCGGCCCGGAAGCGAAGCTGATCTATACCGCGCCGCAGGAATATTTCTTCACACAGATCAAGGTGGCGCTGTTCATGGCGGCGTTTTTATCCTGCCCGGTGGTGCTGGCGCAGCTCTACGCCTTCGTCGCGCCCGGCCTCTATCGGCATGAACGCGCCGCCTTTCAGCCTTATCTTTTCGCGACGCCGGCGTTTTTCCTGATTGGCGCGCTGATCGTCTATTTTCTGGTCATGCCGAATCTCCTGCGCTTCTTCATCGGCATGCAGCAGGCCAACGAGCCCGGCAAGGCGCAGATCGAACTCTTGCCGCGCGTGTCGGAATATCTGTCGCTCATTATGACGCTGGTTTTCGCCTTCGGGGTGGTGTTCCAGACGCCGGTGATTTTGACGCTGCTTGGCCAGGTTGGCGTCGTCTCGTCGCAGTTTCTCTCCGAACAGCGACGTTACGCCATCGTGATCGTGTTCGTCATCGCGGCGATACTGACCCCGCCCGACGTTTTTTCGCAACTCGCGCTGGCCATTCCGGGCGTGCTTTTATACGAATTGTCGATCTATTCCGTCCGAATGGTCGAGAAAAAAAGAGAGGAGCGGGAACGGGCCATCGGCGAAGGATAGCTGACGATTGTATCGTCGATCCGTTTGTCTGCGCCGACCCGCAGGGGGCTCAGTGATCTTATGTACGACATAAAATGGATTCGCGAACACCACGATATTTTCGACGCAGGCCGCAAGCGCAGGGGGCTTGAACCGCTCGCCGGGCAGCTTTTGATCCTCGACGACGCGCGTCGCGCCGCCATCGCCGAATTACAGAAAGCCCAGGAGCGCCGCAACGCCGCCTCGAAAGAGATTGGCGTCGCGATGAAAGCCGGCGACGCCATGCGCGCGGATGAGTTGAAATCGGAAGTCGCCGCGATCAAGGAAAATTGGGAGAGGCTGGAGGAGGCGGAGCGTTACGCCATCGCCGAACTCGACACTGCGCTCGCCGCCATCCCCAACACGCCGCGCGACGACGTCCCCGACGGCGCCGACGAGAACGACAATGTCGAAGTCTCGCGCTGGGGCGAACCGCCCGCCTTCGATTTTACGCCGAAGGAGCATTTCGACATCGGCGAGGGGCTCGGATTGATGGATTTCGAAACCGCCGCGAGGATTTCCGGCGCGCGTTTCGTGGTCAATAAGGGGCCTCTGGCGCGGCTGGAGCGGGCGCTGGCGCAATTCATGCTCGATCTGCATACGGGCGAGCATGATTATCTGGAAGTCAATCCGCCGCTGCTGGTGCGCGACGAGGCGATGTTCGGCACCGCTCAATTGCCGAAGTTTCGCGAGGATCAATTTCCGGCTGGCGATGCTTTCTGGCTCATCCCCACCGCCGAAGTGCCGCTAACCAATTTGGTGCGCGAGAGCATTCTCGACGAAGCGCAACTGCCGCTGCGTCTGACCGCCGGCACCTATTGTTTCCGCGCCGAAGCGGGCGCAGCTGGACGCGACACCCGCGGCATGATCCGCCAGCATCAGTTCTTCAAGGTCGAACTCGTGTCGATCACGACGCCGGAACAATCGCTCGACGAACATGAGCGCATGACCGCCTGCGCCGAGAAAGTCTTGCAACGCCTCGGCTTGCCCTATCGCAAAGTATTGCTTTGCACCGGCGATATGGGATTCGCCTCGCAAAAAACCTACGATCTCGAAGTCTGGTTGCCGGGGCAGGGGAAATATCGCGAAATTTCCTCTTGTTCGGTGTGCGGCGATTTTCAGGCGCGCCGCATGGGGGCGCGCTATCGCGCCGCCGACGACAAAAGCCCGCGCTATGTGCACACGCTGAATGGGTCGGGCGTCGCGGTGGGCCGCGCCATGGTCGCCGTGCTGGAGAATTACCAGCAGGCCGACGGCTCCGTCACCATACCGGAGGCGTTGCGTCCCTACATGGGCGGCCTGACGCGCATTGCGCGCGAAGGGTAGGGCAAGAAGTCATGCGCATATTGGTCACCAATGACGACGGCGTTCATGCGCCGGGCCTGGCTATCGCCGAAAGGATTGCGCGCGCCTTCAGCGACGACGTATTCGTGATCGCCCCCGAGTTCGAGCAATCTGGCGTTGCGCATTCCCTGTCGCTCAACGATCCGTTACGCCTGCGCGAAATATCGCCGCGTCATTATGCGCTCAAGGGCACGCCAACAGATTGCGTGATCATGGGCGTGCGTCACTTGCTGCTCGATCATCCGCCCGATCTGGTGCTGTCCGGCGTCAACAGCGGCCAGAACCTCGCGGAGGACGTAACCTATTCCGGGACCATCGCCGGGGCGATGGAGGCTACAATTCTCGGCGTGCCGGCGATTGCGCTGTCGCAGGTCTATGATTTTTTCGCCGGTCGTCAGACGATCATCTGGGATTGCGCCGAAAGCCATGGCGCCGCCATTGTGAAAAAAATTCTCGACGCCGGCATCCCGAAAAATGTGTTGATGAATATTAATTTTCCCAATTGCCAGCCCGGCGAGGTTCAGGGCGTCGCAGTAACGATGCAGGGGCGGCGCAGCAACGATCTGATGAAGATCGACACGCGGCGCGACGGTCGAGGCAATCCCTATCACTGGATTTCCTTTCAGCGGGGCAATTACCGACCGGGCCCCGGCACGGATCTGGAGGCTGTGGAGCAAAACCGGATTTCGGTAACGCCCCTGCAACTCGACCTCACCGATCATCCGACCGTGACGAGCCTCGCTGCGGCTTTTGAAGCCAGCACATGATCGAGGCCGGTCGCGCTACTCCAGAGGAGCGTGGCGCGCTGCTCCTCGCCATCCGTCGCGCCGGGATGCGCGATCTTGACGTCTTGCGCGCCGTCGAGTCGACTCCCCGCGAGGCCTTTACGCCTCATATTTATCGCGATCTCGCCAATCGCAATATTTCGTTGCCCATCGGCTGCGGACAAACAATGACGCGACCAGTCGATCTCGCGCGTCGCATTGAGGCGCTCGCTGTCGAGAAAAGTCATCGCGTTCTCGATGTCGGCGCAGGGTCCGGCTACGGCGCAGCAATCCTCTCCCGGCTGGCGGCCGAGGTCGTGGCGCTCGAGCGTTATCGGGCGCTGGCGATCGAGGCCTCTGCGCATATCGCCGCGCTGGCGCTCGCTAATGTTCGGGTTCTCCATGAGGACGGCCTGGAGCCGCCCTCGGCACTCGGCCGGTTCGATCGAATTTTTGTCGAGGCGGCGCTCTCGGCCCCGCCGCCGGCGTTGATGGCGGCGCTCGCGCCGGAGGGCGTTCTTGTTTACGGGCGCGTCACGCCCGATCGGCGTCAACGATTGATTAAGCTTGTTCGCAATTCGTCGGGGGGATGCGAGGAAAACGATCTTGGTCCATGCCGGCTTGTATTTTGCGCGCAGGGCGCAGCCCAATCATTGTAAAAACCTTCTTTACGCAATCAGGAGAGATTTAATTATTCCGATCGACCCGCGCTCATCTTAAACGGCTCCTTAACCGGCGTCGCCTATTCCCTGATGCATAGTATTTGCGTGCGAGTGGGCAGCGTCATGGCTAATGAGCGTCGAATAGCAATTTCGCGGGTCGCGGTGCGGCTGATGGTGGCGGTCAGTGCGGCCGCCTTAACGGCAGGCTGCGCGGAGTCTTCGCGTTACGCAGATCCCTTCAACGATCCGTTTGGCGGCGCGAAATCTCTCGCCGCCCGTTCAGTCGATCAAACGCCGACCGGCAGCATTCAACAGGAGCCGTCCTATCGACAGGCGTCGCTGGCGCCGGTCGACTCCCGACCGCTGCCGCCCCCCGCGGCAAATCAGCATTCCGCGCCCGTCGTATCCACGCCAGTCGCCGCGCCAAGCATCCCCGGCCCGCTGCCCGGCGCCGATCCGCACTGGACAGCGATTGGCGGCACGCCTGTCGTCATGGCGCAAGGCGAGACGCCAGCGGCGATCGCCAATCGGTATGGCGTCCCCACCGACGCGCTGGTGAAGTCCAATGGCTATGCGACAGCCGCCGAGATCCGTCCTGGCGCAAAGCTGATTATCCCGGTCTATCGCGCCAACGCGAACCCCGGAGCCGTCGCGAAAGCGACGCCCGCGCAGACGCAGCAACAATTCGCCGGAGGCGGCGGCCTCTCTGGCAAGGTCACCGAAGCCAAACCGCTTCCAGCCCCGGTCATGACCAAAGCCGAGCGCCTCGCCCAGCGTCAGGAAGAGCTGAAAGCAGAGCGTGAGAAGGCTGCGGCAAAGGAGTCCGAGCGCAAGGCGGCGCAGTCTCAACCGCAAGACGAGGCGCGGAGCAGAAAAGCGGCGGAGGCGGAAGCCCGGTCGAAAAAGCAGGCGGAACTGAAGTTGAGGGCCGAGGCCGAAAAAGCGGCTAAGGCGCAGGCGAAAAACGACCCGCTGAAATACGCGGCGGCGCGAAAGTCCGGTCTCGCCGCCGAGACGGCGCAGGCCTCCGCCCCCACACAGGTTGCGCGAGTTGATCAGAAAGTCGCAGCTGCGACGTCGGCGTCGGCTGCAAAGGGCGCGAACGTCGACACCTCCTCAACCGGCGCCATCAATCCGGATGTGCTCAAACCCAACAGCGCTACGGCCGATAGCCAGAAATCTGCTTCCGGAGAAGAAAAACGTCCGGAGTTCCGCTGGCCGGTGCGTGGCCGCATCATTCAAGGTTTCTCCAGCGGCGGCGACGGCATCAACATCGCCGTTCCGGAAGGCACCCAGGTGAAGGCGGTCGAAGAAGGAGAAGTCGCTTTCGCCGGCAGCGAGTTGAAGGGATTTGGCAACATGATTCTCATTCGCCATCCCAATGGTTACGTCTCGGCCTACGCCCACAATAGCCAGATCGAGGTGAAGCGTGGCGACAAGGTGAAGCGCGGCCAGACGATCGCCCGATCCGGCCAGACCGGCAATGTTGGCTCGCCCCAGTTGCACTTCGAGTTGCGCAAAGGCTCGACGCCAGTCGATCCCACGGTCTATCTCGCCGGGCTCTAGTTTTCTTTCCAAGAAACGGAAACCGGTTGGGCGAGGGAAATCAGGACAAAACAAAAAACCGGAGTCCTGGTCTGGTTCAATCAGATAGGGAAATACTCCAGAGAAAATAAGGATATCTTCGGCGTTCGCGAGACACTTTCGCCGGAGGTTCACCGGGCGGCGGGTCCCATGACAGGCCCGTCGCCCGTTTAATTCAGGTTTGGGCGCGGTTATATGGTTATCTCGTGAACGTGGAGCCGACGCTCGTGAAAAGCAGCCTGATCCTATTCCTTGTGCTCGTCGCAACCCCAGCCTTCGCCGTCGATCCGACAGGCGTCGACTCCTGCGACGCGTTTTTGAAGCGCTACGAAAGCTGTTCCTCGGAATTGTCGCCGCGACAGTTGCATGACGCGCAGAAAGAGTTGCTGGAGGGCGCCATGGGCATGCGCGCCGCGGCGACCGATCCCAAAATCCGCGCTGAACTGGCGCGTTTCTGCGCGGACCGGTTCGAGCAGATGAAAAAGTCCAGCGATATCAAGGATTGTATGTCGAAGCCCTGAGTCCTGCGCCGGCGACGGTGTTCTCGACCCAGGTTTGCGATCGCATCTCAATCAGGCGCGAGGCGGCGCGGGCGAATTCATTCGCCTCCGCGCCGATCGCCGCAGCGTAGAGCGCGGCTGGTTCTGCGGCGGCGGATACGGCGAGCAGGGCGCGGGCCTCGTAAAGGACGTCGATCAGCATGATTAATCGTCGGGCGTCGTTGCGTCGATCCGCCGACAAAACCGGAATATCTTCGATCAGCAAGCTGTCATAATTGCGGGCGAGGGCCAGAAAGTCGCTCGCCGCCAGCATCTGACCGCAAATATCGCCAAACCCCATGCGCGCGACGCGGCCAATGGATTGCGGGACGAAGATCGAGCGGCGCTTGAAGTTCAGAGACTCCGGCGCGCCGCGTTCGACGCCGGCGAGCGCCAGAAAAAGCCGATCCATCGCTTCCGTCGCCGTTTCGCCGAGGGGCGCGAAATATACATCGCCAACGCGTCCCTTCTGCTGGCGGTAATCCGTCGGCGCATCGACTCTGACGACATCTAGACGCGATTGCAGCAACGAAATAAACGGCAAAAACAGGTCGCGATTGCGTCCCCCCTCGTAAAGCCGGGCGGGTTCGACGTTGGAAGTTGCGACGACAAACACCCCGCTCTCAATCAGATGCGTAAACAGTCGGCCGAGGATTGAGGCGTCAGCGACGTCATGCACAGCGAATTCATCGAAGCAAAGCAATTGCGCCCTGTCGGCGATTTCGGCGGCGACATATCCGACGGGGTCGCCGCCGCTGGCGAGGGTCAGACTGCGGGCTTTATGAAGACGTTCGTGAATGTCGGCCATGAAGGCGTGAAAATGCTCCCGACGTTTTTTTTCAACCGGCGCGGCCTCAAAGAACATGTCCATCAACATGGTCTTGCCGCGCCCGACATCGCCCCAGAGGTAAACGCCACGAAGAGATCCGGATTTTCGAATCCAGGCCAGCGCCCGGGCGAGCAGTTTCCCGCCTCTGTTTTGATCGGAAGCGGCCAATCGGTCGAGCGCGACCTGAAGGGCCTGGACGGCCGCGCTCTGACCCGCGTCGGTGGTCAATTCTCCCGCCGAGACAAGTTCTGAATAGCGTCGGGCGAGCGAAGAGGACTTTTTCGTCATCGCCGTCGCATTTTCCCGGCGGTCGCAGCGAAGGCGCCGGGTTTCAATTCGTGGTAGAGCAAGCGGTCCGGATCAACCGGTCCCGGCATGACGATCTTGCCCTGCGGGACGCGCTGAAATCCGGCCCGAGCGTAATATTCTTCGTCGCCGACGAGCAGCACCAGACCATGACCGGCGGCGCGCGCGGCCTCGAGCGCGCGATTCATTAGGGACTCGCCAACGCCCTGAGAGCGAAAGGCGGGTTCGACGGTCAATGGCCCCAAAAGCAAGGCTGGCGTCGAGTCGACCAGGATCTGCGTCATGCGGATGGCGCCGACAAGCAAGGTGCCGACGCGCGCTACGAAAGATAGGGAGGCGTCAGCGGCGACGCCCTCGCGCAGTCGATAGGCGGTGCGCGCAAAGCGACCCGGACCGAAGGCGCGTTCGTCGAGTTTGTCGACCAGCGGCTCGTCGGTTGGGCTTAGGGGCGAAAACTTGATGACCAGATCAATCATGACGCGACTTTTTTCTGGCGGAGCCCATATCACGCCAAGCGGAGCCGGCAAAACTCCGGCGCTGCGGATTTGTCCAGCCACAACGAAGCACAAGAATGGCGTCTCTTACCCTCCGCCGCGCCCATGCCGCTGACATTCCGGCAATAGCGCGTCTCCATATTCAGGCCTGGCGAGAAACCTACGATGGCTGGATGCCCGCAGAGGTGCTGGCAAATCTCGACCCGACGGATTGGGAGGCGCGTTGGCTGACCCAAATGTCGGTCGCCGCAACCGATCCCGCCCAAGCGGTCTTTCTGGCTCTGGACGCATCGGGCGAACCGGCGGGTTTTGGCG
This sequence comes from Methylocystis sp., assembly GCA_040399965.1. Taxonomy (GTDB): domain Bacteria; phylum Pseudomonadota; class Alphaproteobacteria; order Rhizobiales; family Beijerinckiaceae; genus Methylocystis. The sequence continues at coordinate 9,436 of JBBARD010000049.1, read as the reverse complement.
CCTGCCGCCGCCAGACCTCGCAAAAACTGTTGCCGCTGGGGTATGACGGAGAGATCGTTTCGCTCTATCTGCTGCGCCGGATACAAGGGCAGGGAGTTGGTCGCCGTCTGGTGCGCGAATTGGCGTCGCATCTCATCGCCCACGGCTGCCGGGCCTGCGGTTTCTGGGTTTTTCGCGATAGCGCGCGCGCGCGTGAGTTCTACGAACGTCTCGGGGCGGCGCCGACGGGGGTCGAGGGCGTCTGGGAAATCTTCGGCATGGTCCTGCCGGACATGGCCTATGGTTTAAAGGATTTGCGATCGCTTGCGGCGCCCTGTGGGGCGTCTCTCCCGTTATCCGACGCGACCCGCTAAAACACCGCCATGGGACGGATTTATCTCGATCACAACGCAACCTCGCCGCTTCGGCCGAAGGCGCGCGCGGCGCTGGCGCAAGCGATGGAGGCCCCGAGCAACCCCTCTTCCGTCCATGCCGAGGGACGCGCCGCCAAAGCCAGGCTGGAGGAGGCGCGGGGCGTCGTCGCGCGGGGATTGGGGGCCCCGACGCGTAATGTGATCTTCACCAGCGGCGCGACCGAGGCCGCAAATCTGGCGCTCACGCCCTTTCTGCGGACAGGGCGCGACGCCGGGCCCCTCGATGTCCTTCTTGTCGGGGCTGGCGAGCATCCGGCGGTTTTGTCCGGCCATCGATTTCCGCCGGAACGCGTCGAGACCGTGGCGCTGAGGCCTTTTGGCGATCTTTCGCTTTCAGCGCTGGAATCGGCGCTCGCGCGTCACGCCGGCCGCCGTGTCCTGCTTGCGATTCAGGCGGCAAATAATGAAACCGGGGTTCTCCAACCCGTGCGGGCGGCGGCGGCGCTGACCCACGCCGCCGGAGGTCGCGTGGTTTGCGACGCCACTCAGGCCGTTGGACGCGTCGAAACGGATTTTGCCACCACTGGCGCTGACATCCTGTTTTTTTCGTCTCACAAATTGGGCGGCCCTGCAGGCGCGGGCGCGCTCGTCTTCGCGGATGACGATTTATCGTTCGAGTCGCCTCTCCTGCGGGGCGGAGGACAGGAATTCGGCCGGCGCGCCGGCACCGAAAACATCGCGGCTATTGGCGGTTTCGCGGCGGCTTTTCAGGAGACGCTGGCCGAACTGGCGCAGGAAGCGATCCGGATTTCGTCGCTGCGCGACCGAATGGAGGCCTCGATAGAACAATTTGCTCCGCAAACAGTGTTTTTTGGCCGGGAGGCGACGCGCTTGCCAAACACCAGCGCCTTCGCGTTTCCGGACCTCAACGCCCAAACAGCGCTGATGGCCCTCGATCTCGCCGGCGTCGCGCTGTCGAGCGGTTCCGCCTGTTCCTCCGGAAAAGTCCGGGAATCTCATGTGCTCGCCGCCATGGGCGCAACGGAGAAAACCGCCCTGCGCGTCAGTCTGGGCTGGACAACCTCGCCGAAAGATATAGATGAATTTGTAATGGTTCTAGAATCCGTTGTAAGCCAGATACGGTCCCGGCGCTCTGCCCCCTGATCGGCAAGCATACAGCGTTCTAAACCTGATCGGCCGGCGGGCCTTTAACCCGCTGCGACGAGGAGATAAAAAGATGGCGGCTCGTCATGAGACCGTAGCGCGCGTCGAGGCGATCGACGTCGACGCCTATAAGTATGGATTCACGACCGACATCGAGTCTGAAAAGGCTCCCAAAGGTCTTGACGAAGACACCGTACGTTTCATTTCCGCGAAAAAAAACGAGCCCGAATGGCTGAAGCAATGGCGTCTTGAAGCCTTTCGGCGGTGGCTGACCATGCGTGAGCCGGAATGGGCGCGGGTCCACTATCCGCCAATCGACTACCAGGACCTTTATTATTACGCCGCTCCGAAATCGACGCCGGGGCCCAAAACCCTCGACGACGTTGATCCGGAACTGTTGCGCACCTACGAGAAGCTCGGCATCCCGTTGCGTGAGCAGGAAATCCTCGCAGGGGTCGAAACGCGCAAGGTGGCGGTGGACGCCGTCTTCGATTCAGTGTCTGTGGCGACAACATTCAAGGAAGAGCTGGCGAAGGCGGGCGTGATCTTCTGCCCGATTTCCGAAGCTGTGCAGACGCATCCCGAACTGGTGCGCCAGTATCTCGGCTCGGTCGTGCCGGCGACCGATAATTTCTTCGCGACGTTGAATTCGGCTGTCTACTCCGACGGCTCTTTCGTTTATGTGCCGAAGGGCGTGCGGTGCCCGATGGAGTTGTCCACCTATTTTCGCATCAACGAGCAGAAGACCGGCCAGTTCGAACGCACTTTGATTATCGCCGACGCCGGCTCCTATGTCAGCTACCTCGAGGGCTGCACGGCGCCAAAGCGCGACGAAAACCAGCTTCATGCCGCGGTTGTCGAACTGGTGGCGCTGGACGACGCAGAGATAAAATATTCCACAGTGCAGAACTGGTATCCCGGCGACAGCGCGGGCAGGGGCGGCATCTATAATTTCGTCACCAAACGCGGCGATTGCCGGGGGCGGAACTCTCATATTTCATGGACTCAGGTTGAGACCGGTTCGGCGATCACCTGGAAATACCCAAGCTGCATATTGCGCGGCGACAATTCGCAAGGCGAGTTCTACTCAATTGCAGTGTCGAACGGACATCAGCAGGTCGATAGCGGCACAAAGATGATTCACCTCGGCCGCAACACCAAAAGCCGAATCGTCTCGAAAGGCATATCGGCCGGAAAATCGCAGAACACTTATCGTGGGCAGGTTTCGGCGCATCGCAAAGCGGATAACGCGCGAAATTATACACAATGCGACAGTCTGCTGATCGGTCACGACTGCGGCGCCCACACTGTTCCCTACATCGAGTCGAAGAATACGAGCGCACAGTTCGAACATGAGGCGACGACCTCGAAAATCTCCGAGGATCAATTGTTCTACGCCATGCAGCGCGGCCTGACGGCGGAAGAGGCGACGGCGCTGATCGTTAATGGCTTTGTGCGCGACGTCTTGCAGCAATTGCCAATGGAGTTCGCCGTCGAGGCGCAAAAGCTGATCTCGATTTCTCTTGAGGGCAGCGTCGGTTAGGACGTATGCGGGACCGTAAAACAATGCTTGAGATTAAAAACCTTCATGTCTCCGTCGGAGATCGGGAAATCCTCAAAGGTCTGACGCTGACGGTGAAGGACGGCGAAGTCGCCGCCATCATGGGACCCAATGGCACTGGCAAGTCGACGCTCTCCTACGTGATCGCCGGGCGCGAGGGTTACGAGGTTACAGAGGGAGAAGTGCTGATCAACGGCGAGAATATCCTCGATCTCGATCCGCACGAACGCGCCGCGCGCGGCCTGTTTCTCGCCTTTCAATATCCGGTGGAGATTCCCGGCGTCGCAACCATGCAGTTTCTTAAAGCGGCGCTCAACGCGCAACGGCGGTCGCGCGGCGAACCGGAATTGCAAACGCCCGATCTGATGAAACGTGTGCGCGAAGCGGCGGCCAAACTTGAAGTCAGTCAGGAAATGCTGCGTCGTCCGCTCAACTCCGGATTTTCAGGCGGAGAGAAAAAGCGAATGGAAATACTCCAGATGGCCTTGCTGGAGCCGTCTGTCGGCATTCTTGACGAAACCGACTCCGGTCTCGACATCGATGCCCTGCGGGTCGTTTCCGAAGGCGTGAACAGCCTTCGTTCGCCTGAACGCTCTTTCCTGGTCATCACCCATTATCAACGTTTGCTCGATTATATCCGGCCAGATTCCGTGCATGTCATGGCGCAGGGCGTGATCCAGCGAAGCGGCGGCCCGGAACTGGCGCTGGAACTCGAGAAAAATGGTTATCGGGATTACATCGCCGGGGAGGCGGCCTGAACCCATGATCAAGCTGGCGAACGAGGCCGACGCCATTTATGAGGCGCAATACCAGACTATGCGGAAGGCTGGCGCTGAGCAAAGGCGCGACAGAGCCTACAAATCCTTTGTCGAACGCGGGTTGCCCAACCGTCGCGTCGAGTCATGGCACTACACCGATCTCAAAACCGCGCTGGCGAAACCAGCGCCTCTGGCGGCGGGCGACGAGCGCGCGCTGGCGCTGGATCGAACCCATGACTCGATCCGACTCGTTACGCTTGACGGAAAATTTCGGCCTGACCTTTCAGACCTCTCGGGACTTCCCGATGGCCTTCGCGTTCAATCCCTTCACGAAGCGTTGGCCGACGACAATCCCGAAATAACTGCCGCGCTCTGGCCCGAGAACGCTGGAGCCGAGGACGCCGCCGTGGCGCTGAACGGCGCATTGATGCAGGATTGCGTCGTCGTTTCTGTATCGTCAGGCGTAAAAGTTACTCGACCAATCGAGTTCGTGACCCTGGTTGGCGCCAGCGTGCCGGAAGCGATTTTTACACGTGCGGCGCTGATCGTCGGCGCCGGCGCCAGCGTGAAGGCGATCGAAACGGCGGGTGTGCTGCCAAGAGAAACGTCGATTGCGACACAGATTAATCATCTTCTGGCGCTGCGCCTCGAAAATGCTTCGGAAGTCGATGTGCTGAGCCATATTGCGGGCTTTGGCGGCGGCTCTGTAGGCGTCTTCAGCCTGATGGCGTATCTTGCTTCCCATGCGCGACTTAACGCGCATCAGCTGATCGAGGGCGGGGGACTTTTGCGACGCCAGGTCTTTGCGGCGCTCGATGGCGAACATGCCCACGCCGCATTCAATGGCGTTACGCTGGCGCGCGGGCGTCAGCACGCGGACACGACGCTTTTTGTCGACCATCGTCAGCCGCATGGAACCAGCCACGAGAAATTCCGCACGATCCTCGACGAACAGGCGGTCGGCGTTTTTCAGGGCAAGATCCTTGTTCGGCCCTGCGCTCAAAAGACGGATGGCGTCATGCAATCGAAAGCCATACTTCTCTCCGATGGCGCGACGATGAACAACAAGCCGGAACTTGAGATCTTCGCCGACGACGTCAAATGCGGTCACGGCGCCGCCTGCGGACGTCTTGATGGAGATCAGCTTTTTTACCTTATGGCGCGCGGCCTGCCGCGCGGCGAGGCTCAGTCGCTGCTGCTCGAAGCCTTCGCCAATGAGTCGCTGGTCGATATCGCGGACGAAAGATCACACAATTTCCTCACTGCGCGCATTGGCGCCTGGCTGGCGGAAAGGACTCCGTCATGAACCAGATTTCTTCACCCGCAAAGATGTTCAATATCGACGCCATTCGCGCGGATTTCCCCATCCTCGCGGAGCGACCCTATGGCAAACCGCTCGCCTACCTCGACAATGCCGCATCGGCGCAAAAGCCGAAAGATGTGCTGGCGCGACTGAATCAATTTTACGAACACGAGTATGCAAATGTGCATCGCGGCCTTCATTTTCTTGCTAACGCAGCGACAGAATCCTACGAGGGCGCGCGCGAAACTGTACGTCGATTTTTGAATGCGGGATCTGTCGAAGAGATCATCTTCACGCGCGGCGCGACCGAGGCGTTGAACCTTGTCGCTGCGTCTCTCGGGCTGGCGCATATCGGCGAGGGAGATGAAATCATACTGTCGATGATGGAGCATCACTCCAATATCGTCCCCTGGCATTTCCTGCGTGAGCGCAGAGGCGCCGTAATCAAATGGATTGAGGTCGACGATAACGGACATATCGATCTCGACTCCTATGAAAAACTTTTCACCAGTCGCACCAAAGTCGTCGCGCTGACGCATATGTCGAATGTTCTGGCGGCGCCTGTTCCCGTTCAGGCTGCGGCGCGCATCGCTCACGCCCACGGCGCGGTGATCGTCGTCGATGGGTCGCAGGGAGCTGTGCATCTTGATGTCGACGTGCAGGATCTTGATGTCGATTTCTATGCTGTGACTGGCCACAAACTTTATGGTCCAACCGGCATCGGCGTCCTTTACGGCAAGCGTAAATGGCTGGAAACCCTTCCGCCCTACGCCGGCGGCGGCGAAATGATCGAAACGGTGACTCTTGACTCTGTCACCTATAATTCCCCACCGCAACGCTTTGAGGCTGGAACGCCGCCAATTGCGCAAGCAGTTGGCCTGGCCGCAGCGATCGATTATGTCGAACGGATTGGCCGTTCAGCGATTCACGCCTATGAAGCTGGACTTACCGCCTATGCGATGGCGCGGCTTTGCGAAATCGACGGCCTGCACATTTATGGTCACGCCGCCGATAGGGGGCCGATCATCGCCTTTGATATCGCCGGCGCACATGCTCATGACATCGCAACGATCATCGATCGCGACGGCGTCGCCGTACGCGCCGGAACGCATTGCGCCATGCCCTTGCTGGCGCGTTTTGGCGTGACCTCCACATGCCGCGCATCCTTTGCGATGTATAACACCCGCGATGAAATCGACCGGTTGGTCGAAGCGCTGCTCAAAGCCAAACAATTTTTCGGTTGAGGAGAAAGACGTGCTCATGACGCACGACGCGACCATATCCGCCGATCCAGAGGAAACCCGGCCCTCACAGCTCTCTGAAGCCGAGGAGCGGCTTTCCACCGATATCGTCAAGGCGCTGAAGACCGTCTACGATCCTGAAATCCCGGCCGATATTTACGAACTCGGACTGATTTACCGTGTCGACGTCGCCGATGGCGGGGTCATCGAAATCGACATGACGCTCACCGCCCCGGGTTGTCCCGTGGCCGGCGAAATGCCGGTTTGGGTCAAAAACGCCGTCAGCGCCGTCCCGGGGGTGTCGGACGTCAAGGTCAATATGGTTTTCGATCCGCCGTGGGATCAAAGCCGCATGTCGGATGAGGCGCGCATGGCGCTCGATATGTGGTAAATTAGACCTGTATCAAAGGAAGAAGCGACATGAGTCTCGCTGTGATGACCGTCAGTCCCGCCGCCGTGGAACGTCTGCGCGGCGTTCTCGGCAGCGCCGCCAGTGGCGCGGGCCTTCGCGTTTCGGTGGAGAAAGGCGGTTGCGCCGGCATGTCCTACAAAATGGAGATTGGCGAACCGCGCAAAGGCGACGAGGTGATCGACACAGAAGGCGGTCGAGTGATCGTCGACGCCGGCGCCGTTCTCTACCTGCTGGGCACAAAAATGGATGTGAAAACGACGCAATTCGCCTCGACCTTTGTCTTTGAAAATCCTAATCAGACGTCGGCCTGCGGCTGCGGCGAAAGCGTCGAGCTTAAGCCCGCCGCCTCACTTTCGGCCGCGACCTGAACGGGCTCCATTTGCTAGACGAGAAACCGGGCCGACACGATTTTCGGAATGTCTCCCAGACGCTCATTCTCATTGAAGATGCGCGCAAACGAGGAATTGAGCGGCTCTATAACAACGGCATGGCGCGTCTCGACGATCTTGAAGCGCAGATCCGCGCCTATCGTCCATCGCCGGAGGAGCAGGAGGAGCATGACTCCCTGATCGCGCTGATTGAAAGCCTGCGAAGTTCCCAACTCGTGAAACGCTAAAACCCTGATTTTTTGGATCGCCGTCCCGGAGGCAATTAACCGCGCGGCGATAAAGTCTGGCTTTTCTTCATCTATATAGTTAAGCTCATGAATGTCTTGCGACTTGGAGGGTCGGAGAAAGACTATGACCGTGAGCTTGAAAATCCTGATGCTGGCGTTTTTGTCACTCGCGCCATCGATTGCCCAAGCCGGCGTTCATCGTCGAAGCGTCGGGCCGGTCATACTGGATCTCGGATCATTGCCGCCGGCCCCGCTCCCTCCGGGGTCTCCTCAACCATCGGGCGGCCGCGATGACTCCCAACCCTCTCCACAGCCCGAAGAACCGCCCGAGGCGAGCAAGAGGCCGCAGGAGCCCATTGTCGCAACGGCAGTTTTTCCAGCGCATGCGCAACCTCTTGGGGCGCTTGTTCTGACGGCGAATGCGCAAATGGAAAGGGCGGAAGAGAGCCAGTCATCAATTTTGTCGACGCTGTCGGCGACCATGGCTCCCGTGCTCATCGCTTCTTATCATCCCACTCTTGCTGAGGATTACGCCCTGTTCAACCCGCCCGCAGAAACTTTGCCGACCCCAACCGGCTCCACTGCCGGGCCGGCGGCCGAAAATCGTGCTGAAGCTCAGGCCGCCCCCCCTCTGTCGCGACTGCGCGCCATGGTCATCTGGATCGGGAGACTTTTGTTCCTTTTTGGCGTTGGCGCATTAATCCTCATTTACCGGCGGCGGCGCGCCCGGGCCGATGATCTGGACTCGCCGACCGCTCCGCTTGGCCAAGGAACGCAGCCGGAATCCGGGCCAGACTTCGATCGTTCGACCGCGCCATGGTTGAGAGGTCCGGGCGTGGCGTCAGGCGCCGACAGCCTGTCTCTGATGAGGGGCAAACCGATGGCGATCGATACGCCGGCGTCCGAGTCGAAGGTCTTTGGCCTCATCGAACCGGGTGGCGCGCAACCCGCAACAATCCGTGGAGAGGCGTCTTCCGGTCAAGGACGTGAGGGACGACGGTCGCCGTCATGAAGAGAGAATCCCGCTTCGGCGGCCTCATCCCCGGAAGAGTTCCGGCTATGGTATTATCTTATTGAAATATATGAGTTTTTATCTTTTGGGCCGGCTGGCGCTCTGCGCACGAATCACCTATAGATCAAAGTTGATTTTATTCACTTTCAGACTGGCGCGACCTTGGCCGACGACGACACAAAAAAAGACGACGCCAACAAACCCGGCTCCGACATCCGGCCTGTGTCCATCGCCGATGAAATGAAGCGCTCCTATCTCGATTACGCGATGAGCGTGATCGTCAGCCGCGCTTTGCCCGACGTCCGGGACGGCCTGAAGCCGGTTCATCGCCGTATCCTGTTCTCGATGAACGAGAACGGCCATACGCCCGACAAGCCCTATGTAAAGTCCGCCCGCATCGTCGGCGACGTGATGGGTAAATATCACCCACACGGCGACGCGGCGATCTATGACGCGCTGGTGCGCATGGCGCAGCCCTTCTCGATGCGGCTGATGCTGGTGGACGGGCAGGGCAATTTCGGCTCGGTCGACGCCGATCCGCCGGCGGCCATGCGCTACACCGAGTCGCGTCTCGCCAAACCGGCGCTGGCCCTGCTTGAAGATATTGACGAAGGGACCGTCGATTTCCATCCGAATTACGACGGCAAGGAGCAGGAACCGTCAGTTCTGCCGGCGCGTTTCCCCAATCTGCTGGTTAATGGCGCGGGCGGAATCGCCGTCGGCATGGCGACCAATATTCCGCCGCATAATCTCGCAGAAGTGATCGACGCCTGCATCGCCATGATCGATCGTCCTGATATGACGATCGCAGAATTGATGGACATCGTGCCTGGTCCGGATTTTCCGACAGCGGCGACAATTCTTGGACGCGGCGGCATTCGTAACGCCTATGCGACCGGACGCGGCTCGATCATCATGCGCGCCAAGGCGGAGATCGAAACGCTGCGCAAGGATCGCGAGGCGATCATCTTCACAGAAATTCCCTATCAGGTGAACAAGGCGGCGCTGATCGAGCG
>JBBARD010000048.1:13310-19237 GCA_040399965.1 Methylocystis sp. | reverse complement strand
GGCGTCGAGCTTGATCACTTTGTCGAAATGCGCGCCTTCATCGGAGTAGAGCGTCTCCCAATATTGACGCGCAGCGTCGAAAGCGTCGCCCTTTGGGCCCTTGGGACGATCCTTGAGATAGGCGAAAGTCTTTTCGTCAGGCGCAATTAGGCCGGCGCGAGCGCCGCCCTCGATCGACATGTTGCAGACCGTCATGCGGCCTTCCATCGAGAGATCGCGGATCGCCTCGCCGGCGTATTCGATCACATAACCGGTGCCGCCGGCGGTGCCGATCTCTCCAATGATGGCGAGGATGATGTCCTTCGCGGTGGCGCCGTCGGCGAGCTTGCCGTCGACCTGCACCAGCATGTTTTTGGCTTTCTTCTGGATCAGCGTCTGGGTGGCGAGCACATGCTCGACTTCCGACGTGCCGATGCCATGCGCGAGCGCGCCGAAGGCGCCGTGGGTCGAGGTGTGGCTATCGCCGCAGACGATAGTCATGCCAGGCAGGGTGAAGCCCTGTTCGGGGCCGACGATATGCACGACGCCCTGTCGCTTATCGTGCTCGTCGTAATATTCGACGCCAAAATCGCGCGCGTTGATCGCAAGCTGCTCGACCTGCGCCTTGCTCTCCGGATCTTCGATGGGCGCCGAGCGGTCGGTCGTCGGCACGTTATGATCGACAACGGCGAGCGTTCGTTGTGGCGCGCGCACCTTGCGGCCCGCCATGCGCAGTCCCTCGAAGGCCTGTGGACTTGTGACTTCATGCACCAGATGGCGGTCGATATAGATGAGGCAGGCGCCGTCGTCCTGACGGTCGACGACATGAGCGTCGAAGATTTTGTCATAGAGCGTGCGCGGCGCTGACTTTTGTTCTGACATCACAATTTTTCCCTGCGCTTGTCGCCTTTACGCTTGCCGGCGTCCGGGTGTTCGGCGCCCGGCTCGCCGGCATGTGCAATATGTCTTGAATTGAGGGTGTTCTAACCGTATCGCAAGCCTCATGGAAGAGAGTTTGCGACCCGGTTTTGCGGGATCGCCATCAAAAGCCCTGCCGGCGGCGCTGAGGGCGGCGTTGGCGGAGCGTCTTGACGGTCTCGCCCGTCAGGAGTTGAGGACCCGAGCCAAACGCCTCTCGGAGGCCTATCGCGCCCGTCAGCCAAGCGCGGGGACCATTCGCGACGAGACAGACGCCCTCGCCTACGCCCTGACCCGTTTGCCTGCGACCTATGCGGCGATTGTCGACGTGATGGGTCGTTTGCGCGACGAACAATCCGATATGGCCCCATTGCGGCTTCTGGACGCTGGCAGTGGGACCGGGGCGGCTTCCTGGGCCGCCAGCGCCGTGTGGCCTGAGATCGCGCAGATTACGATGCTTGATCATAGCCGGGCCTTTCTCGACCTCGCCGCCGCTCTCGCCGCCGGGAGCGGCCAGGCCGCACTGACTGGCGCCGAGCTCATCGACGCCGATCTAACCCGCCTGCCTGAACCGTTGCCGACCGCCGATCTGGTCGTCGCCGCCTACGCGCTCACCGAACTGTCCGATGCCGAGTTGCCGGTTGTTGCGGAGTCGCTGTGGAGGCGCGTGACCCCAGCCGGGGCGCTGGCGCTGATTGAGCCGGGCGCGCCGCGTGACCACGTCCGGTTGTTGCGCGTCCGCGACCGACTGATAGCGCTGGGCGCCCGAATCGTCGCTCCCTGTCCGCATCTGGCCGCCTGTCCGATGATCGGAAGCGACTGGTGCCATTTTTCGGTGCGCCTGCCTCGCTCCCGCGATCACATGTTTCTTAAGGATTGCGTGGTCCCGTTCGAGGACGAGAAATATGCCTATCTAGTGGCCAGACGGGTTGGCGCGCCGCCAGGCAACCGGATTATCGGGCCGGTTCGGGTCGCCAAACCCGGCGCAACGGCGCGCATATGCGGCCACGCCGGAATAAACGAGACATTCGCGCTGCGCCGCGATAAGCCAGCTTTCGATACTTTGCGCAGAAAGGATTGGGGCGACGCCGTCGCTCCCCCGCGCGCAACGCCCGAGGAGATCGCATGAGCAGCCGCCCGAGGGTCGCGCCCTACCTCACCGTCAGCCCGGCGGCGTCCGCCATTGCCTTTTACATGGGCGTTTTCGGCGCACAGCAACGGGCGCTGATGCCCTCGCTCGATGGCCTGCGCATCGCCCATTGCGAGTTGTCGATCAACGGCGGAGCGGTGATGCTGTCGGATTTCTTTCCCGAATTCGGGCAGACGCGGATCCCGATCCCGGCGGACAACCCGACCGTCTCGGTCAGTCTGGAGCTCGACGCCGCGAAGGAGGTCGATGACACCTGCGCCCGCGCCAGTAAATTCGGGGCGAAAATTGAGACCCAGCCAACCAACTCCTTCTGGGGCACGCGCTACGCCTCGCTGCGCGATCCCTTCGGCCATCGATGGATTTTGAACGCGCCGCTGAGCTGAGCAACGAAAAACCGCCCGAACCGGAGCGGCGCAGGCGGTTTTTTAAATCTTTTCAGCGGAGTGTAACGCGTCCTTTTACTCGGCCTTCGGCTTGTTGTCAACGCGCTCGGCGATACGGGCGGATTTGCCGCGACGATCGCGCAGGTAATAGAGCTTGGCGCGACGGACCTTTCCGCGACGCACCAGCTTGATCGAGTCGATCACCGGGCCGTGGAGCGGGAAGACGCGCTCGACGCCCTCGCCATAGGAAATCTTGCGAACGGTGAAGCTCTCGTTGAGGCCGCCGCCGTTACGGGCGATCACGACGCCCTCATAGGCCTGCACGCGCGACCGGTCGCCTTCCTTGACCTTGACGTTGACGATGACTGTGTCGCCGGGCCGGAATTCCGGGATTTTCTTGCCGTCGATGAGTTTGGCGGCCTGTTCGGCCTCGAGCTGTTGAATGATATTCATCGGGAAAAGCCTTTGCCGTTTCGTCTGGAGCCTTGCGGCCGACGAGCGTTTCGGGACGCTGTTTTAGTTGGACGCGGCCGCTATACAGGAGCCGCAGGGGTTTGTCGAGCCGCGACCCTCACGCCAGCCTGTCGCCCAGCAGGAACTCCATCGCCCGGTCCAGGCGGATATGGGGCAAAGGCAGGGCGAGGGAGTCCTTGCCCAGTTTGGCTACGGGCGGACGGAATTTCAGAAAGCGGAAGTCGGCGTCCTCGTCGTCGAGCGCCAGCGCGTCTCCGGCGAAGACCTCGCGCGGGTCGGCAGGCAGTTCGCCGGGGAAAATCGCGCCCTCGGCCTTGCCGTCGAACAGTTCGCCGCCGATGCGCTCCCCGGCGACCGGAACGCCGACGATGGCCATGAGTTGATCGCCCTCGTGCTTGACCATCGCCTCGCGAGTGGCGCGCACGGCGGCCATGGCGATCACGTCGATCTGGGCGCCGACACCCTCTGCGCGGTCGATGGCGCGGGCGGTGACCATGCGCAGGACGCTCTCCAGCCGGTCGTGGCAAGTGTGGTGCAAATGATCGGCCTTGGTGGCCACGAACAGGATTTTGTCGATCTTCGGCCGGAAAATTTGCGACAAAAGGTTGGAGCGGCCGGTGCGAAAGGCGGTCAGCACCTCCGCCAGCGCGGTTTCGAGATCGCGCACGGCGGCCGGGCCTGAGTTCAGCGCCGCCAGCGCATCGACCAGCACGATCTGTCGATCGAGCCTCGAGAAATGATCTCGGAAAAACGGCTTCACCACCTGCGCCTTGTAGGCCTCGTAGCGACGCTCCATTTCGCGCCCGAGGCTGCGGTAGGGCAGGTCGGCGTCGGGCGAGACCGGCAGCGGCGCGAAGGTCAGCGCTGGCGAGCCCTCAAGATCGCCCGGCATCAGAAAACGGCCGGGCGGCAGGGTCGAGAGCGCGAAGCGTTCGGTTTTCGCCTGTCGCAGATATTCCTTGAAAAGGTTGTGCAGTTTCTGCGCCGTCGTCTCGTCGTAGCGCGCGGCGGGATCGGCGGCGGCGGTTTCGCGCAGCCAGTCAGCGGCGATGACGGCGCGGGCCTCGGCGCCGGCGGAGGCCAGCGTTTCCCGCGACCATTCAGAGAAGGATTTCGCGAGAAGCGGCAAATCGAGCAGCCATTCGCCGGGATAATCGACAATATCGATATCGAGATGCGCCTCATGCGCGCCTTTCCGGCGCGCCTTGCCCTTGCCCTGACCAACATGTCGCAGCGAGAAGGCCTGTGATTCGTAATCGATGGAGACGCGCAGTTCGGAAATCCGGCGCGTAGACTGAGGCCAGTGGCGGTCGACGCCGGTAAGAGAGGCGAGGTGCTCCTCATAGGCGAAGCGTGGGACGCTGTAATCCGGTTGCGGATCAAGATGGGCGGCGATAATGCGGCCCTCGGCGAGCGGCCGGAACACTGGCAACTGGGTTTTTTTGCCGGCGGCGAGGGCGCGCGTCAGATTATGCACGAAGGCGGTGATGAACACCGTCTTGCCAGCGCGCGAGAGTCCCGTAACGCCCAGACGCAAACGACTGCCGGAAACGAAATCGGCGAGGCTCTCCGCCGCGACCCGGGTTTCGTATAAAAGATCGGAAAACTGCGACAAGAGGGCTCCGGGGCGGCGCGATACACGCCAGATCTACTCCAGCGACGAATGGTTTTACAGATACCCACGAGACAAGGGTCCCGCGATCCGCCATCGTTGGAGAAGATAGGCCCGAGACCTTAACGTTTTGCGATTTGCACGTAGTCCCGGCGTTTTTCGCCAGTGTAGAGCTGGCGGGGACGACCAATCTTGGCGTTGGGATCCTCAATCATTTCCTTCCACTGCGCGATCCAGCCAACCGTGCGCGCAAGCGCGAACAGGACCGTAAACATTTCTACCGGGAAATTCATCGCCTTGAGGGTGATGCCCGAGTAGAAATCGATGTTGGGATAGAGTTTCTTCTCGATGAAATATTCGTCAGAGAGCGCAATGCGCTCCAGCTCCAGCGCGACTGCAAGAAGCGGGTCGTTCACGCCGAGTTCCTTGAGCACTTCCTGCGTCGTGCGCTGCATGATCTTGGCGCGCGGATCGTAATTCTTGTAAACGCGATGGCCGAAGCCCATCAGCCGGAACGGATCGTTTTTATCCTTGGCGCGCGCGATGAACTGGGGGATGCGCTCCACCGAGCCAATCTCGCCCAGCATTTTCAGAACCGCCTCATTGGCGCCGCCATGCGCCGGTCCCCACAGTGAGGCGATGCCCGCCGCGATACAGGCGAATGGATTGGCGCCGGAAGAGCCTGAAAGACGCACGGTGGAGGTCGATGCGTTCTGCTCGTGATCGGCGTGCAGAATGAAGATCCGATCCAGCGCGCGCGCCAAAATCGGGCTGATCTTGTATTCCTCGCAGGGCACGGCGAAACACATGCGCAGAAAATTCGAGGCGTAGTCGAGATCGTTCTTGGGATAAACGAATGGCTGACCAACGGAGTATTTATACGCCATCGCCGCCAGCGTCGGTATCTTTGCGATCATGCGCGTCGAGGCGACCATGCGCTCCACGGGGTCCGCAATATTGGTTGAGTCGTGATAGAACGCGGAGAGCGCGCCGACCGAGGCCACCATCACCGCCATCGGATGCGCGTCGCGGCGGAAGCCCTGGAAAAAGCGCGCCATCTGTTCGTGCACCATGGTGTGGCGCGTGATGCGATAGTCGAATTCCGCCTTCTGAGCCGCCGTCGGCAGTTCGCCATAGAGCAACAGGTAGGCGGTTTCGAGAAAGTCGCCGTTTTCAGCCAGCTGGTCGATCGGATAGCCGCGATACAGGAGCACTCCTTCGTCGCCATCGATAAAAGTGATTTTCGACTCGCAGGAGGCGGTCGAGGTGAAACCGGGATCGAAGGTGAAGAGATCGGTGTCGCCGTATAGGCTGCGGATGTCCACGACAGCCGGTCCCATCGAACCTTCGCGAACGGGAAAGATGACCGTCTTACCGTCGACCTGAAGCGACGCCGTTCTCTCGGCCATAA
>JBBARD010000048.1:2117-13210 GCA_040399965.1 Methylocystis sp. | reverse complement strand
GGAAAGATGACCGTCTTACCGTCGACCTGAAGCGACGCCGTTCTCTCGGCCATAAATGTCTCCCCCTTCTGGCGGCTGCGCGCGCCGCGTTACCCAAATGCCCGGCGACCCAGATAATTGGGCCTCCCAATCACTTGACGTCCCAAAAAACTTGGGATTTGTTCCGCCGAAGCGGAAATGTTGTGCGCCGCACAAAAACTATCTTACGGCCACCGTCTGTCAAGCTTCAAAGAACGGCTATGCGCCCGATCCTTCGGCGCTGGGGGCGCCAATTTTATTGGCGCGGCGCCTTACACGGTCGCCGGGCGCTGATCGGCGATTCTGCCGAGGCTCTCAGTTTTACCAAGGACTTCGAGCACCTCGAAGATGCCGGGCGACGTGGCGCGTCCGGTCAGCGCCGCGCGCAGGGGCTGGGCGACGTCGCCCAGTTTGACGCCCAGCGCTTCTGCGGTTTCCCGCACCGCCGCTTCCGTGGCGGCTGCCGTCCATTCCTCCAGCGCGGCAAGTTTGGCGTGCAGCGCGGCGAGCCGCATACGACCGTCGTCGGAAAGAAGCTGCGCGGCTTTGGCGTCGAGCGCGAGCGGTCGTTGCGCAAACAGGAAGGCCGCGCCGTCGAGAAGCTGGTTGAGCGTTTTCGCCCGCTCTTTGAGACCAGGCAGGGCGGCCCGCAATTGCCCGCGTTTTTCATCATCGAGGATTTTGGCGACATTCGCGCCGCCATCGAGACAGGGCAGGGTGGCGATCAGTTGCGCGAATAATTCGTCGTCATTCGAGTCGCGCAGATAATGCCCGTTCATGTTTTCCAGTTTGGCGAAATCGAAGCGCGCCGGCGATCGGTGCACCTGAGCCAGATCGAAGGCTTCAATCATCTCCGGCAGGGTGAAAAATTCCCGGTCGCCCTGGCTCCAGCCGAGGCGGACCAGATAATTACGCAGCGCCGCCGGCAAATAGCCCAGAGCGCGATAGGCGTCGACGCCAAGCGCGCCGTGACGTTTGGAGAGTTTGGCGCCGTCCGGTCCATGGATGAGCGGGATATGGGCGAAGGCAGGCGTCGACCAGCCCATCGCATCGTAGATATGCTTCTGGCGCGCGGCGTTGGTGAGATGATCATCGCCGCGGATGATCTGGGTCACGCCCATGTCGTGATCGTCGACGACGACGGCGAGCATGTAGGTCGGCGTGCCGTCTGAGCGCAGCAGCACGAAATCGTCGATGTCCTTGTTGGGGAAAACGACGCGGCCCTGCACCGCGTCCTCGATCACGGTCTCGCCGTCGAGCGGCGCTTTCAGACGGATGACAGGCGCGACGCCGGCTGGCGCGTCGGACGCGTCGCGGTCTCGCCAGCGGCCGTCGTAGCGCGGCGGGCGCTTTTCGGCGCGCGCCTGTTCGCGCATGTCGTCCAGCTCCTGCTGCGAGGCGTAGCAGCGATAGGCCTTGCCGCGCGCCAGCAAGTCTTCGGCGATCTCCCGATGCCGCGCGGCGCGCGAAAACTGGTAGACGATGTCGCCGTCCCAATCGAGGCCGAGCCATTTCATGCCGTCGATGATGGCGTCGATCGCCGCCTGGGTTGAGCGCTCGCGGTCGGTGTCCTCGATGCGCAGCATCATTTTGCCGCCATGGCGCTTCGCATAGAGCCAGTTGAAGAGCGCCGTGCGCGCGCCGCCGATGTGCAGAAAACCGGTGGGCGAGGGCGCAAATCGGGTGACGACGTCGGACATGTCGGGGGCGTTTTCCGGTGGCGGGCCAAGGATGCGCCCCTCTAGCACGGACGCCGGGCTGGTGGGAATAAGGGGGCGAAGATGGCGTCATCCGGTTTCGCAAGAGTTTTGCGCGCGTCGAGACGACCTTCTCAAATCAAGCTTGCGCCTCGCTTCCCCCAATCGTTGCTGTGACGGCGCCGTCGTCCCCTGTCGCGACGGCGTCGCCGCCATCGCCGGCCGTAACTGCGCGCGCCGCTTCTTCCGTCCGCTGTCCGGTCGCGATGTTGGCGACATCGCTCTCCAGCGCCAGCGCCGTCGCGGCGGCGGCGGCGGCGAGCTTGTCGGGTTCCGGCAATTGCAGGATCGTCGTCGCCGGCGTTGGCGGCGCGGCGATGGTGACGCCGGCGGTTTTCAACCGTTGATGCAGATCGAAATGAAGATCGCTGCGCACGCGCGAGGATTTCTCGACATCCTCGACATAGCACCACAGTTCAAATTTGAAGCTTGTGGCCTCCATGCCGAGAAACATCACTTGCGGCGCGGGAATGCGCAGCACGTTTTCCTGAGCCCGCGCCGCCGCAAGCATAATGTCGCGCATTTGCTCGGGATCGACGCCTGAATGGGGCGAGAGCGCGATCTTGATGCGGCCGACGCGGTCGCCGCGCAGCCAGTTCTTGACGACGCCGGCGACGAGATTGGAGTTGGGCACGATCATGGTCGCGCGGTCGAAGGTCTCGATCTCTGTCGAACGCACATTGATGCGGCGGATGTAGCCCTGCTCCTCGCCGAGCACGACCCAGTCGCCGACGCGGATGGCGCGCTCCCAGAGAAGAATTAGTCCGGAGACGAAATTATTGACGATCGATTGCAGGCCAAAGCCGATGCCGACCGAGAGCGCGCCAGCGACAATCGCCAGTTTTTCGAGACCAATGCCGAGATTGGAGAGCGCCACCATGGCCGCGACGATGAAACCGGCGTAGCCGAGCGTCGCGCCAATCGAGTTGCGGAAACCGAGATCGAGTCGCGTCAGCGGCAACAGGCGGCTGTCGAGCCAGCGACGCAGCGCTTGCGCCGCCGCCAGCACCAGGAAAAAGATCAGGGCGGACTCGAGCAGGGCCGATAGAGAAATCGTCACATCGCCGAATTTGATAGCGAAGAAGCTCGAACGGATGCGGGCGATGAAATCCTGAGATTGGTAGCCCCAGGGCGCCACCGCGACAACCGCCGCCGTCGCGCAGGCGATAACCGTCATGACGCCGGAGAGAAAAACGCCCATCGGCGCCAGTTGATCTTTTCTCAGTCCAAAGGCGCCGACCAGCGCGCGTCCAAAAAAATTGTTTGTCGAAAAAGCCATTTCGACGCCGCCGCCCGCCAGCACCACCACGAGATAGAGCATGGTGAGCAGCGCCATAAGCCAGCCGACCTGGAGAATAATGAAATAGGCGAAGGTGACGTAGCCGAACGCGCAGGCGCCGACGATCAGCATCACCGCCAGCGCGTCGAGGATTCGCGAGAGCGTCACCCAGTCCCGGCCATGCGAAGAGAGCCGCGCTTCCGGACTGAGCGCCGGCTGGACGAAGATCGGGACGAGGAAGAGGATCGCAACGATCAGCACGCCGAGGCCGCGGGTCACGATGACCAGCGGCAAACTAGCCTGCACGCTCTCCTCGATTTGTTCGGCGATGCGCGTGATCGAGAGCACGACGGCGATGATGGTCAGAAGCCGAACGTAGAGCCGGGCGCGCTGGTCGCCGGGATCAAGCAGGCGCCATTCAGGACTGGTCGGCGCGAAGACCGCGCGCGCAAAGCCATACACAAAGGAGATGCGGCCGACGCTTTCCAGAATTCGTCGCCAGATCGGCTCCAGTCCGTCATCAAGGGCGTTATAGGCGTGCAGAACCATGCCCAGCATCAACGCCGTCGCCACCGGAGCCGAGGCCGCGACCAGCGCCGTCCAGCCCGCCACGGCGGCGCGGCGCAGTTGTGTCGGCGCCGCCTCGTCGGACTGTTGTCCGAGCAAACGTCGGGAGAATAGCAGCGCCGGCGGCAGCATGCAAAGAATCACAAAGATCAGAAACACGAACTCCGCCCGGTTTTCGTCAATGCGGGAGAAGAAATTGGCGCTTCGATCGCGCAGAAAAATTATGGCTTCGTTGTAGACGCCCGGCGCGTCAGACATCGCCGCGCGCCACAGGTTAGGCGAGAAGAGGCTGTCGGTTTTCAGAAACAAGAGACTCGAGAACAGATCGCGCTGGCGTCCGACAATGGCCGAAGAAAGCTGTTTGGCTTCGAGAAGCAGCGCGCGGGCGCGTTTCAGCGAAGCGTCGAGGGAGTCGAAAAGCTTGCGCTGCTCGACCAGTTCGGCGCTCGTCGCGGCCTCCGCCGCGCCGGTCTCGGGCGTCGCAGCGGCGGCTGGCTGCGGTGCGTTCGCCGCCGGTTCGCCGCCGGTTGCGTTTTTCGTTGCTCGCGCGGCGGCTTTTGGCGCCGTCGATTTGTCCGCCGCGCCGGCGTCCTTCTTCGGCTCCGGCTTCGCGTCCAGCGGCGGGCGTTGCGGCGGCTGCGGCGGCGCGGCCTCGACCGGTTTGGGCGGCTCCGCCGGTTTGGCCGCAGGCGCAAGCTCTTTCAATCGCGCCTCGACGGCGGCCAGTCGCGGCGTCAGACGATCGATGACAGCTTCGAGTTCGCCGCGCAGGGGATCGACGCTGTTACGCAACAGTCGTAATTCGCCGTCGCCAAGCTTGGGATCCTCAAGGGTCTTGTGGGCGGCGTCGAGGGCCGCGCGGGCGCGATCGAGTTGCTGCGTGACCTGAACAATGCCCGTCGGCGACTCATCTTCGAGGGAGAGGGCGGGGGCGACCAGCGCAAGGAGGCCGACGACAAGAAAGAGCAGGGTTCGACGCAAGGCGATGATAACTCCTGAAAAGGCGCGGGCGAGTCGCGAGAGCAATCGCACTTATGCCTAGGCGATCTCAGGCGCTTTCGCGATAGAGGTGGCGACGGCCGGCGCGATCGACAATCGTCCAGCCGCCGGCGCTGTCCGGCGCGGCCTGGGCCTCGGCGACGCGGGCCTTGCCAAAGCCGCCCGGCAGGTCGAGCACATAGGTCGGCAGCGCCGGTCCGCCCACAAGGCGGGCAAGAGCGGCGTAAATCTCGCGTCCGCGCGCCAGCGTCAGCCTGAAATGACCAGAGCCGGGCGCCAGATCGGGATGGTGGAGGTAATAGGGCCTGATCCCGAGCGCCATCAGCGCTCGCATCAGCGCCTCCAGCGTTCGGGCGTCGTCGTTGACCCCGGCGAGCAACACGGTCTGGGACATCAGCGCGACGCCCGCGTCGCGCAGCCGGGCGATGGCGACGCGCGCCGGCTCGTTCAGCTCGCGCGCATGATTGACGTGCAACGCGATAAAAATCGCCTTGTGGCTCGCTCTCAGCGCCGCGATCCATTCCAGCGTCGCCAGCTCCGGGGCGGCGGTCGGGGCGCGGGTGTGAACCCGCAAGACGGCGACATGCGGGATCTCGGCGAGACGTTCGGCGACGACGCGCATGCGACGCGAAGACAGCGCCATGGGATCGCCGCCGGTCAGAATGACCTCGTAAATCTGCGGATTGGCGGCAATATAATCCAGGGCCGCTTCCGTTTCGGCGGAAGACAGCATGTCGCCCTTGCCGCGCCCCACCGTTTCGCGCCGGAAACAGAACCTGCAATAGACCGGGCAAACGGTCAGCAGCTTCAAAAGCACACGATCCGGATAGCGATGGACGATCCCCGGCAGCGGCGTGTGAACGTCGTCGCCGATCGGATCGGTCAACTCGCCCGGTTGAGCCAGCAGTTCGCGCGGATCGGGAACGAACTGCCGCGCGATCGGATCGTCGGGATTGTTGCGATCGATCAGCGAGACGATTTGCGGCGTGACAGCAACGCTGTAGCGCGCCGCGACCGGCCGCAGTTTTGCCGCTTCCGACGGCGCGATCAAACCGGCGAGGGCTAGATCATCGACCGTCAGCAGGGTTTTCTCGTCGCCGGCGGCGACGGGAGGAGCAGGAATGGAAAGCAGCGTCGTCATGATCACGACAGAACGATTGTGCGACGCCTCAGGTCAAGCCCTGTTCGCTGCGAAAACGCTCAGCCGACCATCCGCTTCTTGATCATATTATAGGCCAGCGTGACGATCGCGCCGGTGACGCCGCCGCCAGCCGCCTGACCAAGCATGACGCCGATATCGAGGCCGCCGCTCTGGGCCGCGTTGGCCAGCGCCGGGATCAGGGAAGAAAGAAGCTGGCCGCCGATGCCGCCGCCGAGCGCGCCGCTGATGATGTTGCCGAGCGCGCCGCCCTTGTCGGTTTTCAGCACCGAGCCGGCGGCCTTGCCGCCGAGCGCGCCGGAGACAACGTTAATCAGAATGTCGGTAATCAGAGACATGGAAGGAGACTCCGCAAAGGATTGAACGGGACCGCGCATCCTTAATTGCAGCAATCCTATAAATTTTCAATCTCAGGCTGCAAGGTCGGCGACCACCGCGTCGAGCACTGGAAAGCCCTCGGAACTGACGCGTAGTCGATTGTCGCGGGTGAACTCGACCAGCCCGTCGCCGATTAGTTCGCTGATGCGCGATTGGGATAGTTTCTTGCCGGTGAGCAGGAAGTAGCGTTGCGGATCGACGCCCTCGCGCAGCCGCAGACCCATCAGCAAAAACTCGTCGCCTTCCTGCTCGGCGTTGAGCAGATCGTCCTCAACGAGCCCATGGCCTTCGGTCTCGACACAGGTGAGCCACATCTCGGGATGGCGCTCGGTCGATTGGGCGCGCCGGCCGCGCGGCGTGACGATGCGGCCATGGGCGCCGGGACCAACGCCGACATATTCGCCATAGCGCCAGTAAACAAGATTGTGCCGGCATTCGGCGCCGGGCCGCGCATGGTTCGAGACCTCATAGGCGGGGAGGCCAAAGCGGGCTGTGACGTCCTGCGTCACATCCCACAGGGCGCGCTGCGTCGCGGCGTCGGGAACGGTCATCTTGCCGGCGTTGACCATGCGCTCGAACAGGGTGTCGGGCTCGATGGTGAGCTGGTAGAGCGAGACATGCTCCGGCTGGCGGGCGAGCGCCAGCTCCAGCTCCTTGCGCCAGGCGGCGGGCGTTTGACCGGTGCGGCCATAGATCAGATCGAAGCTGGTGCGGTCGAAGGCAGAAGTGGCGATATCGAGCGCCATCAGCGACTCGGCGACCGAATGCTGGCGGCCCAGCGCGCGCAGATCGATGTCGTTAAGCGCCTGAAGACCGAGAGAGACGCGATTGATTCCCGCCGCCCGGAAGCCGCGAAAGCGCGAGGCCTCGACGCTGGTCGGATTGGCCTCCAGCGTGATCTCGACGTCCTTCGACATCGTCCAGTGGCCGGCGATGCGGGAGAGGATCGCTTCAACTGTCGAGGGCGACATCAGCGAGGGGGTGCCGCCGCCAAAAAATACCGACCGCACCGTACGGCCGGGGGCGAGCGCGGCGCGATGCGCCAGCTCCGCAGCGAAGGCCTCGACGAACCGGTCTTCATCGATATCGCCGCGCCGGACATGGCTGTTGAAATCGCAATAGGGGCATTTCGACAGGCAGAACGGCCAGTGGACGTATACGCCGAAGCCGGGATCGAAAGCGTTGCGAATCGTTGCGGACATGGACCCTTATGGCATGAAAACCATGATTCGTCAGGCTTTGGCGACGACCCGCGCCGGGGGTGGGGCGACGGGGCGGGTCCACGGCGCTGTTGGCTAAAGCACCCGCTCAGGAGGGCGAGCGCTGGACGCGATTCAGGCGTGGTTAGGTGTTTAGTCCCGGCATTTGCTGGAGGGGATTTAGTTTGAATCTTTCTGGCCCAGAAGTCCAGTATTTACAGATGAACTCATATGGCGTGAGCCCTTTTAAGGTTTTGAGCCGGCGGCCAAAGTTATAGGCGTCCACGAAGTCACTCAAATAGCGGCGCAGTTGGTCGTGATCATCATAATGATATCTTTTAACTGTCGCCTCTTTGATCGTGCGATTCATGCGTTCGACCTGGCCGTTCGTCCACGGATGATTGATCTTCGTAAACCGATGTTCGATCCCGTTTTCATGACAACGCTGACCGAACATATGAGTTGTATATCTTGCCGTTGGCCCGTTCGCGTATCTCGGCGGAATACGGAAATGGATTCCGTTGTCAGTAAGAATAGTATGTATTTTATACGGAACAGCATTGATCAGAGCGACGAGAAAATCAGACGCCGTCACCCGATTGGCTTTGTCGACAAGCTCAACAAACGCGAATTTCGAGGTGCGATCAATCGCTACAAAAAGATAGAGTTTTACCTCCGCTGTCTGCGCCTCGGCAATATCGATATGAAACTAGCCTATCGGATAGGACCGAAATTTTTCTTCGGACGCTTGTCGCCTTCAACATCAGGCAAGCGACTAATGCCATGCCTTTGCAGGCACCTGTGAAGTGACGATCTTGTCAAATGTGGAATAGTTCCCTGCAACGAGTAGTGGCAGTCATCCAGAGGCAGTAGCGTATGTCTGCGAAAGGCAACGATAATCGCTTCTTCTTCGCTTGTCAGAACGGTTGAGTGCGGCGTCTTGGGACCCGTCGGGCAATCCGAGACAGTCGACCTTTTCTTCCATTTAGCGAAAGTCTTCTGGTTAACGCCGTAGCGCTTTGCCAGCGTCCTCAAGCTCTCTTGACCACGCTGTATCGCTCGACGCACCGCCTCTGTCGTTGTGGCGCTCCCGTGTAGAACCTGTTCCATAGCGCACTCTTCCATTCCGAGGATAAGATTGCACCATCAAAACCTGGGATCAAACACCTAATGAAGGCCATAAATCATAATTTCGGTTTCATCATCTGACAAGCTGATTTATTTTCGATAATTTTTCTGTTAATTTGGAATTTCGGACTGAAATTATGCAGGCATTACCTGATGAAATTTACATAAGCTTCTTGCTTAAAATAGTATAGTTGCTCTAAAGAGTGTTATTCGCAGTCTGTTAAGTAGTGAGTGTCAATTGATGCAAATAGCCCTTATTGCAGATACATTCCCGCCTTTTAGGACCTCTGGCGCCGTACAATTGAGAGATTTATCGCGCGAATTCGTGCGACAAGGACACAATATTACTGTGATCCTGCCGTCAGGATCGCTTAAAAAAGCTTGGGCAGAAGAATATCAAGACGGCGTGCATATTGTTCGCCTCAAGTCGCCAAATACAAAAGACATCGGATATTTCAAGCGCACGCTAAATGAGTTGATTATGCCATTTAGTATGCTGCAGCAACTAAACAATAGCCCTCTGTCCGATAAGAAATGGGATGGCATAATTTTTTATGCTCCTTCAATATTCTTTGGTCCTTTGGCAAGCGCTATGAAGAAAGCAAGTAGGTGTAAAAGCTACTTAATCATTCGTGATATCTTTCCTGAATGGGCAGTGGATATGGGGCTTATGGGGCGGGGCTTGCCCTACCTATTTTTTGATGCTGTGGCGCGTTATCAATACTCTGTAGCAGATGTAATTGGAGTTCAGACGTCAGGAAATCTGGTCTACTTTGATCGCTGGCGACAGCAGCCTGGACGTAAGCTTGAAGTTTTAGAGAATTGGTTGGGACAACCCGCTAATATTCCATGTTCAATACATGTAAACGAAACGAATTTAGCTGGACGAAAGATACTAGTCTATGCTGGAAATATGGGTGTAGCCCAGGGGATGGACATATTTATGGATTTAGCAGAAAGATTTAAACACCGGCAAGATGTCGGGTTCTTGTTTGTTGGTCGCGGGAGTGACGCTTCAAGGTTCAGCTCATCAGCAAAGAAGCGTGAGCTGGCAAATGTAGAGTTTTTCGACGAAATTGATCCTGATGAAATCCCGGATTTGTATTCACAATGTTCTGCTGGAATTGTTGCTTTGGCCTCGGGCCATAAATCGCATAACATACCAGGAAAATTTGTAGCTTATATGCAATGCGGCTTGCCTGTAATTGCAAATGTGAATGCTGGTAACGACCTAGCTAAATTAATACGAGATTTTCGTGTAGGCCAAGTTTGCGAAACCAATCATATAGACGAGCTGGCAAGCTTGACAGAGCAATTATTAATCCAGATCGACAATGACGTAAGTATATCAAATCGATGCAAAGAATTGTTTGATAGAGATTTTTCCTGCAAAAAAGCCGTTAATAAGATATTAACTGCATTGTTAAATTGACCTGTTCTAGTCGTCCGTTGAGAACTCGGAAGATATTGAAGTGATTGTCCCGGATCAGCGCCTGTGGGACAAATTTTGACATTGAGGAAGGGAGGTTTTCTGGATCATCGTAGTCCTCAAGGAGCGAAGATGAGACAGAAAACCGTGCCGGTTAAGCAGCCGGCGGAAATCGGAGTTGAATAACATACTGCAGGATTATTTTGAGATTAATGATGATCCATTTCCTTATGGCCAGAGGCAGCGATGCTATGTTGCCAAAGTTGTTTTAAGGTATGCGAATAACACGGATTTGGAACACAGTCTGGGAAACAACAAAATGAAAAATCAATGATAATATAAATATTTTTGTATCAGTTATCGACGCCCTTTTTCTTGCTGTTTACGCGATAGGCTTTTGTCCGGCCGCTGCTTTGGTTCAGGCGTTGTAATAGATTCATTTCGCGCGATTTTATTTGCTTCTAATTCAGCTCTCTTTAAATTTGCCTTATCATTTTCGGTGAGTTTGGCCGCGACAGGACATGTATCTTTGTCTTGTAATTCCTTGAATATGATTGGTGCTGCTTCACGCAAAACTCCATTAAGCGTGCCACGCAAGACATAAATGCCATTATCTGGATCATTACAGATGGTCTCGGTTAAAATCTTCGCCAGAGATGTTCGATAGGTGGTTGAATCAATCTTTAGATTTTCAAAATCAGCTACTGCTTGTGGCTTTTTTGCTTTCTCAAGCTTGTCAACGCAAGGTGTTTGGTCTTTTTTTGCGCAATCTAAAATGGAGATGAGGTCCAAAGCTTTTTCGCGACTTTCTGCATCATTTATTTTGATCTTTAATTCACTCCTTAGGTCATTATAATTCTTATCCGTCCATGGATGCTCATGCCCATCTATTTTTATGCTCGGCAACCAATTAAGATCAATTGCGATTAATATTTCTCCGTATTCAGGAAAAAAGGTGCGCCATACTCTTGCGCCAGAAAAACTTGTTGCTTGAAGTTTGGCGAATTTGAGCGCCGCGCCCTGAAGATTGGCGTGATTGAGCGCCGCGCCCTGAAGATTGGCGCCAACGAGCGACGCGCCCTGAAGATTGGCGCCATCGAGCGCCGCGCCCTGAAGATTGGCGCCATTGAGCGCCGCGCCCTGAAGATTGGCGCCAACGAGCGACGCGCCCTGAAGATTG
>JBBARD010000048.1:0-2017 GCA_040399965.1 Methylocystis sp. | reverse complement strand
GCGCCATCGAGCGACGCGACCTGAAGATTGGCGAATTTGAGCGCCACGCCCTGAAGATTGGCGTCATCGAGCGCCACGCCCTGAAGATTGGCGTCATCGAGCGCCGCGCCCTGAAGTTTGGCGAATTTGAGCGCCGCGCCCTGAAGATTGGCGTGATTGAGCGCCGCGCCCTGAAGATTGGCGCCAAAGAGCGACGCGCCCTGAAGATTGGCGCCAACGAGCGACGCGCCCTGAAGATTGGCGTAAGTGAGGAACGCGCCCTGAAGATTGGCGTTAACGAGCGCCGCGCCCTGAAGATTGGCGTTATAGAGCGCCGCGCCGTGAAGTTTGGCGCAATCGAGCGACGCGCCCTGAAGATTGGCGCTTCCGAGCGACGCGCCCTGAAGATTGGCGCCATTTAGATCGACCTTTGGTAGTTCTGACAGGTCAAAAACCGCATTTTGAAAATTACGTCCGCGAAATGAAAAAATATGTTTTTGTCTATCTATTTTTTTATCATCAATTTTCAGCTCTGATAACAAATCAAATCCCGGTAAAACCAATCTGTTAGAGAATAAACTTTTAGGCCTGCGGGTCACTTCATCCACTGGACCTTCGAATAAAGCCGCGCGTAAATCAAGTTCTTTGGCTTGATCAACCGGCTGAAGTATGCTCGGCCCGAAAACCCAGAACCATTTCGGTGAAAAAAAATTAGGGCCAAGGGGCGATTGTTCGTCTGGAGAAGTCGCTACAAAAAATGAAAATAAGACGAGAGTTAATGAAGCTATGCCACCCAATAACGGCATTCCCCATTTCGTCCATTGGAACCAGCGCTTATAATCACCTCGACCGCTTACAATGTCGCGCCATAGCCACCAGATCAGGCTGATATCCATGACAAATGCGATGCGCTGTACCCAAGTGATGATAATATTATGATAAGGCAGGAACTGTAGTTGAAGCAGCAAGAGTAGTGCTAAGGGTCCGAATACGAGAGTCACATAGGCGATTGCGCGTAATAGAACGCCGAATGCGCCATCACGTACGTCGCGTGGCCCAGCAAGAAACTGAACGAATACATTACTTGGTAGTTGACTACGTAGCTTGTCTCGTTTTTTCGCTGCATCCTGATCGCTTTTGTCGCGGCCAGGTATCTGCGTAAGCAATTCCTCATGAAAACGTTTTGCTTTGCGTCCGAGCAATACAAAGTGGGTCAACACATAAACATGAACAATAAAAAAGATAATCGGCGCGAGTAAGAAAAACGCCGTCAATGGTAATTCGACATTAAGAAATGGAAGCTTGACGGGCCGCTCGAGCAGCAGATCAACATGGGTGACTCCGCCGGCAGCGACGGCGATGTAAAACAGGACGAAGATGTAGGAAAACCACAGCGCGGCGCCAACGCTTGCCGCGTCCTCCACCGTCTTTTTCAGACTTTCAAGATCATCCGCTTTTGCTGCGAGAGGGGGCAGCGCCGGTGCGGCGGCCATGTCAACTTCGTGTGAGCCTTCGTCCTGTTGGACTTTCTCGGGCGCGGTTTTCTCCGGGTTCAAGGCGATACTCCCAGCGTGCTGGGTTATGTTGGCGCAGAGATCATCAAGCCACAACGTCTGTCGTTAGTTGTAGTTAAACCGTTTAGCGCGCACCCTGAGAACCGCGCCCTCGACGCCAACCAACCAGCCCACCGCGTAGAGCAACGATAATTATCCAGAAACAATATCTTACAAGAGTTCGACGTTTTGACCGCCCACCCATAGAAAAGTTGCGAAGGTTTGGCCCGTATGAAAACAAAAGATCATTGATTTAACTGAACTTTGGATTTCTCAACCGGCTTCTCGATCGTGGAGGTCTTTCAGGGCTGGCGCCTTTTCAGGGCAGTAAATGGCCCATTTCGGCTGCCTGACGGTTGAGAGCCGTTTCCGGAAGCCTTTTAATTTCAGTATGTTTGGAAGGCAGTCTGATAAACTTCAGGGGAGTTATCATTTTGGGACTGGCGGAGCGGGCGGGAATCGAACCCGCGCTAGAGCCGCCCATC
>JBBARD010000047.1:0-19243 GCA_040399965.1 Methylocystis sp. | reverse complement strand
AGCTTTTGCGTCGCCTGATCAGGCGCGGTCACGGCGAACAGACGCCCCATTGTCGCCGCATCAGGATAGATCGCCGGGTCATTCCCGATTGAAGGATCAAGAAGTTTGCGCGCCGGCAGCACGCCGCTGGCGAAATTTGTAGCGCGCACATTTCGGGCGGCGACATCGGGTCGCAGGAGATAATCGATAAAGACATAGGCCGCGTCGACATGCGCGGCGTCAATCGGAATTGCAAGCGTGTCGAGGGAAATCATTGCGCCTTCGACCGGAGCTACAAAGGCGATATTCACATCTGAGCCAGCCTCGCGGGCGCGGTTACGGGCCTGTAACGCGTCGCCAGCCCAGCCGACGGCGAGACAAATATCGCCGTTGGCGAGGGCGTTGATATATTCCGAGGAATGAAATTTTTTCACATATCTTCTTAAACCGGCCAAAACATCTGCCGCACGACGCAAATCGCCTGAATTTTTGGAATTCGGGTCCAGTTTCAGATAGTTCAGGGCGATGGCCAACATATCCTCCGGACTATCCAGCATATAGACCGCGCAATCGGAGAATTTTTTCAATGAATCGGCGCGAAGCACCTCGTCCCAGCTGGAGACCGGCTTGCCAAGTCGTTCAGTAATTTTTGCCTCGTTATAGGCGACGCCGGTCGTGAACCACGCATAATCGACGGCGTGAGCGCCGCCGGGATCGTAGAGTTGAAGCCGTCGGTCGATTTCCGGCCAGAGATTTGCGGCGTTGGTCAGACGACGCCGGTCAAGAGGGCGCAGAACGTTCGCGCGCACCAGACGTTGCAGAAGGGGGCCAGACGGCACGACGACATCATAACCTGTGGCGCCGGCCAGCATGCGGGCTTCCAGCATTTCGTTGGAATCATAGGTGTCGTAAATGACCTTGATCCCGGTCTCACGGGTGAAATCCGCCAGCACGCCGGGATCGATATAATCGCTCCAGTTAAAAATATTCACCACGCGATCAGCGGCGGCGCATGGAACAATGAAGCCAAGGACAATAATAAGCGCGAAAATGATGCGTTTTTTCATCGCTGGGGACGTCCATTACGACTGGCGAAGTCTCGCTGGTCACTCACCAGGCTCGCCGGTTCACTGCGATGGGGAGGCTTCTGTTCGAACCGAACTCGTCTACATCCCGACACAACTCTAACGCGGCGCGCGTTTTGCCAGGATACGCTGCAGGGTGCGGCGGTGCATATTCAGGCGTCTTGCCGTTTCGGAAACATTACGGTCGCAGGATTCGAACACGCGCTGGATATGCTCCCAACGAACCCGATCCGCAGACATCGGATTTTCCTGAGCGTCAGGTTTATCGATCTGTGTCGCCATCAGCGCGTGATAGATTTCGTCGGCGTCGGCTGGTTTGGCGAGATAATCGAAGGCCCCCAGTTTTACGGCGGTAACGGCGGTGGCGATGTTGCCATATCCGGTCAGGATGATGCCGCGCGCATCGGGTCGCAATGTCTTGAGCTTGGAGATGACGTCAAGACCGTTGCCGTCTCCCAGACGCATGTCGATGATTGCGAATGATGGGGGTTCCGTGTCCAGCGCAGCCAATCCATCAGCGACTGTCTCACAGGCGGTCACCGTGAAGCCGCGCAGCTCCATTGCTCGCGTCAGTCGCGAAAGGAAGGGCCGATCGTCGTCGAGTATGAGCAAGGTCCGATCTTCGGGCAAAGCGGGCGCCTGCAGGGCGTCATCCGTTGCCTGGCTGAAGTCTTCATCGGAGTTTTTGTTGTCGTGCTCTGATTCTGTCATCTCTCCACCCAATCAACAAGATTCTAGCGGATATGCCTTCTCAAGTCGATTCTGACCCCAGTTATGAACGAGAGGCCAGGGGTCTAATCCGTCGATACGGCGGAGGCTCCAGTGATCTCGATGGTGGCCCGGGGCCACGTCATCCGGACGATGGCGCCGCTGCGCGGTTGGGAGACATTGGTCATGTCGACAATCGCGCCCGAGCGCTCAATCAGGGTTTTGGCGATGAAGAGTCCCAGCCCAAGGCCAGATTGCTCTTCCTTCTTGGTGCGACGATCCGTCGGCCGTCCCCGCAGATAGGGTTCGCCCAGTCGCGCCAGCACCGCAGGTGAAAATCCCGGCCCATCATCCTCGATCGTGATGACGATCAGGGAGCTGCTCCACATAGCGTCGATGCGCACCCGGGATTTTGCGAAGTCCATAGCATTTTCGACGAGATTGCCCAGACCGTAAATCAGACCAGGGTTGCGGAGCAGCGCCGGAGGCGGTCCGGAGCCGTGTTTCGACACCTCGACTTTCACATCAAAGGCGCGATGGGGATCGATCGCTTCCTGGACGAGGGCGTCGATCGAGAGAATGTTCATCACTCCGCCTTCATCGGCGGAGTTGAGCGAGGTGAGTTTGCCCAATATCTCACGACAGCGGGCGGTCTCCTGCGCAAGCAACGTGAAATCGTCGCGTAATTGCGGAGAGACGTCGGACCCCATTTTCTGCAACTCCTTGACGATCAGGGTGATTGTCGCGAGCGGCGTGCCGAGTTCATGCGCTGCGGCGGCGGCGAGCCCATCGAGTTGAGAAAGATGTTGTTCACGTGCGAGCACCAGTTCAGTCGCCGCAAGCGCCGTCTCAAGCAGGCGGCTTTCTTCGGCGACGCGTGTCGCATAGATCGCGATAAATGCGGCGCTCAA
This sequence comes from Methylocystis sp., assembly GCA_040399965.1. Classification (GTDB taxonomy): domain Bacteria; phylum Pseudomonadota; class Alphaproteobacteria; order Rhizobiales; family Beijerinckiaceae; genus Methylocystis. Next base: position 16,560 of record JBBARD010000047.1, on the reverse strand, counting down.
ACCCAGCGCCGCCAGTATGCTGGCGCGATAGAGCATCGGAAAGACAAGCTTTTCGTTTTCGTACCACGGCAACGGCCAGTATTCGACAAACAGAAAGGTCGCCACCGCCATCATCGAAATGCCGAGCAGCAACGTCATATTGCGCGGCAGGGAAACGGCGGAGATCGTGACGGGGGCGAGGAACAGCATGGCGAAACCATTGGTCAGGCCGCCCGTAAGGTAGAGCAGAAATCCTAGCTGTATAATGTCATACCCCAGCAATACGGCCGCCTCGATGTCGCCGAGCCGGAAACTTCCCGAGGTGCCGAAGCTCAATCCGAAATTCAGGGTCGCTGAGGCGACGATGAAGACGAGGCACAGTCCGATCGGAAATTCGAAATCCAGAAAATAATAGACGAAAACCAGCGCCGATGTTTGGCCAGCGATGGCGATCCAGCGCAACAGGATGAGTGTGTCAAGACGCAGGCGGCGACGTTCGTAATCGTAGGGTTCAGGCAGGGCGGTCATCAGTTTTGATCCATTAGCGACGTCGCCGGAGTCAGAGTCCGCCGCCGCGCGATGCGCGCCACAAACGCCACTGCCGGCGCAACGGCGACGGCTCGGAGAGGGCGACATCGGGATCGTAGCCGGTTCTGGCCAGTTGCTCCAGATACAGCGGAACGGTCGCCGCAGGCAGCAAGGCCTCCCGAGCGGCGGTCAGGAGACCAGCTGCGGATCGGGCATTGTCGTATTTGTCCCTGGCGAGAGCGGCGAGTTGTCGCCGCGCGGTTGTTTGGCTGTCGGTCGCAAGTAACTCCCGGGGGATGAAGGCGATGGAGCGCCCGCGCAGAATTTTTGTCAGCCCCAGCGCAAGGCCGGCGTCCTCGAACGCGGCGATTGAATTTGCGCTGCTGGCCCCGAGGATTTTTCCTGCCCAGCGGATCGGCGCTGCAGCCGTCGCCCGGCAATAGTCCTCAAGCGCAGCCACGGTTGGCATGGGGTCGTCGTACAGATCGAAAATGCGCGCATCGAGGAGCATTGTGAACTCGTCGCGCGGCAGATCGAAATTTTTGGCGGCGTCGAGCAGGGCGGCGGCGACCGGCGGGGCCTCGGCGGGTGTCGAGGCGTCCGGGTCAATGATGTCGCGCCACCATCGAAGTCGCATTTCGCCCAGCAGAGGCTGAGAGACCTTCTGGCGCACTTCGCCAGTCTCGATCACGAAAGCGTAAATCGCATGAATGTATTTACGCGCTGGCGCCGGCGCGAACAGGCAGGCGAGCCACAGCTCGCGATCATTCTCCCGCACCAGGCGTTCGCAGTAATCGTAATCGTCCTGGCGCGTTGTTGACATCGTTCTCAGTCAACAGCGATGAGCAGCGCCCCGACCCGGCGGCCTTCGTCCAGCAGCAGATTATAGGTGCGCACGGCGGCCCCCGTCGCCATGGTCTCGCAACCGGCGCCGGCGTCCCGCAGTCGAGCGCGCAGCGCGGCGGCGAGTGGGAGGAGTTCCTTGCCAGAGCCAATAATCAGCACATCGAGTCCGTCAGACTCAGACAACGCTTGATCAATCAGTCCTGCGTCGATATCGGCATGGCTGAGGGCGGGGATGGCGCGCACGCCAGTCGGCAGGGCAAGGATCGATCCTCGGTGCGACATGTCTGCGAAGCGAAAACCTCCGCCGCCATAATCCTCGACCCGGTGACGACCGGGCACATAGCCGCCTGACTTTTCCGCAGCCCCGCTCAAGAACGTCTCGTACGCGCGGCGTTCGCCCGACCGCTTGTTTTACGCGTCGGTGGTGGGCGTTTCGGCGGCTCGGCGGCGCCGGCCTCAAGTAGCGGCAATGTCGAGGCCGGCAGACTGGTCGCTTCGGCATCAGGTCTGGCGGCCAGGCGGTCGCCCTCTTCATTGCGAAGGCCAAGGTAAATCAGCATAGGCGAGCATATGAAGATCGAGGAATAGGTTGCGACGAAAATGCCCCAGATCATCGCCAGCGAGAACGACCGGATAACCTGACCGCCGAAAACCACCAGCGCCAGCAGCGCCAGCATCACGGTGGTCGCGGTCATGATCGTGCGCGGCAATACGGCGTTGATCGACATGTCGACCATCTGCGCTGTCGACATTTTCTTGTATTTGCGCATGTTCTCGCGAATACGATCGAGAACGACGACGGTTTCGTTGAGCGAATATCCGACGATGGTCAAAATCGCGGCGATCGAGGTCGTATTGAATTCGAGTTGGGTGATCGAGAAGAAGCCGACCGTGAGCAGCAAGTCGTGCATGGTGGCTATCACAGCCCCGACAGCGAACTGCCACTCAAAGCGAAACCACAGGTAGCTCAGCACGGCGAGAATCGACAGCACTACGCCGAGCGTGCCGGATTGCACCAGCTCGTTGGAGACTCGCGGGCCAACAACCTCGACGCGGCGGAGGTCGTAATCGGCGCCGACTGCGCCGCGAACCTTATCGACCGCCGCTTGCTGAGCGACGTCGCCGCCGGGCTGCAGGCCGAATCTCAGCGTCGCGTCGGCGGGATTGCCAAATCCCTGCACCTCGATATCGCCGAGCTTGAGGCTTTCGCCCAGGGTGCGCAGCGCTCCGACTTCCGCATATCCGCTCTTGGCGCGCAATTCGATGACCGTGCCGCCGGCGAAGTCGATGCCGAAATTCATCCCCTTGAAGATAAACAACGCAACCGCGATCAGCGATAACAGCGCCGAGAATGGATAGCTCACGCGCCGAAAGCGCATGAAGGGGAATTTTGTGTTCTCCGGAGCGAGGCGCAGGAGTTTCATCGTGTGTTCCGCCTCTTCAGATCGGCAGGCGCGTCGGACGCGCGTAGTGGTACCAGACTGCGATCATCATGCGCGTCATGGTCACGGCGGTGACGATCGTCGTGAGAATGCCCAGCGCCAGCGACACTGCGAAGCCGCGCACCGGTCCGGTGCCCAAAAAATAGAGGATCGCCGCCGCGACGAACATCGTGACGTTGGAGTCAACGATGGTCGCGAAGGCGCGATTGAAGCCGGCGTCCAGGGACGCGAGGATCGAGCGCCCTGCGTGATGTTCTTCGCGGATACGTTCATAGATCAGCACGTTGGAGTCGACGGCCATGCCGATCGTCAACACAATGCCGGCGATGCCGGGCAGCGTCAGCGTCGAGCCAAGCAGCACAAGACCGGCGAAGATGAAGGCGATATGGACAAACAAGGCCAGATTGGCGAAGACCCCGAACACTCCGTAAGTGATTAGCATGTAAAGAACGACGAGTCCGGCGCCGACATAGGCGGCGCGCTTGCCGGCGTCGATCGAGTCCTGACCGAGACCGGGGCCGACAGTGCGTTCCTCGACGATGTTCAGCTTGGCGGGCAGGGCGCCGGCGCGCAGCAGGATCGAGAGGTTATTGGCTTCCTCGACGGAGAAACGACCGGAAATCTGGCCCGAGCCTCCGGTGATCGGCGTGAGAATGCGCGGCGCAGAAATCACCTTGTTATCAAGCACAATGGCGAAGAGTCGACCGACGTTCTTCGATGTCACCTCGCCGAAGCGTTGCGCGCCTCGGATATTGAATCGGAAATTCACCACCGGTTCGCCGCTGCGCTGCTGATCGAAGCCGGGTTGGGCGTCGGTGAGATCCTCGCCCTGAACCATCACCTGCTTTTCGACGGCGACTTTTCCGGCGCCGTCCTGCTGATCAAGTTCCTCGGTCTCGGCCGGATTCTGGCCCGGTTCGGAGACAAGACGGAACTCCAGTTTGGCTGTTTGTCCCAGGATAGTCTTGAGTTGTTCTGGATCCTGCAGGCCGGGCACCTGAACGATGACGCGGTCGTCGCCCTCACGCTGGATTGAGGGTTCGCGAGTGCCAAGCGCGTCGACGCGGCGACGGATCACTTCGATCGACTGATCGACGGCATGGCGCATCTTATCGGTGACGCCGACATCGGTGACCGTGACGCGGATCAAGCCGTCACCGGCGTCCTCGATCTCAAGCGGCGCCGGTCCGCCTGTGAGACGAGCGCTGAAGCCGTTTCGCAGCAGTCGCAGTTTCGGCAGGATTTTCTCGCGATCCGCCGCATCTGCGACGCGCAGTTGCACGCCGCGCGCCGTCGCGCCAATGCCGCCCGTGATCCCAACCTTTTCCTCGCGCAGGATGCGCCGCACGTCGTCTCGGAGGTTTTTTACCTGGGTGTTGATGATATCGGTCTTGTCGACTTCAAGCATCACATGCGAGCCGCCCTGAAGGTCGAGGCCCAGCACAATCGTGGGCGGCGTCAGCCAGGACGGTAGATGCGACTTCAACGCTTCGTAATGCGCCGGCGTCAACATGCTTGGCGCCACCACGAAGACCGCAGCGAGCGTCATCAGCATGATGGCGATAGTTTTCCACTTCGAGAATCGGAGCATCGTCGCGTAATTCTTTCAGCTATGGCCAGCGGGAGGGGCGTGCGGCGCGTCGCGCGCCAGAAAGGTCGATGCGTCTGGCGCGGGCCCCTTGCGCGGGCTCAGGATTTCGTCGACGGCGCATCCTTCACAGGCTCACCCTTGGCGCGAACCTCGGTGATATTGGCGCGCGCCAGTCTGATCCGAACGTTGGGGGCGATTTCGACCTCTACATCGTTGTCGTCGATCGATTTCGTAACCTTGCCGATAATGCCGCCATTCGTGACCACAGTGTCCCCCCGGCGCACATTGCGCAGGGCGGAAAGCTGCTCGCGTTCACGACGCGCTCTCGGACGGATCACCAAGATATATACAATGCCCATCACAACAAAGATTGGCACCAGCTGAGAAAACATCTCTGGCAAGGTTGGGGGGGGCGGGGCTGTTGGATCAACCGGCCCGCCGGGCGCGACGGAGCCCGAAGAAGTCGGAGCCTCCGGAGCTGCGGCCGGGGCCGCCGGGGGCGCCGGCGGCGTCGGCTGGGGAGTTTGCGCCATCGCTTCCGGAATCAGGTTCATAGCACTGTCTCGTGTTGGAGAGCCGGCCGTGCGTCATCGCGCCGGCGGGGCGTTTGAATGGGCGCGGACTATAGCCGCTCACCTCACGAAAGCAATGGCGCGCGGCGCCTTCGGACAGGCTCCGGCGCATAAACTTACCCGATTCAGTTCGGCGAGCGGCGGGGGAAGCGAGGCATGCGAAGGGCGATCGGGGATTTGACGCTGATTGTGGCGACGCTTTTGGCAATTTCCGCGCTCGCCGCAGATCCCGAAATCACAGAGCGCAGGAACGCCGGAGAGGGCTGTTGCCGTAACTGGCGGGAAGACCCTGCGATCTCTGGAGCCTCACGCCATGGCGGTGCCGATGGCGCGATCCATGGCGGCTTTTTGCCGGTCTATCGGGGCGGGTGCTGGCATTGGTGGTATGATCAGTGGGTTTGGGTGTGCTGACCCTCAGGCCGACAATTCCGCAGCTAGCCGGCGCATAAAGTCAACGCAGGCGGAAATTTGTTCGATTTCAATATATTCGTCAGGCTGATGGGCCTGATCGATACGACCTGGTCCGCAGACGACAGTCGGAACGCCCGCCTGCTGAAACTGCCCGGCCTCGGTCGCGTAGGGCACCGCGATCGTCGCATTGCGACGGGCCAGTCGCAGGGCGAGCGTTTCCGCGGGCGAGCCGGGCTCGGGCGAGAGGCCCGGCACTTCATTTTCGATCACGGTCTCGATCCCGGCGTGGGGGAATCCGGCGAACCGGGTTCGCCGCAGCTCGTCGGCGTATGCCTCCAGCCGATCGCGGACAAGCGCTCCACGAGTTCCCGGCAATCCACGCACTTCCCATTCGAAGGCGCAGTTTCCGGCGACAATGTTGCGAGCCGTTCCGCCATGAATAACGCCAATATGCACGCTGCTCCAAGGCGGATCGAAACGGCCGGACGGATCGCCCGCGGCTTGCAGATCGGCGCCGATGCGCTCCAGCTCACAGACAAGTTGACAGGCTACATGGACCGCGCTGACGCCGCGATGAAGGTTGGCTGAGTGGATTTCGAAACCGGTCACCCGCGTCACGAACGTCGTGACGCTTTTGTGGGCGTCGGCGACCTGCATGGAGGTGGGCTCGCCAACGATCACCGCCGCCGGTTTGGGCAGATCGACGCCGAGTCGTGCGATAAGATCAAGCGGACCGCGACAGGTTGTCTCCTCGTCGTAACTCAGCAGAATATGAATTGGTCGGGTAAGTCGGGCCTGTCTGAATTCTGGAATCATCGCGAGACAGACCGCGCCGAAACCCTTCATATCGACTGCGCCACGGCCATACAGGCGATCCCGCATACGCCTCAGCACGAAAGGATCGCCGCTCCAGTCCTGTCCGGCGACCGGCACAACGTCCGTATGGCCCGAAAGCAACACGCCTCCCGGCGCATCAGGGCCGATGGTGGCGAAGATCGCCGCCTTGTCGCCTGCGGCGTTTGGCGCGCGAATGAATGGAACTTGTTGTTCCCTAAGGTAGTTCGCAACAAAATCGATCAGCGGTAGATTGGTTTTGGCGCTCTCGGTGTCGAAGGCGACAAGTTGGCCTGTAATGTCGATGGCGCGCTCGAGGGCTGTCATTAGTTCAGAGTCGGGTTGGCGTGAGGACTATCGAGAGAAAAAGCCGGAATCTCGACATCGAAGGCTGTCCCCGCTTCATCGATCATGCGGTAAGCGCCCTGCATGATGCCCGAGGGCGCGGATAGCGGACAGCCGGAGGCGTAGCGGAAACATTCCCCAGGCTCAAGCACGGGCTGCTCTCCCACAACGCCGGGACCGCGAACTTCTTCGCGACGACCGCAGGAGTCGATGATGATCCAATGGCGCGAGAGTAATTGTACGCGACAGGTTCCGAGGTTGGCGATTTCGATTGTATAGGCCCAGAAGTAACGGCCCTGCTCAGGGTCGGAGCGATCGGGCAGGTAATCCGGCAGGGCTGTTACACGGATATGATTTGTAGTCGAGGAATACATAAGAAGTCATGTAGGGCAGGAGGGCCTTTGGAGAAGATCCAACGGCGGAGGCGCCGCCGCCGATTCGCCGCGCCGGCATCTATTTGTTGATTCGAGCTATTTTTTTGGGGCGGAACCCGGTTTACGGATGCGTCAAAAAAAAGGCCCGGCAGGATCGCGACATGAATTCGCCGCGTTTGTCTCTGTTAAGCCATAAAGGCGTGCCTTCCTTGCAACACCGAACTGCGTAGTCAGATCCGCTCGTTGCATAGTCGTTGACCAGGGCAGGTTAGGTTTTCATCCTGACTGTATGAAATCGTCAATGGCAAATTTGATTCGCTCAAACCGCACCTTTTTTGCGGTGGCGATGCTTTGCTTCCTGGCGATGAAGGGTTTCGGGTTTCTCGCCATGGCGTCGGCGATCGGGAAAAACCCCGACATCACGCCAAGGTCATTCGCTCTCGCGGTTTTGGGCGCCCATTGCGATCGGGATCATGAGAGCGGCGCACCGCAAGACGCCCATGCACATCATGCAGAGTGTTGCTTTATTTGCTCGGGTAAATCGCGGCAGAATACGCTGGGCGATCCGGGTTTTTTGGGTATGGTTGTCGCGTTGTTGACGCCCCGGCTGGAAAATCCGCCGACGATAGTTTCATTTACACGGCATGGACCGTTACTAAAAAATTCGTCGGGCTTGTTCTCCGACTGGAGTCCTACCGCTCCGCCTGTGGGCTGACAGAAGAGACCTCCGGGCGTGGAGTTAATTGAATTGCCCGGACGTTGCTGGTTCCCCAGGCGAACAGCCTGAGCAAAATCATCAAACTCTGAATTCGACGTTGTGCGTTTCTCGACTTCCCTATGCCTTGCGCGTGGAGTTCGGGCAAGGCAACGCGCCGCCCCATGTCCTGACAGGAACAAGAAAATGTCACGCTCATCTCTGGCCCTTGGAGTCTCCATCCTCACGCTGAGCCTCGCTTGCGGTTCCTACGCCGAGGCCCAGCAGGCGCTTCCCACCATCAATGTCGGCGGCGCACGAAGCGGCGGCGGCAAACCCTCCGCTAATCCCGGAGCCGGCCGCAATACAGGCGCGCGGGTTGCGAACGCCAGCAGCGGTCGCGGGACCGGGACCGGCGCGCCGCGTCCCTCATCCGTCTCCCGTCCTTCGCCGGTCGTTACGACGGCGACGGTGTCGCCCGTTGTCGATCGCTACGCGGAGCCAAAACCCGCGCCATTCTCACGGGGCGTGCCGACGAACATCCCGGCGGTGGTTGCGAGCCGCACCCGCGAGGACATCAACAAGACGGTGAACGTTCTGACCTCAGCGGAGGTGTTCAGATATCTTCCCTCGGTCATGATCCGTGAACGTTATATCGGCGACAATAACGCGATCGTCACTCTACGCACGAACGGCCCGACAGAAAGCGCCAACACTCTGGTCTACGCTAACGGCGTACTGCTTTCGAACCTTCTCGGAAACAGCTTTAATACCCCGCCGCGCTGGGGTTTTGTCTCGCCGGAAGAAATCGACCGCATCGACGTGATCTACGGGCCGTTCTCAGCGCTCTATCAGGGCAACTCGGTCAGCGGCGTGATCAATATGCACACCAAAATGCCGGATGCGCGGGAGATACACATTCGCGGCATTGGCGCCGCTCAACAGTGGAGCCTTTATAACCACAGTTCGGTTCCGCTGAACGGGAATATCAATATTTTCTATGGCGATCGTCTGAACGATTTCCGCTACATTCTCGTCTATAACCATCTCGACGCATCCAGCCAGCCCATGACATTCTCCGGCAATCAATTGCAGCCGGGAACAGGAGGCGTTCCCTTCTTTGGCGGGTATCAGGATTTCAACATGTATGGCGTGCCGCGCGTCATTACAGGCTCTGCCGGCGCGGTGCATCAGTTGCAGGATCTGGCGAAAGTCAGAATGTCCTACGATTTCACCGACAAGGATCGCATCGAATATATGGGCGGCTTCTGGACGCAGATGTCGGACACGAACTCAGAGGCCTGGATTACGACTCTCAACGGCGTGCCGATCTATAATACGCAGGGAAACAACACGCTGCTACAGGTCGGGCCCTTCACCAATGCGGCGGGCGCGAGCCGTCCCGCCCATGCCGGCGCTCAACATGCAATGAACGCGCTCACCATTAAAAGAGATAGTGGCGGCGTATTCGACTACGATTTCACGCTGACGTCCTATAACTATCTGCGCGATTTCAGCAATCAAAGCACCAACTACGGGTTTTTGCCCAGCACCGCCCGCAATGCGCAAGGTTTTCCGCGCAATTTCATTGTCAATCCGACGGGACAGAACACACAGCTCGACGGAACCTACTGGAGAACAGGCGATACGCGGTTTATCTATCGCCCGGAGGGAAATTATTTCGGCAAGCATGAGGTTTCTTTCGGCACGCATAGCGACCAGTATTCGCTCAACCAGAATCAAACCTACACCTCCTTCTGGCCAAGCAACTATAACCTGGGCACATATAATTCGAGTGGCGGCAAAACCACGCTGAACGGCGTTTACCTGCAGGATGTCTGGAAGGTGTTGCCGAGCTGGAAAGTGACGCTAGGCGCTCGCAACGATTACTGGAACGCCTCTAATGGTCAATTCGCCAGTGGCGGTCTTAACAGCATCAGCTTGCCAGCCGGCGCGAACGCTCCCTATTCGGCGTTTTCACAATTTGTCCCAGCCAATGCGACAGGCGCCGGCTATCCAACATCGTCGAAAAACGGTTTTCAGCCGAAAGCTGCGGTCGAATACCAGATGACCAAGGAGATCAACCTCCGCGGATCGTTCGGTCGCGCCTATCGCATGCCGACCGTGGGCGAATTGTTCCAGAATACCGCCGGGACAGGCTCAATTGTCGTCAATAACCCCAATCTGCAGCCGCAAGTCTCCTCCGCCTATGATCTGACAGGCAAATATCGAAAGGTCGACGCCTTCAACGGCGCCGTCGGGCTTCTGGAGCCGCGCATCAGTCTGTTTATGGAAGATCGCTGGAACGCCATCTTCTCCCAATCGACTCTAAATCCCTTCGGAACGGTGGTTTCCCAGAACGCCAATATTGGCAAGGCTTTCTTCCGTGGCGTCGAGGCGGAGCTGGTGACGAAGGATATGCTGGTGAAGGGGCTCGATTACTCGGGCAGCATCACTTTCACGGACGCGCATATAACGGCCAATAATCAGGCGGTGGCGCCGTATTTTGTCGGCAACGTCATCGGCAATAATCCACCCTGCTGGCCGGGCGTCTGTTTCGCCAACGGACCCTTGATCGCCGGCAATCAGTATCCGCGTATCCCGCGCATTCGCATTCGCTCGGTGCTGACCTATACCCCATCGGATGACATGTCTTTCGCTTTCGGCACGCGCTACGCTTCCGGAGCGTTTGTCACCCTGGCGAATATCGACTTCAACCATAACAACTACGGCAACACCGACAGCGCCTATCTCTTCTTTGACGTCAAGGCGAATTACAAATTCGCCAAGGACTGGACGGCGACCGTCGGCATCGACAACCTCGGCAGCTACAAGGCCTATGTCAATCCGAACCCCTATCCGCAACGCACCTATTTCGCCGGCATCCGATACGATTTCGATGGCGGCAAGGATGCGAGGATCAGCGCCAGCCAACTCGGAAACTCCGGCGCCTATGGCCAGAACAATTCCGGCGGCGGTTACGGCAGCGGTTACTGAGCGCCACCAAGGGAAACAACACTGCGAAAAGTCGCGACAGCAAAGTTTCGAAAGGACCTGGTCCCATGAAAACGCTTTATTCAATCTCACTCAAAGCTCTGGCGCTGGCGCTCATGACCGGTTCGGTCTCCGCCGCCGATCTGGCATCAAGAAAAGGCCCGGCTCCAATGGCCGATCTGCCGCCGCTCTGGACGGGGGTCTACGCCGGCGTGAACATTGGCGGAGGCTGGAACGCCAGTGGCGGAAACAACAATAATTGGTACGCCACCGGCTTCAATAATGGCGTTTCAAACCGCATACCCGCCGGCGCTCTCGGCGGCCTGCAAATCGGATATAATTATCAGTTTTCGCCAATGTTCGTCGCGGGCGTCGAGACCGATTTTCAGGGAACGACGATGGGCAGCGGCAGCAGCATCGACAACAGCGCTTTCTACGATAACAGATGGGGCTATTCCATGGGCACGTCGGTGAACTGGTTTGGAACCGTTCGCGGGCGCGCCGCCGTCGCCGTCCTGCCCTCGGTGCTGTTGTTCGGAACGGCGGGTTTCGCCTATGGCGATGTCTCGCGCAATGGTCTTGCGCCCAATGGCTCGCTGCAAACTGGCTGGACGGCCGGCGGCGGCGTCGAATGGATGTTCCTGCCCAACTGGTCTACAAAATTCGAATATCTTTATACGAATATTTACGGCGGCCCGTCGACGGTCTGGGGTTTCTATCCATCCTTGCGTGCGCCGATCCCGATGAACGTCAATAACCAGTCGGCCTGGAACACGATCCGCGCTGGCGTGAACTATCATTTCGCATGGGGCGCAACGACATCCATCACAGGCGCGCCCCTTTCGGGCCCCGGTTTCGACGCGAACGCTCTTGCAACGCCGACGGCGACTTACAAGGCTGCGCCCGTCGCCGGGTATCAATCCTTTGCCTCAGGCGCAGGACAAAAAGCCCCGGCCCGGACGGCCAGCCTCGCTGCGCCGGTATCGGCGCCAGCTCCGGCGCCGACTTCTCCCATACCGGGACTTGCCCCAGCGACAGGCGGGCTGCCCGACATTTCCTTCTCGGACATCATCCATCCCTGATCCGGACGATACGTCCGGGTAATGAGGTAACTGAAAAAACCTGCACAGGCACAAGGACAAAATCATGAAAAAGATTTTTCTGACGAGCGTTTCGCTCCTTGCACTCTCATTTACGGCGTCCGCCGCCGATCTCGCGACGAAGAAAGCGCCGCCGGATGCCCCGCCTGCGCCGCTGTGGACGGGCTTCTACGCTGGTTTGAACGTTGGCGGCGGTTGGGGCGCGGGTGGCGGCGACAGCAGCGTGTGGAATACGGATTTTGTGAACGGAGGCGTCACTAATTTCCGCGCGCCCAATTCCGTGAGCGGCGGCGTGCTTGGCGGTGGGCAGATTGGTTTCAACTATCAGTTGAGCCCGATGTTCGTGGTTGGCGCCGAAGCTGATTTTCAGGGAACGACGCTCGGCTCGGGCGCCGGTAACAATCAATATGGTTTGCTGACGAATATCTCGATGCGTGGTCAGGTTAGATCTGTGTTGGGTCCTGTCGGCGGCGACAAGTCGATCCCATGGTTTGGCATGGTGCGCGGCCGCATTGGCGTAACGCCGATACAGTCGCTCTTGCTTTATGGAACGGCTGGTTTTGCCTACGCCTCAGTTCAGTATAACTCTGGCTATCAGCAATCCACGACCCAGGTCGGCTGGTCGGCTGGCGGCGGCGCGGAATGGATGTTCATGCCGAACTGGTCCGTCAAGGCGGAATATCTTTACACAAACGTCTCTGGCGGAAACAGCAATCCCTGGGGCCAGACCGGAAACCAGCTCACCAACATTAACAATAATACACGCTGGAATATGGTGAGAGCGGGCGTGAATTACCATTTCAATTTCGATAATAGCGCGCCGGTTATTGCTAAATACTGAGGCAAGTTCTGGCGCCGAAATGGTCCCGAGTCAGATCTTTTGCTCAAGATCTGTATTGTTGGGGATGAATGGAACTCCCGCTGCGCCTGTTTGAAGGCGCAGCGGGAGATAAACAGTTTCGGCTGCAAGACGGATGGGGAGAATGGAGGTAACATCTATCTTCAGGCTAAACCGCCTCCTGCGCCCTGTTGCAGTCTCGTTGGGGTTGAACTCATTGGCTGTGCCGCGCGTTATCGCGTGAAGCATATTTCGCTTGCCTGAAGTATGAAACTTTGCTTTAGATATTTTGTCGCCATGCCACCTGTGGCTGTTGGAAATTTTCATGCGCCGTACCCGGCTCCAAATCCTCCTGTTCGCATTGGCCCTCACCTTCCAGGTGTTGGCGCCGATCGCCGGGAGTTTGGCTGTCGCCGGGACGATCGATCTAGGTGGGGTTTCGTTTAAGCTATGTCAGTCAGATAAGTCTGACTCATCAAAAGCGCCGCTGTCGCACACCCAGAATCAGTCCTGTGCGCTCTGCCAAGTGTATTGCGATGGCGTTTCTTCTGTCGCTTCAGGCGCAATCGTCATTGACGCGCAATCTGCGCAGTGGCTTCCGGCGCAGGGGCGTCCACGAGATCCCGTCCTTCCGACGACGTCGCTTGATTACGCCCGTCAGGCGCGCGCGCCTCCAGCTTTTTCCTGATCTCATCTTCTTGAACAGTCTTGTCGGCGTGGGCGGCTAATGCTCGCAAACACAAGCAATTGAGATCTGTCGCCGATATGCTGCGGTGACGAGGAGGGCTCATGCTCGTCCAGAAAAAGTCAATTGATCGTCAAAAAATCTCGGTCGCCGCGACGCATGAATTCGGGCGGGGGGGCGGGGTCCGACACTCTGCTCCTCGCGCGCTGGATCTTCTTGCTCCGGGCATGCTTTCGCCCGCGTCAACGCGTCGTCCCGAGGGTGAGATACGGCTCATCGATCTCGAACGACGAGCGCGTTTCTCGCGCCCGACTCCTGATGGCGGCGCATGAGTTCTGTACGAACAGGCCTCAACGGTTTCACTCCTTAACCGTTGACGAACGGCGCCATCGCGCCGGCCCTGTTCTCCAAGCCTTGCGTCGACGCCGCGCCTGTCGAGGGCAACATTCTGCAATCGACAGTGGCGGACTGCGCAGCGCCGACGCGACGCTTCATGACCGTTCTGGTCATGAAGGCAAGCAGTTGCTTCGCGCCATTTTCCCCTTGTGGGCGCGGAGCAGCATGCCCCTTGCCGGGGCGAGAGGATCGCGTGGCGATGTTTCTCCTTGCATCGCTGCGCGTTCACCTCTGATCGCCCGCACGTAAACTGTCGTGGAGCCAACAGCATGATGGAAATATTCAACGGCGCCAGCCTCGAAATCGCCGGAGCAATGATTTTCGCATGGTTTCTGATGATCGCCTTTCTGGGCGAGCAGCCGGATATTGCGCCGCGCAGGATACGAAAGCACCGTGAATGACCGCTGGAGATCGGGATCCTCTCCTGATCTTTATACGCAGTTGGACCCTCGCTGCAGCGCATGTATTGCGCCGTCCAGCGTTCTGATCGGCGCCATGTTCCGCCTCGCCTGTTTCGGCGACGCGTCACCTCCTCGCGAACCCTCCCGGCGCGAGGCGTGTTAAACTTCCCCGTTCGAGTTCATGGCTCGGACGGGGCTTTTCGTTTTCTTGCGCGATGACGTTAGCGTCGACTCAGCCGCGCGCCGCCGCTGCAAGACCAGCGCCAAGATCGTCGATTAGATCGTCGACATCCTCAAGTCCCACCGACAGTCGCAACATGCCGTCGCCAATGCCCATGGCGGCGCGCGCTTCTGGCGTCAGACGCTGGTGCGTCGTCGTTGCTGGATGCGTAATCAGACTCTTGGCGTCGCCAAGATTATTGGAGATCTTGATCACCTCCAGCGCATTCGCCAACCGAAAGGCCGCTGCCTTGCCGCCGACGACATCGAAACTCACCAGCGTTCCGCCGCCGGTCATCTGCCGCCGCGCCAGCGCCGCTTGCGGATGATCCTTGCGGAAGGGATAGAGCGTGCGGGCGATTCCGATTTGCTCGGCCAGAAAATCGGCGATTTTCGAGGCGCTCTCGGTTTGCCTCGCAACGCGCAGCGGCAAGGTTTCAAGACCCTTGAGCATCACCCAAGCGTTAAACGGCGACATCGCCGGGCCTGTCTGGCGCAGGAAATTATGGATGCTTTCTTCGATCAAAGCCTGCGACGCCAGAATAACCCCACCCAGACAGCGCCCCTGTCCATCGATATGTTTTGTCGCCGAATAAACGACCATATCCGCGCCGAACTCGAAAGGCTTTTGCAGCATTGGCGTGGCGAAGACATTGTCGACGACCAGTCGCGCCCCGGCGTTGTGGGCGATGTCGGCGATGGCCTGGAGATCGTAGACGTCGAGGCCGGGATTGGTCGGGCTTTCGAGGAAAAAAACCCTGGTTTCCTTGCGCACGGCGTTTTTCCACTGCGTTAGATCGGCGCCGTCGACCAGCGTGGTGGCGACGCCGAATTGCGGCAATAGATTTTCGACGATGTAGAGGCAGGAACCGAACAGCGCCCGTGCGGCGACGACATGATCTCCCGCCCTGAGTTGCGCCAGCAAGCTGGCGGTGACGGCGGCCATGCCGCTTGCTGTCGCTCGCGCCGCCTCGGCCCCTTCGAGCAGACACATGCGTTGCTCGAACATCGCTACAGTGGGATTGGAGAAGCGCGAGTAGATAAAGCCCGGCTCCTCCCCCTTAAAGCGGGCTTCCGCCGCCTCCATCGTTGGATAGGCGAAGCTTTGGGTCAGAAACATCGCTTCCGACAATTCGCCAAAGGAAGAGCGGGTCGCGCCGCCATGCACAAGCTGGGTGGCGGGTCTGAGTTTCCTGCGGGCGGCGTCGGCGGCCATGAATTTTCCCTAGCAATGCGCCCGGAGCGTATCCTCCGAACCTCAAGGTCTTTTAACGCCCGGATTTTCGCCCCTGCAACCCGGTCCGGTCAAAAACCGTGGAAGGTTTTGCGGGCGGCGGCCGAGAGGGCCTTGTTCTGCTTGAAACCGTCCGGAGATTATCGCTAATGCGGGGAAAGGCCATCGCAGGCAGGGCGGTAAGCGGGAAGATTTTATGAGCAGGGTGCTGTCCAGCCGGCAAATCGAGGCGATGATCGGGTCGGGCGCCATCCGCCTCGCGGCTCCGCCGGCGCACGGGCAGGTTCAGCCGGCGAGCCTCGATCTTCGGCTTGGCCCCAGAGCGTGGCGCGTCCGCGCCAGCTTTTTGCCTGGCAAGGCGCGCCGGGTTGGAGAGTTGCTCTCGGCGCTCAAATACGACGAGATTTCTCTGGAGGGCGACGGCGCGGTGCTCGAGCGCGGCTGTTTTTACGTCGTGCCCTTGCTGGAGAGCCTGGCGCTAGGCGCTGATGTCACGGGCGCAGCGAATCCCAAAAGCTCCACAGGCCGCCTCGATATTTTTACCCGCCTGATCACCGATCATGGCGATCGGTTCGACGAGGTCGCGCCGGGTTACGTCGGCCCCCTCTATGCGGAAGTTTCGCCACGCAGTTTTTCCGTGCGCGTGCGTCAGGGCTCTCGATTGAACCAGCTTCGTTTTCGTGCGCAGGCGTCGCCCGGCGCAGCGGCGCTTTCGGACAACGAACTTGCTGAGTTGCACCGTCGCTCGCCGCTGGTCGATGGTCCGCTCAATCTGCGAGACGGCGTCGTGTTGCGGGTGGCGCTGGACGCCGAGGCCTTCGGCGGGGTTGTTGGCTATCGCGCCCAGAAGCACACTGATGTGATCGATGTGGATCGTGTTGGCGCTTACAATATCGACGATTACTGGGACCGTCTCCCGGCGCGCGAGGGTCGTTTGATCCTCGATCCCGGCGATTTCTACATTCTCGCCTCGCGAGAGCGCCTTGCCATTCCGGCTGATCTGGCCGCCGAAATGGCGCCGATGGATGCGGCGATCGGCGAGTTTCGCGTCCATTACGCCGGCTTTTTTGATCCCGG
>JBBARD010000046.1:11349-19299 GCA_040399965.1 Methylocystis sp. | reverse complement strand
CACGCGGCGCATATCCGCTTCATGGAGCGCGGCCGCACCGAATTGCTGCGCACGCTGGGCCTCGTGCAGCGCGACTTGCTCGAAAGTCCGACGGCTCCGCCGATTTTCTTCGTCGTGCGGAAAATGGACGTGGATTTCGAGCGTCCCGGCCGGATGGACGATCTGTTGACCGTCGAGACCGCCGTCTCCGCCATCGGCGGCGCTTCGGTCGATCTCGACCAGCGTGTTCTTCGCGACAGCGAATTGCTGGCGAAGGCGCGGGTCCGGGTCGTCTGCGTCGAGGGCGGGCGGGCGCGGCGCCTGCCGGCGCAGGCACGGGAGAGCTTCCTCAAGGCCTTGTGAACAGGCCCGAGCCATACAGATTGTTAACCGCTCCCGCCTAAACCTCCCTTGTGCGGCGCAAAATGGCCCCGAAAAGGGCGAAATCGCTCGCGATAAGCGACATCAGGACATAATCGTCGCGTCCCGCGCCGCCGCAAGGACAAATCATGAATCCAGCCGAAGTCGCCGCTCCGATCGCCAATCCCGCCGTCGCCGAGATCACGGTGTGGAGCATGTTCTGGGGCGCCCATATCGTCGTGAAATTCGTCATGCTCGGGCTGCTCGCCGCCTCGGTGTGGTGCTGGGCGATCATCGTCGACAAAACGCTGCTCTTTCGCCGCGTGCGCAAGGCGATGGAGCGTTTCGAGGACAGTTTCTGGTCCGGCAATTCGCTGGAGGAGCTTTACACGAAACTCTCCGAACGGCCGACAATCGGCAACGCCACGCTGTTCGTCGCCGCCATGCGGGAATGGAAGCGCTCCTTCCAAAGCGCCGGATCAAGCTACATGGGCCTTCAGGCGCGCATAGAGAAAGTTCTCGACGTGTCGATCGTGCGCGAGATCGAGAAGCTCGAGTCCAACCTTCTGGTGCTGGCGACGGTCGCCTCGGCCGGCCCCTTCGTCGGCCTGTTCGGCACGGTGTGGGGCATCATGACCTCGTTCCGCTCCATCGCGGCGTCGAAAAACACCTCGCTGGCGGTCGTCGCGCCGGGCATCGCCGAAGCGCTTCTGGCCACCGCCATCGGCCTTTTCGCCGCGATCCCGGCGCTGATCGCCTACAACAAAATGCAGGGCGACGTGGCCAAAACGCAGGCGCGTATGGAAAGCTTTGCTGACGAGTTCTCCGCCATCCTGTCGCGCCAGATCGACCAGCATACGGCCAATCGCGACCGCGCGGCGTAAGAGGAGGGCAGCATGGGCGCATCCATCTCCACCGCCAAGGGCGGCGGCGGCCGGCGTCGCCGGCGCGGCGTGCCGCGTTATGGCGCTATGGCGGAAATCAACATGACTCCGTTCATCGACGTCATGCTTGTCCTGTTGATCATCTTCATGGTTGCGGCCCCATTACTGGCGACCGGCGTCGCCGTCGATCTGCCGCAAACCAAGGCGGGGGCCCTGAACATCGATCAGAAGCCGGTTTCCGTCGCCATCGACGAAAAGGGACAGGTGTTCCTGATGGATCAGCCCGTCGAGATCGACAAACTGCTTGAGAAACTGAAAGAGACCGTCAAGCAGGGGTTTGACGAGCGTATCTATGTGCGCGGTTCGAAGGCTGTGAACTACGGGCGCGTCGCCGAGGTGATGTCGCTGGTTACGAGCGCCGGATACCGCAAAGTCGCTCTTGTGACGGAGCAGGAGAAGAAGTGAGTCGGCGAAAGTGAGAGTTTCGCGCTCCGAACCAGGTTTCGTTGTCTCTCTGATCGCCCATGCTGGGCTTTTCCTTGCGGCTGTCGTTCTGTTCGGTTCAGCGGAAAAATTCGAAGATGCGCCGGAGATGATCCCGATTGACGTGGTCTCGGACAGCGAACTGAATTCGGTGACGAAGGGCGAGAAAACCGCCAAAGAAGTCAAACCGTCGCCGCGGGTCGACCGCGTCGCCGATAAAACCGATCTGCCGCCCGAACCGCCGCTCAATGCGGCGAACAAGGACGTTCCTGCGCCGCCGCCACAGGCTCCGCGCCGACCGGAGCCCGGCTCGGACAATAGCCCGGAACCGCCTAAGCCCCCCAAGCGCGCCGCCGCGCCGCCGCCGGCGCAAGAACCTTCGCCGGTCGACAAAAAAGCTCCCAGACCGACGCAGGATAAACCTGCGCCGCCGCCGCTTGAGAAGGCGGCAAACGCCGAGGACAAGCCGGAGCCCGAGGACGCGGAGGTCGTGAAGCCGAAGCCGCCGGCGCGTCCCAAAATCGACAGTGCGCAGGACAAACCGCTGGAGCCGCCCAAGCCGCCCAAGCCGCCCAAACCCCGGCTGCGCGCCGACGACATCGCCAAATTGCTCGAAAAACGCAAAGAGCTGGAGAAGGCGAAGGAGAAACCGGACGCCGAGGCCGCCGACGCGCCGGCTCAGGACTCCCGGCCCAAATCCGGCGATGAAAGCGCGCCGAAATCGAAATTCGATCTCGCCAGCATCGCCAATCTATTGAGTCGCGAGGCGCCGCAGCGGCGCGCCGCGACGGGGCAGCAGGTCAGTCCGGCGTCGCTTGGCGCGGCCGAGGGCGCGGCGCAAAAACTCTCGGCCTCGATGGAATCGCGCATCGCCGCCTATATTCACGATCACTATCATCCCTGCTGGGTGTCGACGTTGTCTCTGGGCGGCGTCGCCTATGCCCCGGTCGTGGAGTTTCGTCTCTCGCGAGAGGGAGAGCTTGAGGGTCGGCCCAGGCTGATCAACGGCTCAGCCAACCCTGTTGAACGCGCGCGCGGCGAACAGGCGCTTCAGGCCGTGCGCCGGTGCAGTCCGATGAAAATACCCGCCGATTTCATACCTTACTATGAAGAAGCCCTTCGCGACATCACGATACGTTTCCGAGACGAGCGTTGATGACGGCCTCTCGTTCCCTTACCTCCCAGACACACAGAGACAACGCCACATGATTTGCCCCATCACCCGCCGCGCCGCCGCCGGTCTTCTCGCCGGCGCGGCTTTCGCGCCCTTCGCGCCAGCGCGCGCCGGCCGCATCATTGATGTGAAGGGCGGCGGCTTTCAGCCCGTTAATATCGCCGTCGCGCCTTTTGTCGGCGACGACGCCGCGCGCACGGTGACATCGGTTACGCTGAATAATTTCAAACGTTCGGTGTTTCTCAAGCCGCTCGAGGCCCCGACGTCGATGGCGCCGCCGGATACGACCCCCGATCTTCCGGCGCTCAAGGGGCTCGATGCGCAATTCGTGCTCACCGGCCGTTCGCTTCGGGCCGCCGACGGCCGGCTAAAAACCGAATTCAGGCTCTTCGACGTCACAACTGGCGAACAGGTCGCCGGTCAGCAATATGTCACCGAGTCGGCCAATATGCGTCGGGTCGCGCATTTGATCTCGGACGCGGTATTTTCGCGCATCACCGGCGAAAAGGGTTTTTTCGACACACGTATCGTCTTCGTCGATGAGTCGGGCGCCAAGGACAAACGTCGCAAGCGTTTGGCGATGATGGATCAGGACGGCGCCAATGTTCGTTACCTGACGCGCGGCGACGAATTGGTGGTGACTCCGCGTTTCTCTCCCTCTTCGCTCGATGTGACCTATATGGCCTTCACCGCCGAAGGCGAACCAAAAGTTCTCCTGATGAACATCGAGAACGGCCAGCATGAAGTTGTCGGCAATTTTCCGGGCATGACGTTCTCGCCGCGTTTTTCGCCGGATGGTCAGAAGGTCATCATGTCCCTGTCGGAGGGGTCGAACACCAATCTCTACGCCATGGATTTGCGCACCAGAACGACGACGCGACTGACAGATACGGCGGCGATTGATACGGCGCCTTCCTATTCCCCGGATGGCTCGCAAATCACCTTCGAGAGCGATCGCGGCGGCTCGCAGCAAATTTACGTGATGGGCGCGCATGGCGGCGCGGCGAAACGCATTTCCTTTGGCGGCGGTCGCTATTCGACGCCGGTGTGGTCGCCGAAGGGCGATTACATAGCTTTCACCAAACAGAATGGCGGCAATTTCGCCATTGGCGTGATGAAGACCGACGGCTCCGGCGAACGCATCCTCACCGAAGGTTTCCATAATGAAGGCCCGACATGGGCGCCCAACGGGTTGTTCCTGATGTTCTTCCGCGAGAGCGGCGGCGGCGGCGGACCGAAAATTTACATGGTGGATGTTTTTGGCCGTTCGGAGTCTCTTGTGCCGACGCCGGGTTTCGCCAGCGATCCGGCATGGGGTCCGTTGCAGGACTGAGCGCGGCCCGGGTCGCGGGACGATCAGGCGCCGACGTCTTTCGACGCTCGACGATTCTTATCGACCATGGCGGCGAGGGTCGGGTCTTTCGCGATGGCTTCTTCAATCAACCGGTTCGAGGCCGTTTCGATATCGCTCTCCAGACGACGAAAGAATTCGCGCGGCGGGAGGCTCGGGGGAATCACCGGCAGAAACTCGATCACCGCCGTCCCGGGTCGGATGATAAAAGCGCGTTTGGGCCAGAACAGGCCGGAGTTCACAGCGACGGGCAAGACCGGCGCGCCGGTCGCCTCATAGAGGTAGGCGACGCCAACCTTATACTGCGATGGCGCGCCAGCCGGGCGTCGCGTGCCTTCGGGAAAGATGAATAACTGCCGGCCTTGCGCGAAAATCCTGCGCGCTTTTTCAACCAGTTGCGGCATCAACTTGCCGCCCCTTGCGCGATCAATCGCCACCTGTTCCGCGGCGAGCAAATACCAGCCGAAGAACGGGAGCCAGATTAATTCGTGTTTAAGAACATAGCTGAAATCCGTAAAACGGATCGGCAACACGAAGGTTTCCCACATCGACTGGTGCTTGGCGGCGACAATCAGCGGGCCGGCCGGAATATTCTCAACGCCGCGCCATTCGATTTTCAGACCGATGATTATATCCAGCAGCCAAAGCGTTGTGCGTCCCCACGTGCGTCCCAATTCCTGCGACACCTGTCGTCGCATGAACAGTCCCGGCAACCAGATCAGGATCAAAACGATCATGTTCGAGAAGAACAGGATTTGAAAAACGAGCGAACGAAGCACTAGCATCGGCATGACCGGGCTGCGGGGGAACCGGGCGTCTTTTACGCCATCCGCGCGGGCGGGAACAAGGCGGCGCGCGGCGGGTTCAGGGCAGGGCGTCGGTGCGTCGCAACGGCGTCGTTTCGATTTCGTCAGCGTCGGGGTCAAAGGCGATGCGAAAGATTGCGCGGAGGTATTTAATGTATTCGCCGCCCACAAGCTGGGCGACGCGCAGATCGTTGGTCCAGTCGGCAACGTCCACATGCTCGCTGACGACGGGGAAAGGATAGAGCGCCACGCCGGGCAGGACGGCGGAAAGTTCGAGCAATGCGCGGGGCATGTGGTAATTCGACGTAACGACGATCAGGGAATGGGTCAAATGATGCGCCTGCGCCCATTGCCGTGTTTCACGCGCATTGCCTGCGGTGTCCTGAGCCTCGTAGCCCAGATCGACGCAGCAATCGAACATGTCCCGTGGCAACGGTAGCAGCCTGGCAAGCACGGAGCTGCGTGTAGCGCGATTGACGCCGGTGATCAGCAAACGCTGCGCCTGTCCGCGCGCCAGAATGGCGGCGGCGTCGATGACACGGTCCGACCCGCCGGTGAAGGCGACAATCCCCTCCGTCCTGACGCCGAGCGTGGGCTCTTCGCGAGCAAGAGTCAGCGCGAAAACAATGAACCCGCCCAGCAGGACGATGACGACAAGCGCCAGACCGCCGAGCAGACCCCTTGCGAGGCTCGCCGAGAAGCCGGACATCCGCGCAGATTGCGATACTCCCGACACCTTGTCCTCCTTCCTCTCCCTTGCGCAGCGTCATCCCGTGGCGACCTCGTCGCTCTTACCCGTCCGCATCCTTAAGGTATTGAAATACAGTTCTTTCTGAAATCCATGCGGTCAGCAAGGCAACGCCGCCAACAAGCGCCAGGATCAGGCCGTATCCAATCGGGTCCAGTCCGAAATCGCCAAACATCGCTTGCATCTGATCGGCGCTTGCCGTGGCGCGCCACTGCCTGGCGAGGAGTTGCGCAAGTAGAAAAAATGCGATGGCGCCGCAGCCTCCGATGAGCGCGCCGCGCAGACCGAATGACAGAAACCGTCGACGGAATTCTCCCGCAATCAGCGTGTCGTTGGCCCCAAGGATGTGCAGTATGTCGACAATGTCGCGATTGGCCGCGACAGCGGCGCGCGTCGAGGAGGCGATGACGACGCCGAGCGCGATCAGAACAAGAAGAAAGACACCAATCGCCGCCAAAACAACGGCGCGCGCCATATCGCCCAGTCGCGCGATGGTCAGATGATGATCGTCCAGCGTCGCGTCGGGGAGGGCGGCGGCAAGCTCGCGCCGCAGCCTGTCGAGATCGGCCGGGCCCTCGGAAGCGAGCTGCAAGACGATCACGCGCGGCGTCGGCAGATCGGAGAGATCGAGCCCCTCGCCAAGCCACGGCGTGAGCAGAGCCTCCGACTCGTTGCGGCTGAAAATGCGCGTATTGCTGACGCCAGGCGTTTTTTCGGCGATGCCGGCGGCGATTGTCAGGTCCGCGTCGATGTCTCGCCCCTTGACGGCCTGCAACTGGATCGTCGCCTCCCGCGCCGCTTCCCCACGCCATTCGGCGCTCGTCTGGGCGACCAGAGCAGCGGCGCCGGCGCAAAGCGCCGCAAGGAAAGTCATGATGGCGACGACAAGCGTCAGCGAGCGTCCTGCGGCCGTATCCGAGGGCGCCAGCGGGTTGGCGTCGAGCGCCGGGCCGGAAGCGAAGGGGAGTTTCAAACGGGTCGGCATGGCCCTCACTCGAACACCAGCAGGCGGCTATCGGCCAGAACAAGGCGGCGGGCCGAGGCATAATGATCCATCAGGCCGAGATCATGCGTGGCGACCATTACCGCCGCGCCGGCCTTGTGCATTTCGATCAGCAACCTCAGGATGCGTCGCGCCAAGGTCGGATCGACGTTGCCGGTGGGCTCGTCGGCGAGCACCAGTTCCGGTCGCGCAATGAGCGCACGGGCGATAGCCGCGCGTTGTTTTTCGCCCCCGGAGAGCGACGGCGGCCGGGCGTTGCGCACGTCCCCGAGCCCGACCCATTCGAGGAGTTCGATCACCTCTGCCCGATATGATGTTTCCTCTCGTCCCCGCAAACGCAGCGGCAGGGCGACGTTTTCGTATAAGGTCAGATGATCGAGCAGACGAAAATCCTGAAACACCACTCCCATGCGTCGACGCAGGGCGACGATGTCCGGCCTGCCGATTTTTTTCCCCCGGGAGCCAACCACCTGGGCGCCGTCTTGCCCGACGGTGTGGCCGAGATCATGGCCCATCAGCCTGATGACTCCGCGCGTTGGTCGCAGGGAAAGGGTGACCATCCGCAAGAGAGAGGTTTTGCCGGCGCCGGAGGGGCCGGTGAGAAACTGGAATGAGCCGGGCGCAATATCGAAGGTGATGTCCTGCAACGTCTCGGGGGCGTCGCCATAGCGCAAACCGACATTCTCGAAGCTCAACATCCGGTTTTGCGATCCTGTCTCCGGTCGGCGCGCGGGGGCGCGCCGTCCTGCCCGAACAGTAGCGGTTCACCACTTCTTAACCATGAGTATAGTTAACGTATGGTTGATCGGGCGCTCTCTGCGCTACCGAGCCGGGATTTTCAATGGCGGCGATCATGATCGATTCGAGGGAGGTCCTTTCGATGGCGACGGCGAATCGGCGGCGGATCATGTGGCTGGCGGCGATCATCATGAGCCTGACTTTAGTCGGGCTCGCCGACATGCTGCAATCGCTGGGGCGTGGCGACGGTCCTGATCTGCGCGGCGTGCGCTCGCGCCTGGTCTGGGAGGAGGGCCGAAAGGTTTTGCTAATTGAGGGCGAGGTCGCCAATCTGAGTCGCCTCAGGACATCCGTTGCCCCGATCCGCCTCTCCGTTCGCGACCGGGAGGGAGCGGACCTTTTCACATGGATCATCGCCCCGCCC
>JBBARD010000046.1:8088-11249 GCA_040399965.1 Methylocystis sp. | reverse complement strand
AACCGGCCTGTCTCGCCGCTTTTCCTCGTCAACGCACGCCTGATCGATCCCGCAACCGGGATGGAGACTCCCGGCGGCCTTTACGCCTGCGACGGCAAGATCGTCGATCTCGGCGCGTCCCTGACCCGCGACGCCGCGCCCGCAGACGCACGCCTGATTGATTGCGCCGGGGCTGTTCTCGCCCCCGGCCTCATCGACATGCAGGCCTTTGTCGGCGAACCCGGCGCCGAGCACCGTGAGACCATCGCCAGCGCGACCCTGGCGGCGGCGGTCGGCGGCGTCACCACTCTTGTTGCGACGCCAGCGACGGCGCCGGCGATCGACGATCCCGCCGTTGTCGATTTTGTCTTGCGCCGCGCCCGCGACACCGGACGGGTGCGCGTGCTGCCGATGGCGGCGCTGACCAAAGGCCGCGAGGGTCGCGAAATCGCTGAATTCGGTTTGTTGCAGCAGGCGGGCGCTGTCGCCTTTTACGATGGCGCTCGGCCGGTGAGGAATGCGCTGGTGATGCGCCGCGCCCTGACCTACGCGCGCGATTTTGGCGCCCTGGTCATTCATTTTCCGCAAGACCCGGATCTTGCGACGGGCGTTATGAACGAGGGCGAACTGGCGCTGCGGCTGGGGCTCTCCGGGGCGCCGCGCGAGGCCGAAGCGATCATGCTGGACCGGGATTTGCGTCTCGTCGCGCTGACCGGCGCGCGCTATCATGCGTCGTTGATCTCGACGACGCTTTCTCTCGACGCCTTGCGCGCGGCGAAGGAGGCGGGTCTGCCCGTCACCTGCAGCGTCTCGATCAATCATCTGACGTTAAACGAAAACGACATTGGCGATTATCGCAGCTTTCTCAAGTTGCAGCCGCCGCTGCGTCAGGAGCAGGAGCGTCAGGCGCTGGTGGCGGCGCTGGCCGAAGGGCTGATCGACGTCATCGTTTCCGATCACGATCCGCAGGACGTCGAGACCAAACGGCTGCCTTTCGCCGAGGCGGAATATGGCGCTGTCGGCGTCGAAACCATGCTGGCGGCCGGTTTGCGTCTGGTTCACGGCGGCGATGTCGCCTTGCCGCGTCTACTCGCGGCGCTGTCGTCGACGCCGGCGCGCATCCTCGGATTGGAGCAGGGGCGACTGCAAAAAGGCGCGCCCGCCGACCTGATCATGTTCGATCCCGACACGCCTTTCGTCGTTGCGCCGGAGACCCTGCATTCGCGTTGTCGTAATACGCCCTTCGACGGCGCCTTGTTGCAGGGCGAGGTGCGCCTCACTGTGGTCGGCGGCGACATCGCGCATGAGAGCGCCGCAGTCTGATCCCAGGACTATTTTAACCGCGCGCGTTGCGCGAATGTCAGATGCCAGAGCAAGGTTTGTCATGAACACCGCCGCCGAAACCTTTCACCACGACATCGCCGATCGTCACGACAAGGTTTTGATCGTCGACTTTGGCTCGCAGGTGACGCAACTGATCGCGCGGCGCGTGCGCGAGGCCGGCGTTTATTGCGAGATCACGCCGTTTCAGAGCGCCGAACGCGCCTTCGCCGAGGTTCGTCCGAAAGCCGTGATCCTGTCGGGCGGCCCCTGTTCGGTGACGGAGGACGGTTCGCCGCGCGCGCCGCAGGCGATTTTCGACTCAGGCGCGCCTGTGCTCGGCATCTGCTATGGCGAACAGACGATGGCGACGCAACTCGGCGGCAAGGTCGAGGCCGGACATCATCGCGAGTTCGGCCGCGCCGAACTCGTGGCGCTGGAATCAAGCCCGCTCTTCGACGGAGTCTGGCAAAAAGGCCAAAGCTATCCAGTCTGGATGAGCCATGGCGACCGGGTAACGCAATTGCCCGAAGGTTTTCGCGCGATCGCCGCCTCAGAAAATGCGCCGATGGCGGCGATCGCCAATGAGTCGCGTCGTTACTATGGCGTTCAGTTTCATCTGGAAGTCGCGCATACGCCCGATGGCGCGAAGCTGTTGTCGAATTTCGTGCACAAGGTCGCCGGTCTGAAATCCGACTGGACGATGGCCGCCTTCCGGGAGGAATCGATCGCGGCCATCCGTCATCAGGTCGGCGATGGTCGGGTGTTATGCGGACTGTCGGGCGGCGTCGACAGCGCCGTCGCCGCCGTGCTGATCCACGAGGCGATCGGCGACCGCCTCACCTGCGTCTTTGTCGACCATGGGTTGTTACGGCTGGGCGAGGCAGAAGAGGTCGTGCGGCTGTTTCGCGATCATTACAATATTCCGCTCCATCATGTGGCTGCGGAAAACAGGTTTCTGGACGCGCTTGAAGGCGTCGACGATCCGGAGGTCAAGCGCAAGACGATTGGCCGCCTGTTTATCGAAACCTTCGAAGCAGAAGCCAAAAAGATTGCGCAGGATGGTCGCGGCGCGCCGCAATTTCTCGCGCAGGGCACGCTCTATCCAGACGTGATCGAAAGCGTTTCCTTCACCGGCGGCCCGTCGGTGACGATCAAATCGCA
This sequence comes from Methylocystis sp., assembly GCA_040399965.1. Classification (GTDB taxonomy): domain Bacteria; phylum Pseudomonadota; class Alphaproteobacteria; order Rhizobiales; family Beijerinckiaceae; genus Methylocystis. The sequence continues at coordinate 8,786 of JBBARD010000046.1, read as the reverse complement.
TCACAATGTTGGCGGCTTGCCTGAACGAATGAACATGGCGCTGGTGGAGCCGCTGCGGGAATTGTTCAAGGACGAGGTGCGCGCCCTCGGACGCGAACTCGGTCTGCCGGAGGCTTTCGTCGGGCGCCATCCGTTTCCGGGACCCGGGCTGGCGATCCGCTGTCCGGGCGTTATCACCCGCGACAAGCTCGACATCTTGCGCAAGGCCGACGCCGTCTATCTCGACGAAATCCGCAAAGCCGGCCTCTATGACGAGATTTGGCAGGCCTTCGCCGCTCTCCTGCCGGTGCGCAGCGTCGGCGTGATGGGCGACGGCCGCACCTATGATTACGTGCTGGCGCTGCGTGCGGTGACAAGCAGCGACGGCATGACCGCCGATTTTTATCCTTTTGACATGACTTTTCTTGGCCGGGCGGCGACGCGTATCATCAACGAAGTGCGCGGCGTCAATCGCGTGGTTTACGATGTGACCTCCAAACCCCCTGGAACAATCGAGTGGGAATAGCGGTCGCTTTCCCTGCGCGCGGAGCTTCAGGTTGTCTCGCCTCTGGAGATCCAGAGCTCCGTCTCCGCTTCGTCAGATCGAAAAAATAAATCCATGGCTTATAATGAATATGTAATTCAATATATCCAATCAGCGGCGATGGTTCCCGAACCATCTATGCGCACCCCGTTTATGAAGTGAAAGCAGCCTTGTT
>JBBARD010000046.1:3260-7988 GCA_040399965.1 Methylocystis sp. | reverse complement strand
CGATTGCGCGCAGGAGAACAACTGCCCAGTCCGGTCGGTTGGGAACAACGGATCTATCAGGCCCAGCCCGGTCCCTTCTCCTTCGGGAAAAAAACGCTCAATTTAAGCGAAGAGCTTTTTGTTGAGGAGATCGATCTTTCCGAAGGATCGATAAGAGTTGATGGCGTGATAGCCGAGGATCGTCTTCAAATCGGTATTTTCGAGAGTGGGAACTATCGTCTTTTGGGTTCCGGCGGCTCTCTGCATACAAGCACTCTGTCGTATGGCGGATCGCTTTGGGACGCCATTGCCGCAGCGCCATCAAGAGGCGTCACTTTTAATGCAGGGCCGGGGCTGACACAAAAAATTATTTCGGAGGACTCGGGCAAGATCCTGATCAGCGCCATGACAGATATGGACGATTTCAGCTCTCTGGTGCTACCGTTGAACGATAGCATTCGCAAGCTTTCCAAAATGATCAATCAGGCGCTGAGCCTCGCTCAATCAGGCAGTGTTGAGCAGAGCGGGCAGATCAATTTTTGTTGGTTCGAAGAGGCTCTGATTGAATCCGCTTGTGAAATTGTCGATGAATTGACTGAAAAAAAATCAGGCCAGATTATCAAGAAAAAGAATACATATCTGATTGCTCATAAAATTGAAGATATGCTGTGGGAGGAGCCGGGCAAGCTGGGCGTCGATCTGGATTTGGAATATCTCGTCAATTATCTCGATTGTTCAAGACGACAGATACAGCTTGCTCTTCATGAGCATTTCGGAACAGGATTTGTCGCGCTAAAAAGATTGGTGAGACTTCATCAATTGAATGAAAAACTCGGCTCTTCGAGCAGCGAGAAAAAAATCGCCGATCTGGCGACGGAACATAACTTCGATCACCTTGGCAGATTTTCGGGCTATTACAGGGAAATGTTTGGAGCGACTCCGCAGGAGGCGCGGAGGAAGCTGCGCAGCGAAAGCCCGCGCGACAAAACCAAGATTAACTCTCCAGTCTGACTCAATCAGACTCGGAAATGCTCCAGAAAGCCGCCTGTGCGAACAGGCGCATCAAGTTTAATCGTCTCCGCCAAAAAGATCCGAGAAGAAATCCCTTTGTCGAACAGTCCGGGAGCCTGGGCTCGAACGGGGGTGCGTTTTGGTCGCAGTGTCCCTGCGCGGTCGAACGATTTTAATGCGGGTCCTCGCGACGGCTTGCGTCGCGGCGGATGACGCGGCGCCCTCGGCGGCGACTTTTTTACCCGCGTCCGCCGGCTCAGCCTTCGTCCCGGACGACTGGGCGCTCTGGGGTTTGTCCGGCGGTTGTGTCGAGGCGGTCGATGGATCGACGCTCATTTTTTTATGCGCTCTCAGATGTTTCACATGCTGGCGCGGCGGCGCATCGGCGGAAGCGGTCCCCGAGATCGCCAGGGCTGCGTTATTCTTTGAGGCCGCGGCATCGTTCATGGTCTTGTCGGGCAGCGCGTCGCCGCGCGCAGGAGTTGAACCAATCGCCGCCGCCAGAACGCATGCGCCGGTCAACATTCGCACATTCATGTCTCGAAAATTAATGAAATATTCTCGCATGGGGGAAGCCGCCGTCAGCTAGAACTTGTGTATTTCTAGCAATGAACGATCAAGGCGTAAAGACATATGCCAGGCAGGGCGTATCGCTGCGGCGGGCCTTTCAAGCCATTCTGCGACGGGCGGCGGGTCGCCTCAACGAATGGGAAATCTTTATTGCGGGATGCCGGCCCGTGATCGATCGGCTCTCCCCGGATGGACTTGCCCGTTATCAACAAGAATTCGATGAGCTGACGGCGCATTGATCGAGACCGCCAGTTTTGACCTCTCGTTCAAGAGCGGCAGGAACGAAATCCGCAGCATGATACCATGAGACGCGACAACGGCGACGAAAGAGACGGGCTGACCTTCGTCATTTGCCTGTCATAAATCAAGATCATGCGTTTGCTAACGTGACTAACCCGGCGCCGACCACGATGATGACTGATGCGCAGCTTGTGAAGGTTTTTTCCCTCAACTTCACCTGCGAGGTGATCGCCTCGCTGCATCGCGATGTGCGGCGGAAAACGGCGTCTCCCGGGGATCTTGAGGCGGATCTCGGCAAATTGCGCGCTTTCGTAGAGCATGTCGGCGCCGCCTTTCGAACCTTGTCCGCTGGCGAGCAATATTCCTGCGAACTGGCGGCGCGGCGGGTCGTCGACATTCTCCGATACGCCGGTCATGCGGAGGAGGCGGCGCGGATCGAGATGAACCTGAGCCGGCTCATGCCTTGCGCGGCCTGAAGCCGTGAGTCTCCCGGCGCATTGCCTTGCGCCAGCGCCGCCATATCTCTTGGGCATGGATCGCTCTGGCCCCAGCACTTCGATGACGAAAAACTCCGCACGTCAAAAGCTCCTCAGCCTGCCTGCGATCGGTATCACGCTTGTTTGTTCCCTCGCCTTCGCAACCTGGCTCTATTTGCATCTTGGCGACTTTACCGCTGAGCGCGGCTGGCGCGCAGGGCTTCAGGTGGCGGCGATCTCACTTGCCTTCGGCGCGATGGCCCATTTGATCGCCGAGGCGGTCGTGCGCGCGGTCCTTGGGCTGCAAAACGAACTCGACACGCTTGCAGCAGGACGCGTGCGTCGCCCGGGCTCCGACGACGGGGTTTGAGACGCCGCGCGGCGCAACTCGCCTTTGCCGGCAGCCTGTGATAACCCCCTTTGACAATCGCCGCGGTAGGGAGGCGACCAATGGGGTCGCGTGAAGATGTCCGATATTTTTCAGGAAGTTGACGAAGACGTCCGCCGGGACAAGGCCGCTGATCTTTGGAAGCGCTATCAGACACCGGTTTTCGTGATCGCCTTTCTCATCGTCGCGGCGACTGGCGCCTGGAGCTACTATCAGAACAAGCATCGCCAGGCGGCAGAGTCGGCCAACGCCCGTTTCGAGGCCGCTGTTGCGCTCGCTAACGCCGGGAAGTCGGCGGAAGCCGCCGCAGCCTTTGACGCAATCGCCAAAGACGCGCCGCCCGGCTACGCCGCGCTGGCCCGCGTTCGCGCCGCCGAGGTCCGCCCCGACCGCGCACAATCTCTCGCCGAACTCAATGCAATCGCCGAGGACGCCGGGGTCGATAAAATCACCCAGCAAGTCGCCCTGCTTCGCGCAGCCCTGCTGATTTTGGAGAGCGGCGACCGTGAGAAGCTGGAGCGCGCGCTCGGACCGATGATGACCTCGGACGGCGTTTTCCGTTTTTCGGCGCAGGAGTGGAACGGCCTCGACGCGCTGGCCAACGACGATTTCGACGAGGCCGAGCGGGTTTTCGATCAGGTTCTCGCCAATAATGACGCCCCGCAATCGATGCGTCAGCGCGCCGCCGCCTATCGCGGTCTGCTGCACGCAAGGCGCGGTCCCAAAAAGAGTGAAGCCGCTCCGGCGGGCGGCGGCGCCAATGGCGGCAAAATCGAGGTGACCCCTGTGATCGAGCCGGAAAATCCAAACGATAAATCAGCCGGTCCGACGCCGTTCGAGACCAGATAGGCGTTTCGACGATCATCGTGATCGCTGAACTTTGCAAATGGCGATGGCGTGTTCCGCAACGCGCCGGATGTGCAGGATCATGACGTTTTCCCTGGCGATTATCGGTCGACCGAATGTCGGCAAGTCGACGCTGTTTAATCGTCTGACCGGCAAAAAGCTGGCGCTGGTGGACGATCGTCCCGGCGTCACACGCGACCGTCGCGAGGGTTCGGCGCGGCTCGCCGATTTGCGATTCACCATCATCGACACCGCGGGTCTGGAGGCAGGCGACACCGCCACGCTGGAGGGTCGGATGCGCGCCCAGACCGAAAACGCGATCCTTTCCGCCGACGCCGTGCTGTTCGTCTTTGACGCCAGAGTCGGCGTGACGCCCGAGGACAAATATTTCGCCGACCTTGTGCGTCGCGCTGGCAAGCCTGTGATCCTCATCGCCAACAAGGCCGAGGGCAAGATTGGCGAGGCCGGCGCGCTGGAGGGATTCTCGCTGGGGCTGGGCGATCCGACTCCCCTTTCCGCCGAGCACGGCGAAGGCATGAGCTCTCTCTACGACGCCTTGCGCGAGGCGTTGCCGGAACAGACCGCAGAACCCGCTGACGAAGAAGACGATGGACCGATGGCCGTCTTCGACGACGAGGAGGATGGCAGCGATCTCGATGTCAGCAAGCCGCTGCGTATCACCGTAGTCGGTCGGCCCAACGCCGGTAAATCGACATTGATCAATCGCATTTTGGGCGAAGATCGATTGCTGACCGGACCGGAGGCGGGGATTACCCGGGACTCGATCGGCGTCGATTTTCTCTGGCGCGATCGCAAGCTCAAACTCTTCGACACCGCCGGCCTGCGCAAACGCGCTCGCGTCGTCGACAAGCTTGAGAAGCTCTCCGCCGCCGACGCGCTTCGCGCCGTGCGTTTTTCCGAAGTCGTGGTTCTGCTGGTCGACTCGACCATTCCTTTCGAGAAACAGGATTTGACCATCGCCGATCTCGCGGCGCGTGAGGGTCGCGCGTTCGTTATTGCGCTCGGCAAGTGGGATTTGATCGAGGATAAGGGCGCGACGCTGACCCGCCTGCGCGAGGAGGCGGAACGTCTGTTGCCGCAGGTGCGCGGATGCCCTGTCGCGCCCGTATCCGGCGCGACGGGGCAGGGGCTGGAAGGGCTGATGCAGGCCATAGTCACGACGCATGTTGTCTGGAACAAGCGCATCGCCACTGGGCG
>JBBARD010000046.1:0-3160 GCA_040399965.1 Methylocystis sp. | reverse complement strand
TTGCGTCAATGACTCCAAGCCTGACCACGATCATAATGCGCCAGCGCAACATGGATAGCGCGGACGAACGCCTCGCGCTTTTCGCTCTCCCGAACCAGCGCCTGCCGAAGACGCGCCGGCAATTCAAGCTGGACGCCGGCTCCGGCGCGGCCGCGATTGCAGATGTTATCGACGTCGCGACCTGACAGCGGATGGCCGTCGCCGACAGCCTTTGCCGCCAGCCCTGCTTTGCCGAGCGCGGCGGCGATGGCGTCGCGCAGCGGATCGTGCCTGCCGCCAACCCAGGCGGCCCAGGGGTCATCCTTGTCCTTGCGGCCGTGGACAGTAAGCACAATGTCGGCGCCCGCGACCAGCGCCAGGGCCTGCGGCTCGTCGAACCGCCGCGAAGCGATGTGCATGCCCTGGCCGCTCGCCCGTGGTTCAAGCGTTTCGAAGGCGTAATAGGAGTGGCGTTCCCCGGCGAGGTAGCCGGCGACAAGATGGGTCCCGGGTTCGATGCAGCCGCCATGCGGCGCCATGATCAACACTGGCGAATCGCGTCGAATGGCCTGGATGCGGTAGTGGGTTCCCTCCGTTTCCCGGGCGGCCAGGGCAGCGAAATCTTCATAGCGGTCGATCATGGCGCATCTTCCATAATACTGTTTTTAAAGACTATTACTCCGCGCCTGCATCAATGCGGCGGCGGCGTCCCCAACAGAAAAATAACCCCGACGACTGGACGCCGGCTAGTTTTGAATTATTCTAAGGAAGACCGAACGGGAAGGGCAGTCGCGCTCCCGACGGCATGAATTTTTTTGGAGGCATCAATGGCTACGCTGAAGGGCAGCAAAACCGAGGCGAATCTCAAGGCCGCATTTGCGGGAGAATCGCAGGCGAACCGTCGCTATCTGTATTTCGCTCAAAAAGCCGACGTCGAGGGCTACAATGACGTCGCCACCGTGTTTCGTTCGACGGCGGAAGGCGAAACCGGCCACGCCCATGGCCATCTCGAATTTCTGGAGGGCGTGGGCGATCCGGCGACCGGTCTGCCGATCGGCAAGACCTCTGACAATCTCAAGGCCGCCGTCGCCGGCGAGACGCACGAATACACCGATATGTATCCGGGCATGGCGCGTTCGGCCCGCGAGGAAGGCTTCGACGAAATCGCCGACTGGTTCGAGACTCTGGCCAAGGCCGAGCGGTCGCACGCCGGCCGTTTCCAGCGCGCGCTAGACGAGCTGAAGTAAGCCCAACCGTCCCATTGAGGATCATGGTCCGGCGCCGCAGGCGCCGGACATCCACGCGGCTGTTTCGCGCATCATTTGCAGCAGGTAACGATGAGAGAAGGCAGTCTCGAAGCCCCGATCCGGCATCCGCTCGATTGGGAAAATCCGGAATTTTACGACGAAGCCAGACTCGACGCCGAGCTGCGGCGCGTGTTCGATATCTGTCACGGCTGCCGTCGTTGCTTTAATCTTTGCGACTCCTTTCCGCGTCTGTTCGATCTTGTTGATGAGTCAAAAAGCGGCGAACTCGACACCGTCGCCAGCGCCGATTTCAAGAAAGTCGTCGACGCCTGCACGCTGTGCGACATGTGCTTCCTGACGAAGTGCCCCTATGTGCCGCCGCACGAATTTAATCTCGACTTTCCGCATCTCATGCTGCGCTATCGCGCTGTCGAGGCCAAAAAACACGGCGTTGCCCCTGCTGACCGGCAGCTTGCCGAAACAGACCGCAACGGCAAACTGGCGACGCTAATCGCCGGCGCAGCGAATTGGGCGACGCGCCGCGACAATAAAACCATGCGCAGCCTGATCGAAAAGACCGCCGGGATCGATCGTAACGCCGAATTGCCAACCTATTCGTCGCAAACCCTGGAGGCGCGCGCCGCGGCCCATCCGCCGACGCTCAATGCGCAAGCCCCCGCGAAGGCGCGCAAGGTTGCGCTCTACGCCACCTGCTATGGCGATTATAATGACGCCTCCATCGGCATGGCGGCGCTGCATGTGTTGGCGGCCAATGGCGTCGAAACGAAGGTCTTGCATCCGCATTGTTGCGGCATGCCGAAACTCGAACAGGGGCTGATCGGCGAGGTCGCCGAGGCGGCGCGCAAGGTCGCCGCCGCCTTCGGCCCCTTGATTGATGAAGGCTACGACATCGTCGCGCCGGTGCCGTCGTGCGCCCTGATGCTGAAATTCGAATGGCCGCTGATCCTGCCCAACGACGAGAGTGTGAAGAAACTCTCCAAAGCGACCTTCGACCTTTCCGAATACATCGTCGATATCGCCCGCAAGGAGGGCCTCGCTGAGGGCATGGCCCCGGTCGAAGGCGGCGTCGCCTTTCATGTCTCCTGCCATTCGCGGGCGCAGAATATCGGTCAGAAGGGCGCGGAGTTGCTTAATCTCATTCCGCACGCCGATGTCGATGTCGTCGAGCGTTGTTCGGGGCATGGCGGCGCCTGGGGCTATAAGAAAGGCCATTTCGAAACGGCGATGAAAATCGGCAAACCGGCCGCGCGCCAGCTCAACGCTGCTGGCAAGAAACATGTCGTCTCGGAGTGTCCGCTTGCCGGCATTCATATCGAACAGGAAATTGGCCAACTCGCCACAGAGACGCCGAAACCCGAACGCGTCGCGCATCCGATCGTGCTCATGGCGCGCGCTTACGGCTTCGACGACAAACGCTAGTCATTAGACCTGCGCGCGCGCCGCAGTCGCCGGTCGCCGCAGCCAGGAGGCCCCAACATGTCGCATCGTCCCGAACTGACTGTCGCTGATATTCTGCCCTGGGCTGACTATGCGAAGGATCGCGCCGAACATCGCCGTCGCATCACCGCGATCAAGCGTCACCGGCGCATCGAGGTCGGTCCCTATGTGACCTTTTATTTCGAAAGCTTCGACACGATGTGGCTGCAGGTGCAGGAGATGCTGCACATCGAGAAAGGCGGCCCGGAGCAGATCCCCGAGGAGCTTGCCGCCTATAATCCGCTGATCCCCAAAGGCCGCGAACTCATCGCCACTTTCATGATCGAGATCGACGATCCGCTGCGCCGCGCCCGCGTTCTCGCGCAACTGGGCGGCGTCGAAGAGACAGCCTTCATCGAGGTCGCGGGCGAGCGCATCGCCGGCAAGCCCGAGGCCGATCAGGATCGCACCAGCGCCGAGGGCAAGGCGAGTTCGGT
>JBBARD010000045.1:0-19584 GCA_040399965.1 Methylocystis sp. | reverse complement strand
TCTCTGCCGCTTGGGGTCGAGGGGATCATTGATGGTCGTCTGCCGCTGCCAACCGCGCCAACCGTTTACTCGCGCTGGGGCCGCCGCGCCTTCCCGGCATTATGGTTCTTGACGATTCTGGTCGCCCTGCTGGCGCGGAAGAAAACGCCTCGCGCACCCGCCATGGAGCCTGACATGCGGCGCCGCGCGCCGTCCTGAATGTCAAAGTTCAGACCTGAAGCCCGGCCGTCTCGGCCGCCAGCAGGGGCGTCCTGAAGGCTCCGCCCCACAACATCTCCGGTTTTCTCGCATCAAAAATTTGCCTTCCGGCTCCATGATAAGCTAAAGCTTTAGATTAAAGAGCAGGAGAACTCGTGAGCAAAGAGCCAAACCCGATTGATCGTCATGTCGGCAATCGCGTTCGGATGCAGCGTATTTTGCTGGGCATGAGTCAGGAGAAACTGGGTGAAGCGCTGGGGATCACCTTCCAGCAGGTGCAGAAATACGAAAAGGGCGTCAACCGGATCAGCGCCAGCCGCTTGCAGCAAATCGCCCAGATCCTGAAAGCGCCGCCATCGTTTTTTTTCCAGAACGCGCCGGGCAAGGCGGAAAATGGAGCTGACCCCGCCGGCTTCTCGGAGATGGCTTCCTCTCAATATGTTGTGGATTCTCTCTCGACCTCCGAGGGACTGCAATTGAACCGCGCCTTCGCCCGAATCAGCGAGCCCAAAACCCGCAAACGAATTGTCGAACTGGTGGCGACCATTGCAGATCAATTTGAAACAAAGAAAGATAAGACTTCCCCACCCTAGGGCGATCCTGCGCCGGGCGCCTCTCCGGGTATCGCCGTTCTCTATATCGAACAAACTCTGGAATCTGGCTTGACGTAACGAACGGCGGCTGGCAACTACGAATTGATCTTTCGTATCGCCAAGGCGGGCGCCCCGCGCTCTTCTTCGAAAAAATTTGCGCAATCCCTAAAATTCAGCGCCGAAGACTTTCGCCGACGGGATGCGTTACGTTCGAGCGTTAAAATAAGACCACATTATCAGGAGTTTGCGCATTGGCCCGCCAAAACTATCTTTTCACCAGCGAATCCGTCTCCGAAGGACATCCCGACAAGGTCAGCGACCGCATCTCCGATGAAATCGTCGACGAATTCTTTCGGGAAGGCCCAAAGGCCGGCATCGATCCCTATGCGATCCGCGTAGCGGCGGAGACGCTGTGCACAACCAATCGCGTCGTTATCGCCGGCGAGGTGCGTGGGCCGCATATTTCCTTCGATCGCATCATCCAGCTCGCTCGCAACGCTATCCGGGAGATCGGCTACGAGCAGCATGGCTTCCACTGGAACACCGCCAATATCGAAGTGCTGTTGCATGAGCAATCAGTGGATATTGCTCAGGGCGTCGACGCCGCCGGCAACAAGGACGAAGGCGCGGGCGACCAGGGCATCATGTTCGGCTATGCGGTGCGCGAGACCCCGGAACTCATGCCGGCTCCGCTCTATTATGCGCACAAGATTCTGGAACTGCTCGCGCACGCCCGCCACACCGGAAAGGAAAAAGGCCTCGGACCCGACGCCAAGAGCCAGGTGACTGTGCGCTACGAGAACGGCAAACCGGTCGAGGCGACGCAGATCGTGCTATCGCATCAGCATGTCGACGAGCGCCTGTCGCCGGCCGACATCCGCCGCATTGCCGAGCCCTACATCCGTGAAGCCCTGCCGAAGGACTGGATCACCGACAAGACGGTCTGGCACGTCAATCCGACCGGCAAATTCTTCATCGGCGGTCCTGATGGCGACACCGGCCTCACCGGCCGCAAGATCATCGTCGACACCTATGGCGGCGCGGCGCCGCACGGCGGCGGCGCCTTCTCCGGCAAGGATCCAACCAAGGTTGACCGCTCGGCGGCCTACGCCGCGCGCTATCTAGCCAAGAACATCGTTGCAGCAGGTCTCGCCGACCGCTGCACGCTGCAACTTTCCTATGCCATCGGCGTCGCCGAGCCCTTGTCGATCTATGTCGACACCCACGGCACAGGACAGGTGGACGAAGCCCGTCTCGAAGCCGTGCTGCCGCAACTCGTGCGTCTGACGCCGCGCGGGATTCGCGAACATCTGCAACTCAATCGTCCGATTTACGCCCGTACCTCCTCCTATGGCCACTTCGGTCGCGCGCCGGAGGCGGACGGGGGCTTCTCCTGGGAGAAGACCGACCTTGTGGATCAGTTGAAGTCCCACTTCTCCTGAGACTGGGCGACTGTCGCGCGAATCCAAGAATGGCCGGGCCCGCAGTCCCGGCCATTCGCTTTGACGAACCAATCATCAACCATGACGCTGGATGACCTTCCCCGACGACGGCTCTATGGCCGCTCCAAGGGAAAAGCCTTGCGACCACGGCAGACGGAACTCATAGCGGATCTGCTGCCGCAACTGGCGCTTGATCTCAAAACTCATCTAGCGCCGCGCGACGGTCGGGAATTGCGTCTCGAAATCGGCTTCGGCGGCGGAGAGCATCTGATTGAAGCGGCCGCCCAAGAGCCTGATGTTGATTTCATCGGCTGCGAGCCTTTCATCAACGGCATGGCGCGCCTGCTGTCGAGGATCGAGGCGCTCAGCCTTGACAACATTCGCCTGCATCGCGGCGACGCGGCGGAAATTCTCGACCGGCTCCCCGACGCAAGCCTGTCCCGCGTCTACCTTTTCTATCCTGATCCGTGGCCGAAACGTCGTCATCGAAAACGGCGTTTCGTCTCCCCGGAAAACCTCGACCGCCTGTCGCGAGTCATGAAAAAAGGCGCAGAACTGCGGTTCGCAACTGATATCGACGATTACGCGGGCTGGACGCTGGCGCGGCTGCGCGCCCGGCCGGATTTCGTCTGGCGCGGCGGCGTCGCACTGGACTGGTTGTCGCCCTGGGACGGCTGGACAAGGACGAAATACGAAGCCAAGGCGATAGCTGCGGGCCGTCGACCGGCCTATTTGACATTCATCCGAATATAAACGGCAAAGCGACGAGAGGGTAAGATGGTCGAGGCGGCGACAGGCGCAAGCGAACAACCGATTGAGACGACCGCGGCGCGTTTTCGCGGCGACGTATTGGAGGCCTCTCTCAAAAAACTGGTGCTGGTCGATTTCTGGGCGCCATGGTGCGGTCCCTGCAAACAACTTGCGCCCGTCATCGAACGACTGGTCGCGGCGACCGGCGACAAGGCCCGTCTGGTTAAAATGAACATCGACGCCGATCCGACCATCGCCGATCAACTCGGCATCAAATCCATCCCGGCGGTCGTCGCCTTTCAGCGCGGACGCCCGGTGGATGGGTTCGTCGGCGCCTTGCCAGAGAGCGAGATCAAGGGGTTTCTCGAGCGTTTGCTGGGACCGATTGAAGACGCCGGCGATGCGCTCACGGCCGCGCTGTCGCTGATCGACGAGGGCGACGCGGCTGGCGCTCACGCCCTGCTTTCCGAACTGGTCAGCAAAGACCCGCCCGACCCCAGAGCCATCGCGGCGCTGGCGCGTCTTTACATAGGCGCGCAACAACTCGACCCAGCACGCAGCTTGATTGACCGTCTGCCAGAATCGGCGCGTCGGGATCCCGAAATTTCCGCTGTCGTCGCGACGCTCGAAAACGCGGTTCGCGCCGTCGATCTGGGCGAAATCGACGAACTGAAAACCCGCATCGGCTTCGACCCGAACGATCTGCAGGCCTACTTTGATCTTTCGCTGGCGTTAAACGCCAGGGATCAGCGCGATGAGGCCGCCAACGCCCTGCTGGAGATTATTCGCCGGGACCGGAGCTGGAACGACGACGGCGCCCGCAAGCAACTCGTACAATTTTTCGAGGCCTGGGGACCCATGGACACGGCGACGATTACGGCGCGGCGCAAGCTATCGACGTTTTTGTTCGCCTGATCGATCCTGATCGCCAACCACCGCAACATGAATTTGCGGGTTCCGCATCCCGGCGGCTTGAAATCGGCCGTCCGGGCCGTAGTTGTGGTTTGTGGGATGTGAAAGCGGCGCACCCTCTAACCTTAACAGGTTGCGCCGTCGTCTTCGAGGAGCGTGGCTGCGACATGAGCATGAACCGCCCCTATACGGACATCTCCCTGCTGCCAACGACGTTGCCGGTGTTCCCGTTGACAGGAGCGGTGATTCTGCCGCGCGGGGAATTGCCGCTCAATATTTTCGAGCCACGCTATGTCGCCATGATCGACGAGGCTCTGTCTGGCGCGCGATTGATCGGCATGATCCAACCCAAACAAGACCTTGGAGAAAAGAGTGGGCTGTTCCGCGTCGGATGCGTCGGGCGCATCACCCGTCTCGCCGAAACCGGGGACGGCCGCTATCTGATCACGCTTACCGGGGTCGCGAGATTCGACATTTGCGAGGAGGTCGCCGACGATCGGGAGTATAGACGGTTCAGCGTCGACTATTCGCGTTTCACAGCCGATCTGAATCCGGGAGCCGGCGAGAGATCAGTCGATCGCGACGGCATGGTTTCGCTGCTCAGAAGTTTCGCCCAGAGCTCAAACCTTGAAATCGACTGGGGCAGCATTGACGCAGCGCCGACGGAAACTCTGGTCAACGCCCTTGCAATGATGTGTCCCTTTGGCGCAAATGAAAAGCAGGCGTTGATAGAAGCCATTGATCTCAAGACCCGGGCGGAAACGCTTGTCGCCCTCGCCAAAATCGATATGGCCGGCGGTGATAAAACGCGGCGCGACGAGGCGCAAAACTGGCATTGACGCAGAACTGGCATTGAGGCGGAACTGGCATTGACGCGGAACTGGCATTGACGGAGTGCGGGATGACTGACGGCGATAACTCAAATCCACAATCATCGACTGGCGGCGCACAGGAGCCAACCCGCATCGACCCGCGTCTGCTCGAAATCCTGGTGTGCCCGCTGACCAAGACCACTCTGGAATATGATCGCTCCCGGCAGGAACTGATCTCTCATTCAGCCAAGCTCGCCTATCCGATCCGTGATGGCATTCCGATCATGCTGCCGGAAGAAGCCCGAAAATTCGACTGACGCATGTCGGCAGAAAGTGACACGCCCGCCGACGAGCTTTTGAAATTACTCGACATTGAAACCATTGGCGAGGATCGATACCGCGGCTATAGCCCAGCATCCGCCGGCAAACAGGTGTATGGCGGACAGGCGATCGCCCAGGCGCTTGTCGCCGCGACCCGCACCGCGCCGCCGGATCGGGCAGTACATTCTCTGCATGGCTATTTTGTCCTGGCAGGCGATCCGCGCACCCCGATAGACTTCGCCGTGGAACGGGTCCGCGACGGTAAAAGCTTCACCACGCGTCGCTGCAACGCCACCCAGCGCGGTAAAACGATCTTCTCGCTGGAGGCGTCTTTCCAGATCGCCGAGGACGGCCTGACGCACGCCGCCGCCATGCCAGCGGCCCCAGATCCTGCGACCCTTGACGACGTCAATGCGCTGGTCGAGCGGTTTCGCGCCTTCATGCCTGAACCGGCGAAACGCTGGCTGGAGAAACCCCGCGCTCTGGATATGCGTTTCGTCGATCCGGAAGCGATGCTCGCGCCGCACCCCAGCCCTCGCGCCGAACAATTAATCTGGTTTCGTATTCTCGGCCCCCTGCCCGATACCCCCGGGGTTCATCAAGCCCTGCTGGCCTATCTTTCAGACATGACCCTCCTCAATACGGCGCTGATCGCTCATCGACGCAATATTTTCGACCCGAACATTCAGGTCGCCAGCCTCGATCACGCCCTTTGGGTTCATCGGGATTTCCGGGTCGACGACTGGTTGCTTTACGCCCAGGAGAGCCCAATGGCCTCGCATGCCCGCGCCCTGACGCGGGGCCAGATTTTCACGCGTGACGGATCTCTGGTGGCCTCGGTCGCTCAGGAAGGATTAATTCGACTGCGATCGCCACAAAAGTGATGAAAATTTATACGACTATTTTTTAATCGCCCAATTATTAGGCGATCAATACCGCCCCCTGCGCCAAACTCCAGCTGCAGCCGCATTGTGGGCGGCAAAAGCCAGGTATTCCGGGCTTTTTTGTTCTGGCACGACATTTGATGGGCTCACGTGCGGGCGCAGTGTCGCGCGCCGTATACGACCGCTGCTCCGGCGACGGCGGCTACCCCTACAGCCGTTTCTCGCGGGGTCGAAACACAGGATTGGCAGATGAAAATCGTTACTGCGATCATCAAGCCCTTCAAGCTCGATGAAGTTCGCGACGCGCTGACGACGCTCGGCGTGCATGGGCTGACCGTCACCGAGGTGAAGGGCTATGGACGTCAAAAGGGGCATACCGAAATCTACCGTGGCGCAGAATACGCCATCAGCTTTCTCCCGAAACTGAAAATCGAGGTCGCCGTGCCGGCGACAATGACGGATCAGGTTGTCGACGCGATCGCTGCAACCGCTCGCACCGGACAAATCGGCGACGGAAAGATTTTCGTTTGCCCGCTGGAGCGGGCCATTCGCATCCGCACAGGCGAAGCCGACACAGACGCCCTTTGACCCCACCTTTCGCGAACCCTTCAGGAGCGATCATCATGAGAGTTTTTCCGCCGCGAAGCGCCATCGCGCCTTCGATCCTCGCGGGACTTGCGCTCGCGGCCATCGCCGCGCCCGCCGCCGCCGGCAACGATCCCACGCCAAATCCCGGCGACACCGCCTGGATGCTGACCTCCACCCTTCTGGTGCTGCTGATGTCCATACCGGGCCTCGCCCTGTTCTATGGCGGTCTCGTGCGCACCAAGAATATGCTGTCGATCCTCTCGCAGACTTTCGCCATTGTCTCCCTCGTTGGCGTGATCTGGGCCGTCTATGGCTATTCCTTCGCCTTTGGCGACGGCGGCGCGCTCAATCCCTACATGGGCGGCTTGAACAAGGTTCTGCTGAAAGGCGTCACCCTCTCCTCCAACTCGCCGACTTTCACGCCAGGGCATGTCATTCCAGAATATGTCTACATGGTCTTTCAGATGACCTTTGCGATGATCACGCCGGCGCTGATCATCGGCGCTTTCGCCGAGCGCATGAAATTCTCCGCTGTCCTGCTGTTCGTTCTGCTGTGGGTGACGATCATCTATTTCCCGGTTGCGCACTGGGTGTGGGGCGTCGCCGATCCGAACGCGCTGGTGGATGCGGCGACCCAGCTCGCCGCCGCCAAGGACGAAGCGGCGAAAGCCGCGGCGCAGGCGAAGATCGACGAGATCAACGCTGCGGTCGGCTGGCTGGCGGGCAAGGGCGCGCTGGATTTCGCCGGCGGCACGGTGGTCCATATCAACGCCGGGATCGCTGGACTTGTCGGCGCAATGATGGTTGGACGGCGCATCGGCTTCGGCCGCGAGTCGCTGGCCCCGCACTCGCTGACCATGTCGATGATCGGCGCGTCGCTTCTGTGGGTCGGCTGGTTCGGCTTTAACGCCGGATCGAACCTCGAAGCCAATGCCACAACGGCTCTGGCCTTCGTTAACACCATGGTGGCCACCGCCGCTGCGGCCTTGTCCTGGATGGTCGTCGAATGGCTGTTAAAGGGCAAACCGTCGCTGCTCGGTCTCATCACCGGCGCGGTCGCGGGTCTGGTCGCCGTGACGCCCGCTTCCGGTTACGCCGGACCGATGGGGTCGATCGTTCTGGGTCTGGTGGTTTCGCCGATCTGTCTGTTCTTCGTCGATGTCGTGAAGAAGAAAGTTGGCTATGACGATGCGCTTGACGTCTTCGGCGTCCATTGCATCGGCGGCATCACAGGGGCGCTGGCGACGGGTCTGCTGGTCAATCCGGAATGGGGCGGAATCGGCATCACCGATTACACCAACCTCGAAGACTTCACCGGGACGTACAATCTTGTTGCGCAAATGAAAGCGCAGGGCACGGCGGTCATCGCCACCCTGCTGTGGTCGGGCGTCGGATCGGCGGTTCTTTACAAGATCGTCGATGTCGTGGTGGGCCTGAGACCCGAGCCGGATCAGGAACGCGAAGGACTCGATATCACCGATCATGGCGAACGCGCCTACAACTATTGACGGCGTCTCCCCGCGCAAAAACAGAAACGGCGCCCAAAAGGCGCCGTTTTCCATTATGGGAACCACTATGAAGTCTATTGAAGTCCCTGGAAAGTCGCGACCAATCCCATGGCGATCGGATTATCGAGATAGATCCTCCAATATTCTGCTCCCATTTTCTCAACGCCCTGCGATGAAACGCCGATCGGAACAGGCTTTATCGTCACGAAACCGGCAAGACGCAACGCTTCCTCATAGGCGGAAAACGGCCATTGGGCGTATTCGATCGAAAATGGCTCCCCGCCCAGGAAATCCATGCGCACGCGCGGAACGGACTCGCCCGGATTAAGAACGCGCGTGCGGTAATCATAAAATTCCGTCTCCGCCAAAGCGTTCATGAAAACGGGATTTGGCAGGATGGCGATCAATCGCCCGCCGGGAATGAGATTGCGGCCGATATTGCGGCACATGGCCTGCAACTCTTCCGGGGTTCGCGCGTAATGCAGCAGCCACACCGCCGTGACGATATCGAAGGCTCCAAACCGCGGCATGGTCGCGACATCGGCGACGCGATATTCGACGCCGAGCGGCTGGGCCGCTTCCTCGGCCTCAGCGACGTCGATCATCGACCGGGACATATCCACGCCGAGAACATAACTGGCGCCGCTCCGGCGAATGAGACGCGAATAAAAACCGGCTCCGCAGGCGAGATCAAGCGCCCGCTTGCCGTCAAGATCGCCAAGCATCCCGACAACCGCCGCGACTTCGGTGAAGGCGACCGAGGGCTTCAGTTTCACCGCCTTGTATTTGGCTCCGATTGTTTCGTATTGATCGTCCATGCGTCATCATTCCGCAGGTTTCTGGGGCTGCTGGAGTCGTTTCACGATTTCGTCGCGGATGAGCAGACAATTCTCATGCATCTTCGCAGACCATAACGCGCGCGAGTCGGGCAGCCGAAAAACTTCATTGCTGCACTCGGCGAATTTATTGAGCATACCCAAGCGCTGCCGATCGAAATCGTCCGTATCGATCCACGGATACTCAAAACGGATACGCTCGAAATTACGCCGAAACACCGGCCAGGCGGCGCCAAGCGCCGAGAGGTCGAGATCGAGAAACAGATCGAAGTCCTGCGCAAATCCAGAATAATGCTGAATTTTCGCCTGCGCTGTAAGATGATGCGACGTCGCCATTATCATTTCGCGGATGGCGGCGGTCTCCGCCGCCGGGAAGCGGCTATGACGTTCGAAAAGTATCGCACTATCCCTGACGTTGTCAGCATCCGGGATTACAACCCCATCCGGCGAACGGGTGACAAACACGCTGTCGTGCCAGAAAATCGTCGCCGCGATCAAATCGGGACGGACCGCCAGATGCGACAAATCGTCAAGTTTGGTCAGCAAATCGGCGATATGCGACCAATCGTGATAGCCGCGCGCCGGATCGCCATAACCTTTCTCCAGCGCCAACCAGGCGTCAGGGTCATGTCGATCGGCGATCCTCGCCCAATGCGCCGCTAGGACTGGCGCGCTCATGCTGCGCCTCGCGCCACGTCGCGATATTTCTGTATCGGAGCAAACTGTAGCCTTGCGGCGATGGTTCGTAACGTCGTCACCTGATTTCACCCCGGATCCCGCAACGGCGCGGATTACGCAAATCTGCGTAAAAAGCCGAGGCGGTTCGCAATGTGCGCCAGCGCACATACAAGGTCGCGGCGTTTACAATTTTTGTGTGATCCCTGTGCAGTTCGAGGCTCCCGGCGCGGGGCTACTCGTCTCCATTTCGGCTCCAAGGTTTCCGCCGCTCGCGGGTTCTGCGCTTGCGCGCCAGCCAGAAGCCTTATTCCGTCTCGTTCATCGCGGCGGCTATGCGCTTTTCGAGCAGGCCGGGACGCGGCAACACCAGACCGCCGCGAATTTTTTCGAGCAGACCATCCTCGATCATAGCGGTCAATTCGCGACTGACCTGCTCGCGACGACAGCCGATGCGCGAGGCCAGATCATGCTGGAATGGAGGCGGAGATACAATCGCCTGCCCCGGCGAGCCCTTGCGAGGAGCCGCGAGACGCAGCAATTCGGCGTAGAGTCGATGGCGAAGATCGAGCACGCTGCGTTCGAAAAGTCGGGTGTTCAATTCGCGTACGCGGGCGGTGAGCAAGCGCAGCAACCGGTCGCAAATTTCCGGTTCGTTCAGGGTGATTTCCCGAAAAACCGCTGGCGGAACAATCAAAACTTCGGCGTTGGTGAGGGCCGTGACATTGGCCGAACGGTGCGCGCCATCGATCGCCGCCATTTCACCGAAATATTTACCCGGGCCGAAATCGCCGAGGATCATCTCCTTGCCAGCGGCGGTGCGATTGAGCACCCGAACGTCGCCGGCGACAATGAAATAGACATCATTGGTGTCGTCGTCGAAATCGACGACAAGTTCGTTTTCGGCGAAACGCCGGCGCTGGCATTGACGTCCCAACGCCTCCGAACGGGCGGACGATAGACCGGCAAAAAAAGGTATGCCATCGAACAAAGACACGACAGCTTATCCTCCATGAGAAATGATCTTGCAGATAATGACCGCATTCGCATCCGGGGTCGAGGCCGGGGGTGGCGAGATGAGTGTAGCCGACATTGCGGTTTGTATTCAGAGATAAAAATCGATCGAGTCTCCACCCTGCCGCTGTTTTGGTCTAGAACACCGTCAAAATGACGAATGCTCGCTTCTCCCCTAGTCGCTCGCGACTCAAGCCCGCTCTCGCGGCGGCTCTCGCGGCGGTTCTGGTTCAGGCTCCCGCCCACGCACAGACCTCTTCCGGGAGTCGCTTGCCCCCTTGGGCCCCTTGGCCCCCCTTGGCCCCCTTGGCCCCCTTGGCCCCCTTGGCCCCTTTGGGTCCTCGCCCTGTGGCGTCCTGCGTCGCGAGCGACCGCTATATTGTCGTCAGTCGTTCGGGTGATGGGCCCGGCAACGATACCTTCGCCCGACCAGCGACAACTCAGGGATCGATAAAGACATGCGCCCCGAACCAGGCTCCCGGCGACTTTCGCGTCGCCAGAGCCGGCGAGGCGAAATCCGTGTTGGCTTTGCAGGGGCAATTTGTGATTTTGGACGAAGGAACGGGTCCCTCGATCCGAAGGCTCCTGGTGGTGGATCTGGCCAGGTCCAGCGAGGTATGGAGCGCGCAATATGCGCCCGAGCCAACGCCGTCTCTGTCCTCCCAGAGCCTCATTTTCAGTAAATATTTGCGGATTGCCGGCGAAAACGACTGCCCGAATGCACACCAGATCATTTTACAGGGATTAACGCCGCTCTATGTGGTCGAGGGAGCGCTTTCTCTTCCCTCTCTAAGCTTTGAGGCGACTGGACAGCCGCGCTGCATCCCTGGACAATAACGGAGACGCGGCGCTCATTAACGATATGAAAGGCGATAAAATGGAAAAACCCCAGGATAAGCCGCCGATCGAAACCGATATTCGTTTCTGGGCGGTCGTTTTCGTGATCTGGATATGCCTGCTGCTTGGGTTCATGAATATCAGCACGAAAATCGATCTGCTTATGGGTATTTTCAGCAAGGAGTAAGCCTGGTCCTCAACACAGGAAGAACGAATATGACGCCCAACGCCAAAGCCGCCTTGCTGCGCGTTATCGCTGACGCGGCGTATCGAGCCGCCGTCGAAGACTGGATCGCCAGCAAGTCGACGGACGCGGATACCACCCCGCCGGATGGATGGGTTGGAAAACGCGACGCCTCCGGAGCGCCGGTGATGAACATCTGCGCCGGCGGCGACCCGGTGACCGTTCCGATCAGCCTCATTGGTTATGTGCTGCAGAATGGACGCTTGCCGACATAGACTCAGCAGCTGCAACTTCTCCAAATGTACAACAGATTCTCTGTCTGGACGCGAATGCGCAGAAGCCTGGGGCGGGATTAACAAGGACGGATCACACTGCGCTGTCTGCACAGACCGCAAATTATCTTTTGGGATAATTTTGAAATCACCGTCTCGCGCCGGAGAAGTTATTTTGAATAAAGAGCTTCGAGACGTTCAAACATATTAGCGAAAAAATCTGACGCCGCCGACAGAGACATCAGCATGAAAGGCGCGCCCTATGCCAATTATCCCCAGTCGACGCAGACGATGCGCATTCAGCGGAATTTCTGTACGACTGGGCGCAAAATCGTTGAACGGCAGCTGCACGGTTCGCCAGCGAGGATCGGCTCTGAAAGCGTGACGATAGGATTGCCATGGACGCTCTAGATCGGACGTGCGCAAGTTGAGGGCGTATTCTTCGCCATTGCCAAACACATCCAGCTCGATCCCGCGCCATGCGCTTGCATCGATCGCTCCTCCGTCTTGTCGAAAGTCGAGAGAGATTTGAACGAAACCGCCGTTGTTATCGAGGCTGACATCGCCTTGCAACCGAATGGCCGCGCGAGCATCGACCCTTTCCCGGGTCATCGTCGCCTTCGAGACGCCGCCCATAACCGCGTCGGTAAAGAGCCGCCATTCGGTTCCATTCGTCGACCCGGGCGGTTGCGCCGACAAATCGTCAATGATTTGCGAACCTGAGGAGGAAACCTCGCTCATCGCCTTGCGACTGGCAAAAATTCCGGCGAGGGCAGCAAGAAATGTGCGGCGTTGCGTGGTCATGTTGGCAGCATAAATCCAAACGGCGGCCAAGGAAAGCTCAAGCCCGGAGTTGTGAGTAAATGCCCTGATCGGGCAACAAGGCACGCATAATGGCAGGTTCCACGCGTTCTCCCTTACTTTACGCATAGTATACCGGCATCAGGCCAGTCCCCAACGCGTCAGTAATGCCTGCTAAGATTGGCGGTCATGAATTGTAGGAATTATTATAAGTTCGTTTCCAGCTGGAACAGCTTCATTTCCAAAAGACACGAGATGCAAAAGAAGCGATCCGCGAGAACCGTCTCATGGCTAATTTGCGATTAAATCGAAGAGGAATCATAATGGAAACATGGAAGAGGAATGGTTTCTGCGCCCCAAAGATTAAAGCCCCGCAGCTCTCCAGAAAAGCCTGACATGAAGTGTCGAGAATCAATGATTCCAGTAGAGCGCTTCAGGCGTTCAGCGCATAAATAAAAATATGTCTTCGGGATAGCATGTTTTTCCCGGATCCTGTTCGAGATCGCCGTTCTCTCGGACAGTCGCCATTCCGTCCCCGGCGATAGCAGATGCCCCGGAGACTTTCTATGCTGTGATTGCTTTGGTCCAAGCATTATATATTCTCTATGCCGATTTGTCCTCAAGGCGCGCCGGAGCCATCCGGAACATACCGGGTCGATCAATCGCCTTGTCTCCCGTCATCTGATAATCTGATTGCAAGAGCGACAGAGCATCAGAATGTATGAGTTTTGTATTTCCGAAGCATGGGCGTTGATCAAATGAAGGAAATTCTTCGCCTCGCAACTTTCAATCTCGAAAATCTCGACTGGTCAGCAAGTCAAGCCGAGGCTTTTGCGCGGCGCTGCGCCGTCTTGCGTCCCGTGCTCGACGCGCTCGACGCCGACATTCTTTGCCTGCAGGAAATCGATGCGCAAAAAATCCACAAGCACGGGACCCGCCGTTATCTCGCGCTCGACTATCTTCTGGAAGGCGGACGTTATGCAAACTTTCACCGCGCCGTCACTCTGCGCAAGGAAACCGGCGCGCCGGCGGATGTGCATAATCTGGCGATCCTCAGTCGCTGGCCGATTAGCGAAACGCGACAGATTCATCACAATTTAACGACCCGCTGGAACTGGCCGCCACCGCGCGAGGACGACGTCGATCCGCCGCCTGCGCCTATCATCTGGGACAGGCCCTTGCTCTACGCCGGCGTCGCGGCGCCGGGCGGATTGCTGCATGTCATCAATCTTCATCTACGCGCGCCCCGACCGACGCCAATCGTAACCGCGCGCGGCATCGGCTCCAGCCGGTCGCGCGTGGAGGGACAGTTTGTCGCCGCCATGAAACGCGATGGACAGGCGCTGGAGGCCCGGCTGTTTGTCGAAACCCTGTTCGACGCCGATCCCGCTGCGCGCATCGCCGTTTGCGGCGATCTCAACGCCGATGTCCACGAGACGCCTACCCGGCTGCTCTGCGGCGGCGGAGACCTCGAAACGAACGATCCGCGCGCGCTTGTCCCTCTGGAAACCAGGATCGCGTCCGAACGCCGGCATACGGTCATTCATGCTGGCCGACCCGTCCTGCTTGATCATGTTCTGGCCTCGCCCGCCCTCGCTGCAGACTGGCGTGAGACGCAGATACTCAACGAGGGGCTTTCAGACGAGGCGTTAAGCGAAGGACCCGTCTATGGCTCTTTTCACGCGTCCATCGTGGTGAGTTTTTTCGCCGGTCCAGAGTAGTTTTCTAGAAAATCCCGTCGCCGTCGCCGTTCAACAAAAAATCCTGCTGAACTTCCGGCGAGGTCCAGACGCCAAGTTCGTCACGGTAAAAGATCGGCCCATTAGGAGCCTCATAATTGTCGAACACGGCGCTGGTGTAATCCCAGCACCAAGAGTCTGCGCCCTGCGTGGCGATGTCGACGGCGATGCGTTCCTTGGCGGCGGCGATCTCGTCACGCATCACGCGCGACAATTCCGGGGTCTTGCCGCCGCGCGCATCAAGCCAGTTACGGAAGAAGTCGTAGTTCACTTTCACATTATCCATCCGGCAGACCCGCTCGGCGTAGCGGGCGGCGGCATAGGTCGCCGCCATCACGCGCACGTCGGCCTCGCCGACGGAGGGCGGAGCGGGGTAGGTATAGTCAGCCGCAAGAGCGGGGTCGCAAAAGAGAAAAGCGCTCAACAGAAATGACTTCAGATATTTTTTCGACGCGATCATTGTCAACAGCCCCCGGCGACCATCATTCGTCGAAAATAATCTCTCCGGACGACGACGCCAAGGTCTCCTGGAAACTTCAGAGCAAAACTAGTCCGGGATGCGCGCGCCATCGAGGTCGATGCGATGCATCAGATAACACAGACAATCGAGCCTGACGGCGCGCGGATCGAGCGTGAGCATCGCCGGAATTGCCGGTCGGCTCAGCCGGATGTTCCCGCCGGCGTAATCGAAATATTCATCCGGCAAATGATCTTCGCTGTCGCCGGGCAGGATTTCAAGCCGCGCATCCGCCGCCCCGAGCGCGCCGAAGGTTTCGCCCCGCGCCAGTTCGCTGAAATTCAGTCGATCAATATCGGAACGAAACTGAAAATCCGCCGCCGCGCCATCGAACGAAAAACTGGAATCGGCCGGCGGCTTGACGATGGCGTAGGTGCGCAACAAATCGACATCCTGCGGCGGGGGCGGATGATCCGGGAAATGGACAATCGACAGGCAGGCCTCTAACAGTTCGATGGCGTGCCGCGTGGCCGAGCCAGCGCCCGCCTTGCCGCATTCGACGGTAATCGAGGGACACAGATTGGCGAAGGCCGCCGCCGCAGTGCCGCGCGGCCGCTGAAAATGAACAATGATACGGGAGAAAAGCTGCGCCAGCGATATGAACTTCGGCTCTAGCTTCGTGACGCAACTGTAATGCGGATTAAAGCCGGTGTTGTTGTGAATATCGATGGCGGCGAAGGGTTTGCGATTTTCGACATACGCGTAGACCGCGCGGGCCATGCGGACCAGAGGCTCGTCCTCGGCAAGCGGCGTTCCGGGCCAGATGCGATTATAATCGCGTTCGCCGGGCAACGCGCGGAGGTTTTCGGCGGCGGCGGCGATGTTCCCGACAAACAGCAGCACAGACCGATTCAGCCCGCGCGACGCATAACGACGCAAGACATCCTGCACTGCGGTCAGCCCGCTGTCCTCGTTGCCATGCAGGAGCGTCGAGACGAACAAGGGTCTTGGATCGCGCCCCGGCAAATCGAACAATGTCGGACCGGGCAGCACTTCGATCAGACGACCCGCAGGACAGTCAAGAAAACCGTCGGGCAACCGGTCCATGACCGCAAAGCCCGCGCGCATTTCTTCCATCGTCAAATATCCCATTCATGAACCGGCGCGCCGCTGCGTTGCCCTTCGCAATAGGCCGCCATCATCGCGTAAACATCGCCGCCGCGAGCGGCAAGCGCCCTGCGCTGCCAGACGGCTCCGGTCTGGCGGCTGCGCACCCGCTGTTCGATCACATCGAGATAGCCGCGGGAGTCTGTAACGTCCAGATCCGCGAGTCCGGCGCGCGCTGCGGGAATCAGCGCCTCGATCAGCAGACGGTCGGCGGGGATCTCGCCAACGCCTGGCCAGATCAGCGACGCGTCGAGTCCATGGCGCGCCGCAGCGTAGAAGTTACGCTTGGCGTCGGAGAACGACAGCCCTCCCGCGCCGTCCGCGCTCTGCATCGCCATCCAACGCGCCAGTCCAAGATAAAGCGCGGCGTTAGAGATCATATCGATGAAGCCCGGTCCCGCCGGCAGTATGCGGTGTTCGATGCGCAAATGCGGCGCGCCATCATCATCGAAGCCGATCAATGGTCGATTCCAGCGCCAGATCGCGCCGTTGTGAAGCCGCAAATGCCGCAATTCCTCAGGAGGATTGTCGCAGCACATCGGCAGAAGCACATCATAATCCCGCGCATTTTCCTCGAAAATTTCGAGCAGTGAGCGTTTAACATAGCCGGCCCCCATTGAGACGCGCTGCGGACCATCGAGCGCCACCGCCTGTTCAAACAGAGGAATACGGGTTTCCTCCCACAGCGCCTTGCCGAAAAGGAAGGGCGCGTTCCCGCAAGCGGCGAGCACCGGGCCGGAAACGGCGATAGAGGCGTTGTAATAGAGATGGGCGATATCGGCGGGCGATTTGAGATGAATCTGAAAAGAGGTCGTCGCCGCCTCCAGCATTACATCGCGATGTTCTGACACCAGCCGCTCTGCGCCGACAATATCGATCCGGATCGGCCGATCGCCGCGCTGACGCAGAATTTCGCCATTCAGCGCATGATAGCGATTGGTCGGGGTGATGTTGGCGTAGCTCATGTCTTCGTCGCGAATGGTCGGCAACGTTCCGATCATCACCAGTCCTGCGTCCAGACGATGCGTTACGTCGTTGCATTGACGCCAGATATCGACAAAGGCGTCATGCGCCCGGCCCAGCGCCTCGCCTTCAAGCG
Source organism: Methylocystis sp. (assembly GCA_040399965.1). Taxonomy (GTDB): domain Bacteria; phylum Pseudomonadota; class Alphaproteobacteria; order Rhizobiales; family Beijerinckiaceae; genus Methylocystis. The sequence goes on along the minus strand of JBBARD010000045.1, from coordinate 2,495 downwards.
GCAGTGGGGCGCAATTGAGTTCGAGATTGAACCGCGACAGTTCGGGAACGACCAGGGGATCGTTCAACTCCGCCAGCAATTGCGTATTGATCGGCGCCGGAAAATAATTGTGATCAACGATCCAGGTCTCGATCTCGAAACCGATCATGTGCCCTGAGCGCGAGAATCCATTCGACTCAAACAGATTACGAACATGCATCGTCTCCAGCGCCAGACGCCGGGCGAATTGCGCCCGATCCTCATTCGTGAAGCCTGTCGCGCCGATTTCCTCGCCCATTTGCAGCTCACTCCGAAGCCAACCCCGGGTTTATACATCGCGACCCGCGCGTCGTCACGAGGTCAATACGCCGTACAGACTACGTTCCGGTTTGGTCTCGTCACGCCGTACAGGGCACTTCGGCGAAGAAATTGCGATTCGGTAGCGCCGCATCTGAAACTCGGAACATGTCATGCGGCAGGCCGTAAAGGCTATCGTAATAGGCGTCGAGCCGTCGATCGATCTGGCGATCGTAATCAGGACGAACATAGAGCGTCTTGCCGCGTGTGTAACAGGTGACCTGGCCATCGCGCGCGACATTGCGGCCGTCCTTGAAAACCCAGGCGGGCTTGCGAAACATATTCGCCCGATCCTTTTGCGGACGATAGACGACGATATCAGCGATTGCCCCTGCTCCCAGTTCGCCACGATCCTTGAAGCCGTAGAGCTTGCGCGGCGCAGCGCGAGTCATTCTGGCGATTTCCTGCATCGTATATTCGCGCCTGATAGACGGCAGATTGGTCATCTCCAACACATCGGCTGGTAGACGCGACAACCATTGTGCGCGCATATCTGCGCTCATCAGCAGGGCGAAGAGTTCGGGATAGGTGGTGAAGGGCGCGCCATTGGGATGATCAGTGGTGAAAAACACCTGCATCGGATTGTTGATCAGCAGAAACAGTTCCAGACCCGCCGCCCATTGCAAGGCGTTGTAGTAATCAGAGACGCGATACTGGTAGGGCACAACGCCGGCGCCGCTGCTATCGCCATCGAAAATCGCGCCCTTCCTGGGACTGCCGGACGGCAGACTGTTCAACTGCTTCATCACGTCGGTCGAGATCGTCACCGTCTGCGCAAACATCACCTGACCGACATCGATGGTGATATTGGGATTGGCGTTGATCTTCTCGGCGAATTGCGCGGCCGCCGAGGAAAAGCCGTGTTTGCCCTCCTTGCCGTAGGCGTAGAACTGGGCGTGGGCGAGATGTAACGGGACTCCCTGGGCCGCCTCGATTGTCGCCAATGCCGTATCGACATTGCCGGCAAGGCCAAGATTGCTCATATGCAGATGCAACGGATGCGGCGCTTTGGTCGCCGCGACGGCGCGTTGAAGCTTCGAAAAGATCTGGCGGGAACTCAACCCGTATTCCGGCACGACATCGTCGAGCGTGAATGAGCGGATATTCTCCTTGCAGGCGCAGACGCCGCCTGGATTGGCGCATTTCACGCCAATCGCCCGTGTCGCCGAGAACGTCGAACCGATGTAATCGGCGATCTTGTTTTCGCTCTCGCGGTCACGCAACGCCGAGAGCAAAAAGTCGTCATTGCCGAGAACTGCGAGAAACCCCTTGTCGATGATCGGAATATCGGCAAGTTCGAGATGCGCATGCAGCGCGTTATGCGGCAGGATCGCTGGCTCGATCACCGTGGTGAAGCCCATCTGGGCATAGAGCGCTCCGGTCTCGAAGGTCGACCAGCCGGCTGTCGACAGTGGCGTCTCCTTCGGTCGCGAACGATGAGCGCGATGATTTTCGGGAAGAAGCAGCCGCGCCGTATTCACGCCGCCGCCAGCAATATGAGAGTGCACGTCAATGGCGCCAGCCATGACGATATGGCCGGAAACGTCGATCTCCTCATCAACCCTTCGATCGTCGGGCTTATCGATGATGCGGCCATCCTCGATCCAGATGTCGGCGATGGCGTCGATGTCATGAACCGGGTCTATAACGTTGCCGCCGCGTAGCCTGGTTCTCAAACTGACCTCCCGACGCGGGGCGTCGTCTGAAGGAGGCGGCCGCCGGATCGATAACCCAAACAGCGGGTTGCCAGAATTAGTATCCGGCGACGATTTGAAAAAATCAATATGCCGGGCAACGGCTCAACATCTGCAGCGGGTTGTTTTCCGCATGTCGGGCATATAGCAGCGACATCGCCAGGCGTCGGCGCATTCCAGAAACAGGGCGACCAGCACCGTCACTGGACCTGGAATTTGACGCTCGCCGTCCTCCCATTTGCGCACAGTGCGGCTGCTGGACACCCGCACCAGTTGCGCGAATTCCTCCTGAGAAAGACCGAGCGCCAGACGCGCCGTTTTCAATTCCTCGCCGGTCATGATCCCGTCGCCCTCCTGTCGCCGGGACTCGTCAAACGGCTCATGGGCGCGGCATATCCGCCGCGCCCTGGTTGTGATGTCTCCTTCACCGCGCCATCAACCGCAGCAGCAGCCCTTTTTCGCCGG
>JBBARD010000044.1:10552-20103 GCA_040399965.1 Methylocystis sp. | reverse complement strand
CGCCAGAGTGAGCGTTCAGCCTCCATGCGCGCGCTGGCGGCGTGGGCGCGGGCGCGTGTCTGGGCCTCACGCAGCGGGTCGATTAATGCGCCAGCGCGCGCCGATGTCCAGGCGCGCAGCTGCGCCTCGATCAGTGCGCGATGCATTACGAACCCGAAGCCGGCGCGCAGCATCGTCGTCATCCCAGGATCAAGGCGTCCGCCCTCGCGCTCCATGGCCAGACGCGCGCGATGCAGCGCGATGACATAGCGCAGCGCGCCAACCAGCAGCGTCATCGCGTCGCCGCCTTGTGTGAAATAAGCCTCCATGGTTGCTGCCGCCTCGCCTGCGAATGCTGCGGCGACCACCCGGTCAGAGACGACGCGCGCGGCGTGCGCGACAATGGCTTCGACATCCTCGGCGCTGACATGTTCGCGACCGTGCATATAAAGCTCGAGTTTGGCGAGTTCGGCGCGACTCATCAGCCGATCCTCGCCCAGCGCTTCGACCAGCAATGCGCGCGCTTCCGGACTTGCGACAAGCCCCGCCTCGCGAAGGCTGCGATCAATGAGGGCGTTAAGGCTCTGATCGCTGTCAGCCTCGCATTCTATGGCTGCGGCGCGTTTCGCGCCTTCAACGAGTTTGCGTAGCGGTGAATCCCTACGCAAGGCGCCGGAGCAGAGCACTATCGTGCAATCGTCCGGCGGCGCCGCCACAAGCGCTGTGAGAGCTGTCAGGATCGATCTGGAGCCCGTTTCGACCAGCAAGGCGCGTCGACCGCCAAAAAGCGGCCGTGTATTGGCTTCATCCAGCAGCGAGAGCGGATCTGCGGCGATTTCGTCGCCGCTCATCTCGACAAATTGAAACGGATCATGGCGGTCGTCGATGCGCTTGCTGATCAGAGTCAGGGCGCGTTCGCTAACCATGCCGGCGTCGGGTCCGTAGACCAGAAACAGAAAAATCCCCTCTGGCGGCGCGGCGACATATTTTTCTGCGTCGCCGCTTTTCACGACGCCCATGCGCTTAGGTCCTAATGGCGATTGGCCATATCGATCGCGATACGGGTGCGGATCGAATCGGCGATGACTTTGGCATTGCGTATTTCGGCGTCGCGCGCGGCGCGGATATTGGTGAAACGCGCTGTGAAGCGATCATAGCTGGCGAGCGCCTGGGCGACGCCCTTGGCGATCTCGACGTTGTCCGGCAGAGTCATCAGAGAGTAATTGGCGTCCACCACAACGGTGGCGGAGGTCGAGAAGGACGTAGTCGTATTATAGATCGGCGTTTGCACGCGTTCGCTCAGCTTCACCTTCAGTCTGTAGCGCGGCGTCACCTGTGAACCCGTGCCGTTGAAACCCTGGATCAATTCATTGCGTACGTAATGGCCAACCCGGTCGGGAATTTCGTCGACCTCGACCGCCTGCAACTCCGTCGCCGTCGATACGCCGTCCATGTTCGGGCCGTAGAGCGGCTGGATGCAGCCGGAGAGGGGCGCCGCCAGAGCGATCGCAGAGAGGGCGGCGATCACCCGCCAGGAGGGCCTAAACGACAACATTGACGATCCTCTTGGGAACGAGAATGAATTTCTTCAGCGGTTTGCCTTCCATGGCCCGCACGACCGCATCTTGCCCTAGAGACTCTTTGCGAATCGTTTCCTCGTCCGCGTCATGCGGCACGAGAATTTCGGCGCGCTTCTTGCCGTTGACTTGCACCGGAAGGCTGATCAAGTCCTGGGCCACCAGCGCCGGGTCGGCGATCGGCCAGTCCGCTTCGGCCACCAAATCGCCATGCCCGAGATCGGCCCAGCACGCCTCGGCGACATGCGGCGTCATCGGCGCCGTTAGCCGCGCCAGAGCGTCAGCCGCCTCGCGGAAAGCGAAGGCAAGATCGGCATTAACGCCCGCTTCGGTCACGTCGTCGAGCTCCGTGGTTAAATCATTGACGAATTCGCGAATGCGGGCGATGGCGCTGTTGAAGCGCAGGCGCTCGATATTTTCGCTCACCTGAGCGATCGTGCGATGCGTCGCCTGGCGTAGCGCCTGCGCCTGCGGGCCGACGACGACCGGCGCCAAGGTTCCAGCGGGAGCGGCGACGCGGCCCAGTTCGCCGGTGATCCGCCACAGGCGCTGGATGAAACGCCAGGCGCCCTGGGCGCCCTCATCCGACCAGATGACGTCGCGATCCGGCGGGCTGTCGGAGAGCACGAACAGCCGTGCGGTGTCGGCGCCATAGCTCGCGACAATCTCGTCGGGGTCGACGGTGTTTTTCTTTGACTTCGACATTTTCTCGATTGGGCCGATCTCGACCGGCGCGTCCCCGTCGATCTGAAAGGCTCGCCGTCCGCCGTCGCCGGTCTCGATCCGGACTGCGGCGGGCGAAAGCCAGGCTCCGTCCGGCCCCTTATAGGTCTCATGCACCACCATGCCTTGCGTGAACAGGCCGTCGAAGGGTTCCGCCGCCGCCGCATGGCCGGAATCCCGCATGGCGCGGGCGAAGAACCGCGAATAGAGCAAATGCAGGATCGCGTGTTCTATGCCGCCGATATATTGATCCACCGGCAACCAGCGTTGAAGCGCCGACGCTGAGGCTGGCTCGCCCATGTTATGCGGATCGGTGAATCGCGCATAATACCAGGATGAGTCGACGAAGGTGTCCATCGTGTCGGTCTCACGCCGCGCTGGCGCGCCGCAGGACGGGCAGGCGACATGCTTCCATGTTGGATGGCGGTCGAGCGGATTGCCGGGTTGATCGAAGGTCACATCCTCGGGCAGCTTCACTGGCAGATCTTCGTTGGGCACGGGTACGGCGCCGCAGCTCTCGCAGTGAATGATCGGGATCGGACAGCCCCAGTAGCGCTGGCGCGAGACGCCCCAGTCGCGCAATTTGAAATTCACCTTGCGCGCGCCCTGCGGCGCATTGAACAGCGCCGTTGTTTCGAGACGGTTGGCGACCTCATTTTTCGCCTGCTCCACCGTCATGCCGTCGAGGAACTGCGAATTGACCAGTCGCCCCTCGCCATCGAAGGCCGTGTCGGCAATCGCGAGGCTGGCCGGATTGACGCCCTCAGGGCAGACGACGACTGTCGCCCCCAGTCCGTATTTGTTGGCGAAATCGAGATCGCGCTGGTCATGCGCCGGGCAGCCGAAAATCGCGCCCGTGCCATACTCCATTAGAATGAAATTCGCGACATAGACTGGCAGAGTCCAGTCTGGATCGAAGGGGTGAACGACTCTTAGACCCGTGTCGAAGCCCTGCTTCTCCGCCGTCTCGATGGCTTCCGCCGAGGTTCCGCCGCGTCGGCAGTCCTCACAAAAGGCGGCGAGCGCCGGGTTCTGCGCCGCTGCGGCTTTCGCCAGGGGATGATCGGCGGCCAGCGCCACGAATTTTGCGCCAAATAGCGTATCGGCGCGGGTGGTGAACACCTCGATCTCGCGCGTCTCGCCAAACGGCGTCGCCAGAGCGAAACGAACCAGCGCGCCTTCAGAGCGGCCGATCCAGTTGCGCTGCATTAGCCGGACTTTTTCCGGCCAGCGCTCCAGCGTATCGAGCGCCGTCAGCAACTCCTCTGAGTAACGGGTGATCCGCAGGAACCACTGCGTCAGTTCGCGCTGCTCGACCAGCGCGCCTGAACGCCATCCGCGGCCATCTATCACCTGTTCGTTGGCCAGCACGGTCATATCGACCGGATCCCAGTTCACCTTTGATTTCTTGCGGTCGACGATGCCGGCCTTGAGAAAATCCAGAAACAGCTTTTGCTGATGTTTGTAATATTCCGGATCGCAGGTCGCGATCTCGCGTGACCAGTCGAGCGAGAGTCCCAGCGTTTTGAGCTGGGCGCGCATGGCGGCGATATTGGCGTAGGTCCATTTTGCGGGATGCGCGCCTGTCTGTGCGGCGGCGTTCTCGGCTGGCAGGCCGAAGGCGTCCCAGCCCATGGGGTGGAGCACGTCATAGCCGCGCGCCCGCATGAACCGGGCGATAACGTCTCCCATCGAATAATTCCGCACATGGCCCATATGAAGACGCCCCGAGGGATAGGGGAACATCTCCAGCACGTAATATTTGGGCGCGTTCGTCCGGGTTCCGGCCCTAAAGATCTGTTTTTCTTCCCAGATCTTCTGCCAGTGCGGCTCGGCCTCGGCGAAATTATAGCGGTCGGGTCTCATTATGGGGACGGGGTCCGGTGCGGGAGCAATGTTATCTCCTAAATGCCGGTCGCACCGGGGGATGTCAAAGGCCCACTGGGCTGCGCGTTGCGGATCGCGGCGTAGCGCGATAACCACCACGGATGTCTATCCTCGATCGTTACGCCGCCACCCAATCCGCCATCCGCCGCGCCGCAATCGATTGCGGCCGCGATCCGGCCGCCGTGACGCTGGTCTGCGTCACCAAGACCTTTCCCGGCGAGGATGTCTTGCCGCTGCTTGAGGCCGGCCATCGCGTCTACGGCGAAAATCGCGTGCAGGAGGCGATGGGCAAATGGCCGGCGTTGCGCGCGCGCTATCCCGATATCGAACTCCATCTGATCGGCCCGTTACAATCCAACAAGACGCGCGAGGCGGTGGAGACCTTTGACGTCATCCAGAGCGTCGATCGCGAGAAGATCGCCGGCGCGCTGGCGGAGGAGATAATGCGCAGCGGCAAACGCCCGCGCCTATTCGTGCAGGTCAACACCGGCGCCGAACCGCAGAAGGCTGGCATTTTGCCCCAGGGCGCCGACGCTTTTCTGGCATTGTGTCGCGATCGCTACCGGCTGGAGATTGAAGGACTGATGTGCGTGCCGCCGGTCGATGAGCAGGCTTCGCCGCATTTCGCGCTGCTCGCGGACATTGCGGCGCGCAATGGTCTCGGGCGACTATCCATGGGCATGAGTTCGGATTACGAGTTAGCCATCCAGCTTGGCGCCACCCATGTGCGCGTGGGTTCTGCGATCATGGGCGCGCGCGAATACCCGGCGCAGGGCTGAGGGCTGCGCTCAGGTGACGATGATCGCCGCGCGTCGCGACAGTCTTGGCAGGAGACGCGCCATGTCGCGCGGGCGCAAGGCCACGCAGCCTGCGGTGGGACCAAGATCGACAGTGGCGAGGTGAAAGAAGATTGCGCTGCCGCGTCCGCGCCTCACGGGGGCGATGTTGTAATCCATCACGCCGACGACATCGTAAAGACTATCGTTTCGCCAGATCTTTTCATGGCTGAAGCGCGTCGGCGCGCGCAGCGGTCGGTTGTAGAGAAAGCTGTGCGGGTCGTCGCACCATAGATCGTCGCGTCGCGTCGGTCGCCAGGGCGACAGCAACTTCGTGGCGCGCCTCAGGTAAAAAAACAGCAGCGCGTGGCGGCCAGACGGCGTCGCGCCGTCGCCCTCGCGCTTGGCGCGGGTGATCCCGTTGCGGCCAATGGCGCAGGGCAGCACCACGGCCCCGGCGTGCAGCCGCGCGTCATGCGATCGCCCGCCGATCCGGCGGGCGACTCGCAGCAGCATCAGGCGTCCTGAGACGTGGTTTCCGCGCATGAGCAAACCTGCTAGTCCCTTCGTCCCCGGCTGGTAAAGTGTGGCGTCGACCCAATGAACATCATTTCCAGCAACGCCCGCATCGTCATCGTCGCGGGGCCGGCGTTGGCGACAACGCTGAGCGAGCATATTAACGTCCGGCCGGACTGGGACTGTTATCTGGCGCCGTCTTTGGAGACTCTGCCTAATCCGGAAAGCCCGCCGCCTGATCTGCTGATTCTTGATGCCCTGGTTTGCGCCGACGCCGCCTGCCGCGACCTGGACCGGCTGTGCGCTTTGGGTTGCCCTATTATACTTATCGGGGGAGGCGATAAAGCTCCCCCGGTGGACGCTCTGGCGCATTTACCCCGTCCGTTCCGATTGACCGAGCTTCTCGATTGCGTCCACACGGCGCTGAGCCCGCCGCCGTTGGCGGCGCCCTCGCTGACACCGGCCAGTTTGCGGCTCACCGAGAAAGAACAGGCGATTTTCGCCCGCCTTGCCCTCGCCGGCGGCGCGGTGGTAGCGCGCACGCAGCTTTTGTCCAGGATCTGGGGCTACGGCCCCAGCGTTTCGACCCGGACGCTGGAGACCCATGTTGGCCGCCTGCGGCGCAAGCTTGCCGCCTCGGACTCCTCCTGGCGAGTGTTATCGGCGTCGGGAGGTTATCGACTTGTGGATAGCTTCAGCGAAACGGTGGAAAAGTCGGGCGATGGCGAGCGGAACCCGCTAGGATGCGCTTCTTTTCAATGGGCCCGCCATGACATTCGCCGACGAACTGGATAACCTTTCCCGAATTCCGCTTTTCGCCCTTTTCGACGCTGGCTCCATGAACGCGCTCGCCTTCCGCTCGGAAACCCGTGTGCTTAGAACCGGCGATACGCTGTTCCGGCGTGACGATGTCTCTGATGGCGGCTTTATCCTGACGGCGGGCGCCATCGAACTTTATGCCCGTGAGGACTCCGCTCCGTCGTTAATCGCGCGTCCCTGGACGCTGATTGGTGAAATGGCCCTGATGGTTGAGTCGACGCGTCCGGTCACGGCGATCGCCGCCGAACCCTCCACCGTATTGAAAATAGCCCGGTCGCAATTTCTTGATCTGCTGGCGCGGCATCCCGAGACCGCGGTTCGGGTTCAGGAGCTCCTGTGTGATCGTCTGCGCGAGGTCGCTCAGGCAATGACTGCCTATGCCGAGGCGGTGTGATCTGTGACGCGTCGGCGCCTGTTTCGAGCGGCTCTCGTTGTAAACCCCTCAGCGGTTCGAGCCATTTGTCGCCCGCGCTGATTTTACGAGACGCGGAATGATCAAGACAATTACCACGATCCCCTACCAGGACCAGCAGCCCGGCACCTCTGGCTTGCGTAAAAAAACTACGGTTTTTCAACAGGTTCATTACATCGAGAATTTCGTTCAATCGATTTTCGATACTCTCTCCGGCTATGCAGGACAAACATTGGTCGTCGGTGGAGATGGACGTTTCTTGAATCGCTCGGCCATCCAGATAATTTTGAAGATTGCCGCCGCTAACGGCTTTGGTCGAACGCTGGTTGGTTGCAGCGGAATTCTCTCGACCCCCGCCGTCTCGGCTCTTATTCGTTCGCGCAAGGCCTTCGGCGGCGTAGTGCTCTCGGCAAGCCACAACCCGGGAGGGGCGAACGGAGATTTCGGCATCAAATATAACATTGGCAATGGCGGTCCTGCGCCGGAGAAAATCACGGAGGCAATATTCAAGCGCACGCGCGCAATCGACGCCTTTCGCATAGTCGACGATCCAGATGTCGACATCGACCGAGTCGGTGAGTCCAGACTTGGGGATATGATGGTCGAGGTTGTCGATAGCGTCGATAATTACAATGCCTTGATGCAGTCGATTTTCGATTTCGATTTGATCCGCGCCGCGTTTCATAAGGGTCTGACCGTGCGCTTCGACGCCATGTCGGCAGTGACCGGTCCTTATGCGCATGTCATCCTTGAGAACTTGCTGGGCGCAGCGAAAGGCACAGTAATCAACGGCTCTCCCTTGCCGGATTTTGGCGGGCATCATCCTGATCCCAATCTCCTGCACGCCAAACATCTCTACGATCTGGCGATGTCGGACGCCGCGCCCGATCTCTGCGCCGCCTCGGATGGCGATGGCGATCGTAATCTCGTGATTGGTCGCGGTCGCTTCGTCACGCCTTCGGACAGTCTCGCCATTCTCGCCGCCAATGCCCACCTCGCGCCGGGATACAAAAACGGCCTTGCCGGCATCGCCCGCTCAATGCCGACCAGCGCCGCCGCCGACCGTGTCGCCGCCAAGCTTGGCGTGCCGTCGTACGAGACGCCGACGGGCTGGAAGTTTTTCGGTAATCTGCTCGACGCCGGACTGGCGACGATCTGCGGCGAGGAGAGCGCCGGCGCCGGCTCCGATCATGTTCGCGAAAAGGATGGCCTCTGGGCGATCCTTCTGTGGTTGAATATTATTGCCGCGCGCAAGGAAAGTGTTGATTCCATCGTTCGACGTCACTGGGCCGACTATGGCCGCAACTATTATTCCCGTCACGATTATGAAGAGATCGACAGCGACGGGGCAAACGCCCTGATCGCCGCGCTGCGCGAAAGGTTGCCGGACCTTAAGGGAAAAAAATATCGCGCAATCGACGTTCTCGACGCCGACGATTTCGCCTATCGAGATCCAGTCGATGGCTCCGACGCGACCCGGCAGGGGGTGCGCATTCTGCTTGGCGATGGCGCGCGACTCGTTTACCGTCTTTCGGGAACGGGAACTGCCGGCGCTACGCTGCGTGTCTATATTGAGCGTTACGAGCCGGAGCCTGCGCGCCAATTTATGGAAACGCAGACCGCTCTCGGCGATCTTGTCGCATTGTCGCGAGAGTTGGCGGGGATCGAAAGATTCACCGGACGCGATGCGCCTAGCGTAATTACCTGAGAAATATCCGCTACGATGACGGTTTCAGATAATCCTGTCATAACAAGGGCTCCATTCCCAGAACATGAGTCGCGTGCGACGATCCTGTCCGAATTGCATGCGCGTCCATTTCTGCCTTTGCAGGCTCCCCGTCGCATCTATCATTTCGCTTTCGCGACTAATCATGCGGAAGCCGTCGCCGATCGCGCGGCTCTGGAAAGTCTGGCGCGAGAGCGAGCGCTGGACCCGCCTCCGCCCACAGCAAAATTTCATTATTTCAAGCTGGGGGCGTGGCGTTTGCGCTGGGAGCAACATACCGAATTCACCACCTATACCTGGTCGACAGGAGAAGACGCGGTAGCGCCATTTGATCGTCCCGATCCCGTCGCCTCAGGCGAAATCGTTTTTCGGCCTCCCGGACGTTTGATCGTTGCCATGCACATCGCCGTTGTCGATCGCTCACAACAGATCGAAGCTCTGGCGGATACATTTAATTCGCAGAGCCTTTGCATTATTCGGGCGGATAAAAACGCTGCGCATGTGATCACGGATTTTGCCCCGGATCAATGTGGTTATACGCGTTTTGTTCTTCGCCTGATCGATGCTCGGCCGCTAGAGGCCGGCCGCCTGGCGCAACGGCTCATGGAGATCGAGACATATCGCACGATGGCCCTGTTGGGGTTGCCGTTGGCGCGCGAGGTTTCTCCGGAATTGCGCGCCATGGAGCAGGAGCTTTCGGACATCACACAGGCCTTGCGCACCGCTCATGAGTCTGACGACAGTCATGAAATCCTGAAGCGCCTCTCCGCCCTGCTGGCGACCAGCGAAGCCCTCTCGAACCGAACAGCGTTTCGTTTCGGCGCCAGTCGCGCCTACCATGCGCTGGTTAAAAATCGTCTCGAGTTGCTCAATGAGTCCAAGGAGGGAGTCTTTTCCTCGCTCTCGAATTTTCTGAGCGCGCGTTTCGATCCGGCGATTGACACCTGCAATGCTGTCGAGGCGCGGCAACTAAGATTATCGAACGACGTCGAGCGCGCCACCAACATGATGCGTACCGGTGTAACGCTGGAGATGGAACGCCAGAATGGCGCTTTGCTCGATGATATGAATCGTCGTAATCGACTGCAAATGCGTCTGAACCGTATGGTTCAGGGCATTTCTCTCGCCGGTCTTGC
>JBBARD010000044.1:0-10452 GCA_040399965.1 Methylocystis sp. | reverse complement strand
AATAATCCGGTCGAGATTTTCAGGCGTGCAATCTCTATACCATACCCCATCCGGATAAACGACGGCGATTGGGCCTTGCGCGCAAATGCGCAGGCAATCCGCCTTGGTGCGTTGAACGCCACCGTGCTCGCTCAGTCCCGATTGTTGCAAACGTTTCTTGAGATGCTCCCAACTCGCTGCGGCCAGTTCCGGCGCGCAGCAACTCTGTTTACAATTACGCGCGCACAGAAAGATATGTCGACGGGTTCTCTCCAATCCGAGTTTTTCGATCGCTAGGGCGGTTTGTGCGCTTGTGTTTTGTGCGCTCATGAGGCGGTGCTTACCCAGTTGTTGGACGTTTGGATCTTCATTTATGCAGATCAGTTTTTGGTTTTGGGTTGATTGGACGACGGCCCCGTTGGGGATGCTTTTTTAGCGCCCTTCGTTGTTGGGGCTGGCTTAGTCTTCGACGCAGGCCTCATTGTTGAGCCGGTATTTGTCGTCGTTGCAGGCGTCGGCTTCGTTTTTGCGGCGGTTGTCGCAGACGTCGCCGCCGCGAGGGGTTTCATTCTCGCACTAGCTGCGTTTGTGTGGGCGAAGCCGGAGGCGTCAAGCGGCGGAGGAGCCAGTTCGGCCTGCGTTTTGGCCGAGTTGGCTTTTGATTCCGTCGCTTTGGACATAGCCGCGCGGCTGCCGCGCGGCGGCGCTTCGCTGATAGTCGCTACAAGCATCGACGGTCGCCGTGGCGGGCTGGGCGCTTTGATCTCAGGGTTGGACGACGTCTCGTCGCCGCCCTCTGGAGAGGGCTGGGTCTCCTCCATATTCTGAAGAGACGCCAGCGCCGCCGGACGGGCGGGCGGCAGGGGAGCATGCACAAGTTTACGCGCATGGCTGTTTTCGGGGAGAGCTTCGCCGCTCTGTTCAGGCGTAGCTGCGTCGGTGATTGGCGCCTCCCCGGGGGCCGATAGAATTGTCTCGCCTTTTGGCAGATCGGCTTGCGCGCGCGCAATTTCGGTTTGCGCTCTCGCGTTGACCGTTTCACCGCCGCCTTCTTCTCCGCCGTCGGCGTCGTTCGCTACGCCGCGTCGTTTGCGCGCCGCGAGCGCCCATTGCTTGCGTGTGCCCGGCGCTGGCGCCGCGACCTCGCTGTCGTCCTCCTCAGCGCCGCCGCCAAACAGCATGGCGAAGAAACCGCCGAATGGGTTGCGTGGCGCCGTAACAAAAGCTCCGTCGCCGCGCGCTTCAATCTCTGCGCGCGCCTGTTCGTACCCCGGCAACGGTTGACCATTAGTCGGCAGATGCACCGTTTTGCCGTCAGGAAACAGGCGCAAGAGCTGATCGTAGCTCATCCGCGGCCACGAACGAACATTGCCGACGTCCAGATGTACGAAGGGCGTATTTGCGGTTGGGTAGTAGCCTACGCCGCCGCGCTGCATTCGCATGCCGATTTCGCGAATGTGCGACATTGGCATGCCAGGCATGGTTGTATCCATCGCCTTGCCGAGCATGTGTTGCGAATATTTCGCAACCGCGCGCGACCGCGAGCGCAGCATGGCGTTTGTCTCGGGCGAACGATAGGCCGAAACCACATTGATCACCTGATTGCCGGCCCCGGCGCCGCGATAGGCTTCCCAAACGACATCGAACAGTCGCGGATCCATATTCGTGGGTTCGTCGCGCCGCCAGTCTCTCAGAAACCAGTTGAGTTGCTTCAGGACGTTGCTGTCATACTGGCCGCTGACAAGGTAGGTTGCGGCGATGTCCTCGCCCGTATGCGCGTGGTGCAGGTAGATTGTGCGCGTATCCCCGTTCGCGACGGCCGTTTCGGTGAGACTTGGGGTCAGCGCGAGCAGGAAAGCTGTCAGCGCCGCCAATGCGCGCGCGTGGCGCGAAACGGGCATGGCGCTAGTAAGCGACGTCTGCAAGCAATGCTCCCCAATTGCGCGCCGGTTGATCCGGTTCATGCGCGCGCTTCAGCGGCGAAGGCGCATTATGGCGCTCATTTGAGCAGGACGCTAACTCGTCATCGTGGCGAAAACTTGCCCCGCTCCGTCCCGAAAACGCCGCTTTGGTCTACCGGGCCATAGCCCGACGGGAGAACTGGGTTTCCGCGAGGATCGGCTGTGCGCCATCGATCAGCCGTTGATCCGTTTGGGGTCCCAAATCTTGCGTCGTTTGGGGTTCCAAGTCTTGCGCTGTGAAGGCGAGCGAGGGCGGTCGGCGCGGGGGCAGAGGGGGGAGAGAATTAGGCGTCTGGGCTGGCGCTGAAGCGATCGCCTGACGATCGGCGACCGCAATCCGGATCGGCGACGGGCTATTTTGCCCCTGGCCTGATAACGCCGTCGAAACGGCCGCCTGCACCTTCCGGGCGAGGTCCCCCCAGGGGTTAGGATTGAACCCGGAGCTTGCGCTGGAGATTTCCGTTGCGGCCGGCGTTTTTGACCTGGCGCCAGCGATCATGGTCGCGCCCGGGGCGTTGCAGTTCCGCATCCCGAGGCCGATCAATTCTGTTCCGCTCAGGACCCGGTATTCGCGGGTCAGATATCCCAGCCGCGCTTGAACGGCTAAAGGGTAAGAAGCGAAAAGCTTTGACGATACGCCCAGATCGGCTTCGCGCGTGATTTCATTATAGGCTTGATGAAATTTGACTTGCGCGTCCGGATATACACAGACGTTGGGCAGGCTCAGGGCAAGAGTGCATGCCGAGCGGCATTCGTGAAGGCGAACCTCGCGATTTTCCCTGCGGTATTGTTCGGTTTGCGCCTCGTAATCTGAGACCAGGCCCCCGACGTCCTTGTAGACAATCACGGGCGCTGGCGCGGGGGGAGGAGTCAGGTAGCCCAAAACGCACCTCTACGCTCGCTGGCTTGCGACCAGAAACATTCACCATGACAGGGTGAAAATAATATTAAAGGGCGCAGGATCAGCCTTTTATCCCGACTCGCAAACCAAACGTCGGTCTTTCTCGCAAAACATTGCGGCGAAAGTTGAATAGCGCCGCCGGTCTGCCGCCGGTCTTGTGGGAAACGTCGCCGGTGGGCTCCAGAATGTCGGCGCTCTCAAGCAAACGGCGGAAATTCTGTTTGTGAACATGGCGGCCCGAGATCGCCTCCGCCGTCCGTTGCAGTTCCGTCAGGGTGAACACCGGAGGCATCAATTCAAAGATAACCGGTCGATATTTGAGTTTCGCCCGCAGTCGGCTCATCGCCGTCGCCAGAATGCGGCGGTGATCATGGCGCATCGGCTGTCCGAGGGCGTCGAGACGCCCCCGACGTTGCGCTGTTTCTCGTCCATCCCGCAGGGCTTCGGCAAGAAGGCCGGCTTCATAAAGCAACTCGTAGCGTTCGAGCGCATTTTCCTCGTTGAAGTTGCGTTCCGCGGCTCCAAAAAGCAGGCTTACCCGTTGCTGGCGGGTCAGGCCGGCGGAGGAGACGGCTTCCGGCGCTTCCGCAAGCCAACTTGCCAGACCCGGCGCGATTATGCTGTCGATGATCTCCGGGCGTCCGTCGCGCCAGTCCTCCCAGGGAAAAAAATCGTGCCAGTTCCGCCACCCGGCCGCCTGGGAAGTTCCATCGTCGACGATTCGGGTCAGGGCGAGATAGCCGACCGAGACAACATGCGGATCTCGGTCGCCAGCGCGCGCATGCCGGCCTCGATCGCCGAATGTATAGAGTTGCTCGACATAGCCCAGAGGGGCGCCGGTTTGCTCCGAGACCCACTCACGCAGGCCGATCTCGAATGTCCGGTGCCGGATTGGATCGAAAGGTCCCGAAGGCAAAGCGGCGACGGTCTCGTTGTCCTGCGACCGCGCCGTGAGTATCTGGGGCTCGTCGTCGCGCACGGAGATGATTGCCGCAGTCAGGCCAATTTCGACTGGCGGCGACCGCAGTTTTTCCGTTCCATGTGCTTCGGCGCCGGTCAGGCCAGGTCGAGCGCGAAGGGCGCTCCCTCATAACATTCGGCGCCGCGTCCGATGGCGGCGATCGCCGCCGTCATACGTCCTTGACGACCCAGTCGACTGTCGGCCAGGGCGACCAGACGCCTGTTGGGGGTCGCAGTGGGCGATGCGCGCCGAAGCGCCTGCGCTAGTTCCATTTCGCAGCGGTGCGGCGAGAGCGCGCAGGCGGCCACATAGGCGGCCGCTGGCGATCGGCTGACGCCGGCGTAACAATGAATCACCAGCGGCGTCTCGCGCTCCCAGTCGTCCAGAAAGGCGAGCAGCCTGTCGACATGCGCCGCAGCAGGCAAGACATGTCCGTCGCGGGGCTCGTCGATATCGGAAAGCGTCATTTGCAAGTGATTTTCAGGCAATATTTCTCTCGGCCGCACCAGTGAGGCGCCTGCCGTTAAAATAGTGATCAGCGAACGGGCGCCGCTGTCTCGCACCGTATCAACAACCCGGGTCATCGAACACACATGAATGCGGCCGCTGTTCATCACGCCTCTTCCTGTCCGGGAGGATCCTGACAGACGCCTTGATCAATTAAATGGAAACGCTGGAGAAATCTCGCCTGACTCGCTTCTATGCTCGACGGCGCCAATTCCCGTTCAAAAAGATGCGCCGGAATGGATGGACGTCCAAAGATGCGCTCCGCCTCAACGCGTGTAAAGCCCGCCAGGGCGACCGCTTCGAAAAACGCCGCCATCCGGTCGGCGCGTTTGGCGAGACGCGCGATCGACGGCTGCGGGGTCGAGGGTAACGCGTAACGCAGGAGAATCGCGGCAAGGATACGATTTTCCACAGCCTTGTAGGCTTCGCCGATCGTCGCCTTGAAGGGGGAGATCATATCGCCGATGACATATTCCGGCGCATCGTGCAGCAGCATGAACAATCGCGCCGGACGGTCAATCGCCGGATCGAGCGTGGCGGCGATCTTCTCGACAAGAAGACTGTGTTGCGCCACGGAAAAAATATGCGGTCCGACGGTCTGGCCATTCCAGCGGGCGACGCGCGCGAGACCGTGAGCAATGTCCATGATTTCGATATCGAGCGGTGAGGGATTGAGCAAATCGAGGCGACGACCCGATAGCATCCGTTGCCATGCACGGGGCGGTTTGTCATTTTTGGCCTCGCGCGTCGTCGCGAATTTACTGGTCATGCTCAATGACCTCCGGGATTGGTGCGACAGTGGCAGCCGACAAGATGGTCGTCGACCATGCCGACCGCCTGCATGAAGGCGTAAACGATAGTGGGGCCGCAGAAACGGAAGCCACGCGTCTTGAGATCGTTCGCCATGATCACGGAGAGCGGCGTCTGTGTCGGCGTCTCCGACATGCGTCGAAAAGCGTTGACGATTGGCTTGTTGTCTACGAAGTCCCAGAGATAGTTCGAAAACCCGACAGCCTTTTCAACCTCGATCCAGGCGCGGGCCGATAAAATCGCGCCCTCTATTTTCGCTTTGTTGCGAACAATTCCATCATTTCGCATCATTTTTTCGACCCGCCTGTGGTCGAAGCACGCGATGCGCTCGGGATCGAAATCGTCGAAGGCGTCACGAAAAGCATCGCGCTTGCGCAGGATCGTGATCCATGAGAGACCGGCCTGAAATCCGTCAAGCACAAGCTTTTCGAACAGGGCCCGGCCGTCGCGCTCCGGCTTTCCCCATTCGTTGTCGTGATAGGCGACGTAAAGCGGATCGCGTCCCGTCCATGGACAGCGTGCGCGCCCGTCCGGGTGCGAAATGACAGCTTCGCCCCAGCTTTTCGGTTGTGGCCGCTCTCTGGGCAATGTCATTGCGTCCGCGCTTTTCCCCGATCAAGCGGTCTCCTCGTCTACCGGAGAGGCTCAAGCTGTTTTATCGCGCGTTCAGTTTGCGTTCACAACCGGTTGCGGAGTATTGATAAGCTTCCGCTAACGATTGGCCCGCCGTGTGCATTGCCCGGGTCGCCCGCCAAATCGCACGATCGCGGAAACAGGCGCCGCAGAAGATGCGGCTTTTTTAAGGGGGTTATGAATGGTGATCCGTTTAACCGTTATGCGCGCCGCAGCAGGTCTTGTCCTTGCCGGAACCGGAGTCCTGGCGTCCGGACAGGCTATTGCGCAGGCAAATGTGCTGAAGGAATGCGGAACCCAGTATCAGGCGGCCAAGGCGGCGAATGAACTGGGCGGGCAGGGTTGGCAGGACTTTCTGAAATCCTGCCGCACCCGTTTGAAGGAGGCCGTCCCGGCTGCAGACGCCAAGCCTGCGGAAGCCGCCAAGCCCGCCGAAACCGCGAAGCCCGCTGAGGCTGCGCCGGCCCAAACCAAGCCCGCCGCAGAGACGAAGCCGATCGAAGCCGCCCCGGCCGCCGAAGCGCCGGCGGCGAATCCGCTAAAGCCGGCGACGACGGAGGCCGGAGCGCCGGCCAAGGAAACCCGCCAAACGACGCAAGCGCGCCAAAAGAAATGCGCCGCCGAGTGGAAGGCCAATAAAAAAGCGCTTGTCAAGGAAAACGCCAAATTGACCTGGCCGAAATACTGGAGCGAGTGCAACAAGAAATTGAAGGAAGCCGGCGAGTAAGTCTCCGGTCTTTTCCTTCGAGCGAAAGTCGCCCGGCCAAGTCGCCGGGCGATTTTTTGTGTGCGCCACATGTCGCTAAAACGTCGCAATGCTTGCCCCTCCGGCGGGATCGTGGCACAGGGACAAGACGCGCGCAGGAGGCGATTTTGGACAAGATTGAACTAAAGAAATTGCAGGCCTTTCTGCGTCGTTCGCTCGGCTCCGATGATCTGCGCGTCGTTCCGAATCCCAAAAAGCCCGATGACGCAGAGGTGCATCTGGGCGAGCGCAAGATCGCCTCAATCTCTGTCGATGACGAAGATGGCGACCGTTCTTTCGCTTTCGAAATGAAAATCCCGGTCGGTCGCGAAGTGCTGCAATCCTATCTCAGAAAACTCTTCGAGAATGATCGCCTGACGATTGCGGCGCGCGCTCGGAAGACTGACTCCGTTGAACTGAACATGGATGGCGAGTTCCTCGGCGTGATATCCGCTGACGATCCAAAACTGCAAAGCTTCACGTTGCAGATCGCCATTCTCGATTTCGATCTTGAGGAAGAGTGACCGCGCCTCGACTCAGTTCAAGACTCGCCAGGCGCCGTTTTCCTGACAGGCGCGGCCTTTGGCTTCCTGTGGCCGTCCGTTAATGAAAATGCGATGGGTGTATTCACGGCAGCCGCTCGTCTCCGGTCCCGGCGTAATGAAGCCATAGGCGCCATGGCCGCCCCGCCAACTTCTCCGGTTGCCTGAGGAGACCGCCTCCTGTTGCGCGGCGACCGCCGTAGTTCGATCCGTATCGTCAAGAGTTTGACCGATGACGGCGCCAATGACGCCAGGCGCTGGCGGCGCGGGGATCGCCTGAACTCCGGCGGAATTGACGGGCGGTGGCGCGTCGACGCTTTGACAGCCCACAAGCAGCGTCGCGGCGGCGAACGCCAGACAGTAAAGCGATAACCGTCCTGAGCGCATATCCCAAGATCTCCAGTTTCGGCTCGTCATGACGGATTGTCCGGGCGCTGTCAAAAACCCGGCACGCGCAGACTGGCCCGCAAGCCGCCCGCTGAATTTTTTTCCAGCCTCAGCGCGCCGCCATAGGCAGCGGCAAGGTCGGCGACAATCGACAGACCCAGCCCCGAGCCTGGTTTGGTTTCATCGAGGCGGCGTCCACGCTGCGTCGCCTCGCGGATCTGATCCGGCGTGAGACCGGGTCCGTCATCATCGATGGTGATGTGCAAAAATGGACGCGCCTCGGCGCTCGCCGGCGTTTCCGCGACGATCGCTATGACAACTTGCCGCTTCGCCCATTTGCCGGCGTTATCGAGAAGATTGCCAATCATTTCCTCGAGATCCTGCCGTTCGCCAAGAAACCGGATCTCGGGAGGAGCCTCGCCTGAGAAAACGACGTCTCTTTCGGCGTAGATCTTGCGGAAAGCGCGCAGCAGGCTATCGAGACAAGGCGCGACTTGCGTTACGGCGCCGAGAACGCCGGCGCGCGCCGCGGCGCGGGCGCGGTCGAGATAAAATCCTATCTGATCGCGCATGATCGTCGCCTGTTCGTTGACCTTTTCGGCAAGCGGCGACGGCGAGGAATCGGCCTCGTTCACGATGACGCTAAGCGGCGTTTTCAGCGCATGAGCGAGATTGCCGACCTGCGTGCGCGCACGTTCGAGAATGTCCTGATTGGCGCTGATCAGCAAATTGAGTTCTTCTGCCAGCGGCGCGATTTCGCTTGGATAGGCGCCGCCGATTCGCTCGTCCTCGCCTCGCCGAATGGCGACCAGTTCCGATTGTAATTGCCGCAGCGGCCTCAGGCCAAACTGCACCTGAAACATTGCGACAATGGCGAGAGCGATCGCGAGCATTGTGAAGGCGATCATTAGTTCATAGTCAATACGCTCAATCTGTTGTTCCATATCTTCGACACTGGCGGCAACCTGCACGAGATAGACGCCGTAATCATCGATATCGATGATCCGTTCGATAATCCGTAAACGTCGCCCGTCCGGTCCATCGACGAAACCGCGCCGGAACCCGCCAACCTCTGTGGCGACTCCGCGATCCGACAGTTGCGGCAACCGGTTGGCGAACAGTGAGCGCGATGCCTTGATCTCCGGGGTTGCGCCGCCCATGTGGGTGATCTGCCAATACCAGCCTGAGCTGGGAAGTTCGAACTGCGGTTCGCCCAGTCGACCCGGATCCGTGCGGCCTTCTTCTCCCGATCTCGCGACATCCGCGACAAGGGTGCGAAGATAGACTTCAAGACGTCGCTCGAAGACCCCCTCGGTCTCCCGACGATAATAGTTGGTGAAAAACTGGCTGGCGATCAGAAGAACGACAAAGCTTGAGGCGGCCGCAGTCAGGAAGAGTCGCGTCGCTATAGAATTTTCGGGTAATCTTGGCTGGCGCATCGCCTAGCGTTTTCCGTTGGTCTTCTCGGGAGGCGGGGCAGCCATGTACCCCAGCCCCCGAACGGTCTGGATCAGGTCGACGCCAAGCTTTTTTCGCAAACGACCGACAAAAACTTCAATCGTGTTCGAGTCGCGGTCGAAATCCTGATCGTAGAGATGTTCGATGATTTCCGTGCGCGACACGATGCGATCGCGATGATGCATAAGATAGGCGAGCAGACGATATTCGTGCGAGGTGAGTTTGATCGCCGCGCCATCGACGACGACACGTCCGGATTTGGTGTCGAGTCGGACAGATCCGCAAACGAGTTCGTTGGTCGCGTGACCGGTAGCGCGTCGCAACAAGGCACGGATGCGCGCCAGCAGCTCCTCCATGTGAAAGGGCTTGGAGACATAATCATCGGCGCCGGCGTCGAAGCCCTGCACCTTTTCGCTCCAGCGGTCGCGGGCTGTCAAAATCAGTACGGGCATTGCGCGTCCGGCGGCGCGCCACGCCTCCAAGATGGCGATGCCGTCCTTTTTCGGCAGGCCAATGTCGAGGACGACGGCGTCATAGGGTTCAGCGTCGCCGAGGTAATGCCCTTCCTCGCCATCAAGCGCGTGATCGACGGCGTAGCCGGCGTGCTCAAGCGCCGCGACGATTTGACGATTTAAATCCTTGTCATCTTCGATGACCAGCAGACGCACGTTTTGGGCTCCGGATAAGATTGATTGACGTCAGTCGTTTTTGCGGAGGGAGAGCGCCTGGCCGGTCGCCGCGTCGTAAAGCAATTTAACGACACGACCATCCTGTCGAACGAGGCAGATCTCGTAAATAAAGGTGTCGCCTTTCCGGCAGAGGCGGGCATTGAGCGCCTCTCCTTTGACGCGTGTCTCGGCGGCGCGCATGGAGACGAAAGGATCGCCCAGTTTTTGTCCGATGATTTTCTCTCGTGTCTCGGCGGTCGTGAAACAATGCGTTGCAACCACATTTTCCTCGGCGAGAACGCCAGAGACGCCCAACGCCGTAAACAGGGCGAGCGCGCCATTGAGCTGAAGAGAGGGAATGCGGCTAGCAGTCATGTCGCGCCTATTGAGCGGCCCAGGCCTGAATACGTCCTGAATAGTCCGGAGCAAAAAGATATTCTGACTGGCTTCCGTTGAGCGCGCAATCATCGAGTTTTATGTCGAGCGTCAAGCTAGAAAATCTCCAAAATCAGCGCCAGCCCGGCTCCCCCAGCCCCGCCTGCGCCGCCGCTCCCGCCATTTCGCAACGCACCGCCGCCGCCGCCGCCGCCGCCGGGAAATCCGCCATCGCCGCCCCCACCCGCCGCAAGGGCTCCCGAAGCCCCGCCGCCGCCGCCGCCGCCGGCCTGTTCCAGCGCGCCCTCAATCGCCGCACGGGCGAAACCAGCCTGTCCGCCGCCGCCGTTCGAGCCGCCGGGCGCGCTGTTCGCGCCGCCCGCGAGATACAGAATGCCGCCTGCGCCGCCATTGGCGACAGCGTTGGCGGTCGTGAGACCGCCGCCCGCGCCGCCTCCCGAGGCGCCGTCGAGCGCCGCCCCGCCGCCTCCGCCCGCCGCGCCGGTCGCCGGGGCGCCGCCACCG
>JBBARD010000043.1:0-20387 GCA_040399965.1 Methylocystis sp. | reverse complement strand
CTGGCGACGTCGCGACCGCTATGCCATGGTTTTGCTGCGTCGCAACGAGAACATGACGCTGAAAGCCCCTGAATGACCCAACTCCCGCCGCTCTCCCCGGACGCCCTCGCGCAACTCTTCACACAGGCGCGCACGCACAATGGCTGGCTACCCATTGAGGTGCCGGACGCGCTGTTGCGCGAGGCGGTGGAGATTGCCCGCTGGGGGCCGACCAGCGCCAATTGTTCGCCGCTCCGCATTGTCTTCGTGCGCTCGCCCGAAGCAAAAACGCGACTGGCGCCGGCGATGTCGCCGGGCAATCTCGATAAAACCCTCGCCGCGCCGGCGACGGCGATCCTGGGCTACGATCTCGATTTTTGCGACCGCCTGCCGCATCTTTATCCCGCCGCCGATGCTCGGTCGTGGTTTGCGGGCAATGACGCGCTGATCGAAGAGACCGCCTTTCGTAATGCAACCTTGCAGGCGGCCTATTTCCTCCTCGCCCTGCGCGGACTCGGGCTCGACGTTGGCCCGATGAGCGGCTTCGACAAGGAGAAAGTCGAGGCGGCCTTCTTCGCCGGAACCCGCGTCAAGGCGAATTTCCTGATCAACATCGGCTTTGGCGACCCAGCCAAACTCTACCCGCGCAGCCCGCGTCTCGCCTTCGACGAGATGGCCAAAATCCTCTAGGAGTCGTCCCATGAGCCTGCGAATCATCCCGGAGCGTTTTCTGCCGCATGCCCTGGCGCTGTTACGCGTCGCCACAGCGCTTTTGTTCATGCAGCACGGCTCGGCGAAACTTTTCGGCGCGCCGCATGTCGCAATGTTTGACGGCCTGAAACTGTTCTCGCTGCTGGGCGTCGGCGGCGTCATGGAGCTGGTTGGCGGCCTGCTGATTCTCGTTGGTCTGTTCACACGTCCCGTCGCCTTTGTGCTGTCCGGGGAGATGGCGGTGGCCTATTTCGGCTTCCATGCCGCCGAAAGTTTCTGGCCGATGATCAACAAGGGCGAACTCGCCGCACTTTACTGCTTCGTTTTTCTTTTTCTCGCCGTCGCCGGACCAGGCCGCTTCGCGCTTGATGGCGAGTGATATTCTGCTGCGGCGCACATAATTCCCGATGGGGCGTAATGACGCTGCTGCAGCCGTAGTCTATTGACAATGGAATGGCCTTAACTATGCCTAGGCGTCATGAGTGACACGCTCGTATCGTCCAAGCGTCGTTCGCAGGCTCTGGGGCTGCCGAACCTGCTGACCTACGGTCGCTGCCTGGCCGTTCCCGTAGTCGCCGGTCTCCTGCTTTGGTCGAACGAACACTGGGCGCGCTGGGCGGCGCTTGGAGTCTATACGGCCGCCGCCATCACAGATTTCCTTGACGGCTATCTTGCGCGCGCCTGGCAACAGCAATCGCCCATCGGCCGGATGCTCGATCCCATCGCTGACAAGTTGCTCGTCGCCGCCACGCTGCTGGTTCTGGTTTCTGACCGCACCCTGGCCGGCTGGACGATCTGGGCCGGCATTATCATCCTGTGTCGCGAAATTCTGGTCTCCGGGCTGCGTGAATATCTTGCAGAGCTCAAGGTGCGCTTGCCGGTCTCGGCGATCGCCAAATGGAAAACCGTCGCGCAGCTTTTCGCGCTGGGCTTTTTCATTGCCGGTCCGGCGGGCGAGGCCGTGTTTCCCGACACCCTTCGGGTCGGGGAGGGGCTTCTCTGGATCGCCGCCATTTTGACCCTTTATACCGGCTTTGACTATCTTCAGGCGGCGATCGTTCATTTCTCGGAAGACGAAAACGCATGAAAGCCGTCTATTTCGCCTGGGTGCGAGAACGCATCGGCTTAGCGGAAGAAGAGATTGCGCCGCCCGAGAGCGTTAAAACCGTCGGCCAGCTCATAGACTGGCTCGCCGAGCGGGGCGAGGGCTACGCCGCCGCCTTCGCGAGTCGCAAGAGCGTCCGCGCCGCGCTGGATAAAACGCATGTCACCGCCCAGACGCCGATTGCCGCCGCGCGAGAAATCGCCTTCTTTCCACCCATGACAGGCGGTTAGGATGATTGCGCCGACCGTGCGGGTGCAGGTCGAGGACTTCGACGTCGCTGCGGAGGAAGCGCTTCTGACGCGAGGACGCCGCGATATCGGCGCCGTCGTCGCCTTCACGGGCCTGTGTCGTGATGAGGACGGAGCGCTTGCCGCGCTCGAGCTGGAGCATTACCCCGGCATGGCCGAGGAGGAGATCGCGCGCGTCGCCGGGACGGCCCTGGCGCGCTGGCCCCTCGCTGGCCTGACCATTATTCATCGCTACGGTAAAATCTCGCCCGGAGATCGCATCGTTATGACTTTGGTCGCTGCGCGTCATCGCGCCGAGGCCTTCGCGGCGGCGGAATTCATGATGGATTATCTCAAAACCCGCGCGCCTTTCTGGAAAAAGACCCACCGCGTCGACGGCGCGCAGGGCCACTGGGTCGAGGCGAAAGCGCAGGACGAGGCGGCGGCGGCGCGCTGGGCGACTAAATCATCAGACCCGGCGCAATGAAGTGAACGATGCGTCCGTGCAGCGCGCCGGTCGCCATTGTAACCGCCATGCCAACCACGGTGAAAACATCGACATTATCCCTGGGCACCCTGAGCATTCGCGGAGCGCCGAGGTAGAATATATAAATTCCCCAGAAGCCGAGAAAATCGAGAAAGCGCAATCCCGGAACCAGCCCGAAAATGGCGGCTAGCCAGGCGGGAGTATAGGAGCAGGCTGCGAGAATAAGCGCGCGACGATCGTCCGTCTTGCCCTCGAAGTGCGGCGCTGTCATCGACAGAACGAACGCGATGAGAAAAATCGCCGGCAAACTGAAGGCGTATTGCACGATTGCCCGCCACAGGCCGGCGCCGAAAGAGGCGTGGACATAGGTGAGCGTCGTGTGGGAGTAGTAGCCGAAGAGCCATGAACTGATGAAACTTGCAAATGGCGGAATAGCCGCCAGATAGATAATGTAGTTCCGATAAATGTCGGTAATGGAGACGTCCTCCGCCGCAATAGCATCCCATTCCTTGCGGGGCGCAAAGACAAGTCCTATGGCTCTTGAAATCAGTGACATCTGCCATTCTCCCACGTCATCCAGCCTCTTCAGGATCTTGGATGACGATTGCTCTTGCCCGCATCGCCTCGACATGCGAGGGGTCCCGACGACCCGTTACGGACATCATCTAATGCGGCAGGCGGCATGAGAAAACTGGCTGAAATATTTTGGCCGATTATTGGCCTCGTCGCGGTCTTCGCGTCTTTTTATCTGCTCTATCACGAGTTTCAGGGAGAATCGGTTGGCGCCGAAGTGTGGGCGGCGCTGAAAGCAATTCCGCCCTCCGATTACTTCTTCGCCGCCTGTTCGACCCTTATCGCCTATGCGGCGCTGGCCTGGTACGATCAGATCGCCCTGTTGCATCTCGGCGTGAAGCACATCTCCTGGGTTTTTATCTCGATGTGTTCTTTCACGACCTATGCGCTTTCCCACAACATTGGGGCCAGCGTATTCTCCGGAGCTATGGTGCGCTACCGCGCCTATTCAAGCAAAGGACTGAGCGCGGTGCAGGTGGCGGGGCTTGTGCTTCTCTGCTCCTACACTTTCGCCTTCGGCAACGTCCTGCTCGGCGGTCTGTTGCTAACCTGGGACCCGACGATGATGCAGCGACTGTCGGGATTCTTACCGGATCTTCTGACCAATCCGGCGACGGCGCGCATCGTTGGCCTGACCTGTCTGGGCTTTGTCGGGGTTTATATTCTCGGTTCGCTCCTGCATTTTCGTCCTTTCCGGGTTGGCTCTTATGAAATCGTCTACCCGCGGCCGGAGATCATGTATCGGCAGTTGTTCGCAGCCCCGGCGGAGCTGATCGGCGCGGCGGGAATAATTTACTTCGCCCTCCCGGAAACCGGCAACCCGGGCTACGTCGTCGTGCTGGGCGCTTTTCTGCTCTCTTTTTCCGCCGCGCTGGTCTCGCACGCGCCCGGCGGTTTGGGCGTGTTCGAACTTCTCTTCATCAATTTGATGCCGGAAGTGACCCGCGTGGAGGTGCTCGCCGCCCTTCTGGTATGGCGTCTCTTTTACCTGATTATTCCCTTGCTGGCGGCGCTTGTCGTGGTTGCGATGTTCGAACGCAAAAAACTGGTCGAAAAACTTCGCGGCGTCGGCGTCGAATTGTCTGAATGATAAATCGGCCGGACAAACCGGCCTTTTATTCGCGCGAACAGCTTTTCTCAGATTCTATATTGCTGGATGCGCGTCGTGCGGAGTCCCGCGAGGCCGTGCTGATCGATTGAGGCCTGCCAGCTCAAAAATTCGTCGACCGTTAAAGTGTATCGCGTGCAGGCCTCATCCAGCGACAACAGTCCGCCGCGCACAGCCGCCACGACTTCCGCCTTACGGCGAATAACCCATCGCTTGGTCGTGACCGGAGGCAAATCGGCTATGGTGAGCGGGCTGCCATCCGGGCCGATCACATATTTTACGCGTGGGCGATTCGTCTCATGCATTCGTCTACTCGCACCTGTACTCAAACTCGTCACAACAAGAGAGCTACCATCTGCTTTTTAAAATTTGCCTAAACGCAGGCGTTTGATCTGAAACGACAAATAAACCAATTCTTAGGAACTGGCCGTCGCCGGGGCAAATTACCAGTAAAATTAACGCGATGAATGTTCCGCCAAGGGCGCGCCGCCTGCAAACAAGCCGCTCAAAGGCTTGCAATCTCGGTTAACAAAGTCTGTCGTTCGTAACGCTGCCCAGTCGCGCCGCCGGGTCGGCGCGATGAAGACAATCGCTCATTCGTCCGGCAAGGCGACTTGCAGTAAGGTCGCCGGGTTCTGTAAGACCGGAGGCGACCGGCGCATTTTCAAAGGAGAGCCGACGTGAGCAAAACTGTCGCCCGGCCGAAGTGGAGCAGGGTTGTGGTGAAACTCTCCGGCGAAGCCTTGCAGGGGGAGTCCGCCTACGGCCTTGACGCCCCGACCCTCTCCCGAGTCGCCGCAGATCTTGCCGCCGCCAGCGCGGCGGGCAGCCAGATCGCCGTGGTCGTCGGCGGCGGAAATTTTTTCCGGGGCATCAAGGGAGCCGATAGCGGGATCGAACGGGCTCGCGCCGATTCGATCGGCATGCTTGCAACGGTGATGAACGGTCTGGCGCTGGAGCAGGCGATCGAAGGGCAGGGGCGGCCGGCGCGCTGCCTGTCGGCGGTGCCGATGCCGTCCGTTTGCGAATCCTTCTCGCGGCGTGCAGCCCTGCATCATCTTCAAAAGGGCCGGGTGGTCATTGCCGCCGGCGGCACCGGCAATCCCTTTTTCACCACCGACACCGGCGCCGTCCTGCGCGCGGCGGAATTGTCTGCGGACGCAGTTTTGAAGGCGACGCAGGTCGACGGAGTCTATACCGCCGATCCAAAGCGGGATTCCGCAGCCAAACGCTACGACTCCCTGTCTCACGATGAAGCCATCGCCAAAAATCTGGCCGTCATGGACACGGCGGCCTTTGCGCTGGCGCGGGAAAACCGCATCCCGATCATTGTCTTTTCTATCGCAGACGAAAGAGCAATTACTATGACTTTGAGGGGAGAGGGACGAGCCACTGTGGTCTCGCCCTGAACCCCCTTACGTCAGGATAAAAAAACGGATAGGCATCCGGAAACGATTTCGCTAGTTGTCAGTGAACAGGTGACACGAAGCATGTCAGACAAATTCGACCTCGCCGATTTGAAACGCCGGATGCATGGCGCTGTCGCTACGCTCAAGCATGAGTTTGGCGGTCTGCGAACTGGACGGGCTTCGGCCAGTTTGCTGGATCCCGTTCATGTCGACGCCTACGGCCAGCATTCCCCATTGACCCAGGTTGCGACGGTCAGCGTCCCCGAGCCGCGCATGATCTCCGTTCAGGTCTGGGATAAAGCTCTGGTGATTGCTGTAGACAAAGCGATACGAGAAGCTAATCTTGGCCTGCAACCCACCGTTGAGGGTCAAATCCTTCGTATCCGTATGCCGGAACTCAATGAGCAGCGTCGCAAGGAGCTGGTGAAGGTTGCGCATAAATACGCTGAAGAAGCGCGCGTCGCGGTACGGCATGTTCGTCGTGACGGTCTGGATGTGTTGAAAAAGCTTCTCAAGGACAAGGCGATACCGGAAGACGACGAGAAGCGTCACGAAGCTGACGTTCAAAAGGCGACAGACGAGACGATCAAGGAAATCGACTCGGTTCTGGCGACGAAGGAAAAAGAGATCATGCAAGTCTGATTCTCGATTGGGCAGGCTTAATTCGGCTGGACACATTAATGCCCGGAAGCGTTTTTCAGGAGATTTCCGCTTTTGCTGCAGACGGGTCGGCGTATCCGCGCCACGTCGCCATCATCATGGATGGCAATGGACGTTGGGCAAAGTCGCGCGGCCTTCCCAGAATTGAAGGTCATCGGCGTGGCGTCGAGGCGCTGCGTCGCGCCGTTCGAACGGCTATCGAACTGAAAATAGGCTATCTCACCGTCTACTCATTTTCGGCCGAGAACTGGACGAGGCCCTTCGAGGAAGTGCAGAGCCTGATGGGCTTGTTGCATCTTTTTATTCGCAACGATCTGGCCGAGTTGAAATCAAATAATGTCTGCATCAGGGTGATCGGAGAGCGGTCGGGGCTTCCCGCCGACATTATCGGACTGCTCGATGAGGCGGAGCGGGTCACAAAAAACAACACAGGACTGACGCTGGTCGTGGCGTTCAATTATGGCGGTCGGCAGGAAATCGCCGGCGCCGCGCGCGCCCTGGCCGAAAAGGTCGCGCGGGGAGAACTCGCTCCTGACAAGATTGACGCCGAATTGTTCGGCGCAGCGCTGCACACCAGAGAAATTCCTGACCCTGATCTGGTGATCCGGACTTCCGGCGAAAAACGGATCTCGAATTTTCTGCTTTGGCAGGCGGCCTATGCGGAATTTGTCTTTCTGGACGTTCTCTGGCCCGACTTCGGCAAGCTCGACTTTATCGCCGCTTTAGAGGAATACGCTCATCGCGACCGTCGGTATGGCGGCATAGACCCGACGCCCGCGATCAAGACGGCGTCGTGACCGACGCCCCGGAGAAAAAACCCGCCGGCGGCTTCGCCGATCTCGGTCCCCGGATTGTTTCCGCAGTCGCCATGATCGCTGCGGCGCTGGGATCAGCTTATATTGGCGGCGATGTATTCGTGCTTTTCTGGCTGAGCGCCGCCATCGCCGTAAATTGGGAATGGCAAACGCTTGTGGGCGGCGAGAAACTCTCATTGCGCCTTGCGATGGGCGCAACGACGGTCGCCGCCGCCGCCGCTCTGGGACATCTCGGGCTGGGACTTCCCGCGCTCGGCGCGCTTGTCATGGGGGTCATGGCTGTGGCCCTGATGTCGGGACCGGAGCGCCGGGTCTGGACGGGCGTCGGCGTGATCTATGCCGGAGCGCTGGCGTTTTCGGTCTGTTTATTGCGGTCCTCGCAACCCTATGGCCTGGCGGCGGTCGCAATGCTTTTCGCGATTGTCTGGGGGACGGATATCTTTGCCTATTTCGGCGGCCGTCTGATCGGCGGCCCCAAACTTTGGCCGGCGGTCTCTGCCGGGAAAACCTGGTCTGGCGCCATCACCGGCGTTTTTACAGGCGCTGCGCTCGGTCTCGCGGCTGCGCATTTGGGCGTCGGCGAGGAATTGGCAATGGTTCCGACGTTTCTGGTCTGTCTCGCGACGGCGGGCGTCTCCCAGGCCGGAGATTTGTTTGAGTCAATGATCAAGCGTCGATTCGGCGTCAAGGACTCGAGCAATCTTATCCCCGGACATGGCGGGGTTATGGATCGGTTGGACGGATTTACCTTCGCCGTTATTTTCGCCGCCATAATCGGCTTGGTCCGCTCCGGTCCTTCGGTAGCCGGTGGCCTCTTCTTCTGGTAAGCTGAGCGGTAATGGCACTGAAAAACACCCTCGCAACTCACTCCGGCGCGAAGCCGCGCAGAATCGTGCTTCTGGGAGCCACGGGTTCGGTTGGCCGTTCGACAGTCGACCTTTTGCGGCGCGAACCGGAAAAATTTTCTGTGGCGGCCGTCGCCGGCGGCAGGGACGCAGAGGGTCTGGCGCAAGTCGCCCTGGCCACTGGCGCCAAATTCGTGGCCGTGCGCGACGAAACGGCCTATGCGACTCTCAAGAACTCCCTTTCCGGCGCCAATATCGAGGTGGCCGCCGGCCGCGAGGCGGTGATAGAGGCCGCCACCCGCGAAGCCGACCTTGTTGTCTCGGCGATTGTCGGCGCCGCCGGCGTGGAGCCGACCCATGCTGCGATTCTCGCCGGTCGCGACATAGCCCTTGCAAACAAGGAGTGTCTCGTTTGCGCCGGCGCACCATTCATGCGCGCGGCGCGAGAGAAAAACGTCGCGCTTTTGCCTGTCGACAGCGAACATAACGCCATCTTTCAGGCGCTTGGCGGCGAGGACCCCGCCCGCATCGAGCGCATGATCGTCACGGCGTCGGGCGGGCCCTTCCGCACCTGGACCAAGGAGCGCATCGCCCGGGCGACCGTTGAGGAGGCGCTGAATCATCCCAACTGGGCGATGGGACCCAAAATCACCGTCGACTCGGCCGGCATGATGAACAAAGGCCTTGAGTTGATCGAGGCCCACCATCTGTTCGGCGTGTCTGTCGAAAAGCTCGAAGTGGTGGTTCATCCGCAGTCGATCGTGCATGGGCTCGTGACCTTCACTGACGGCTCGGTCACGGCAGGTCTCGCGCCGCCGGACATGCGGGTGCCCATCGCTCATTGTCTGGCCTATCCGGAACGTCTGACGACTCCCGTCCGACGCCTCGATTTCGCGCAAATCGCCACATTAACTTTCGAAGCTCCGGATTTCGACAGGTTTCCGGCGCTGCGTTTGGTCTATGACGCCCTGGCGGACGGCGGCGCTCTATCCACCGTTCTCAACGCAGCCAATGAAATCGCCGTCGAGGCGTTTCTTGATCGGCGTATTGCGTTTTCCGGGATCGCCCACCATGTCGCTGAGGCGTGCGAGGCGGCCGTCCGGGACGGCTACGCCAAGGAGCCCGCAAGCGTCGCGGATGCGCTGGAGATAGATCGCATGGTTCGGGAACGGTCTCGCGCGTCTCTCGACAAATATGAAACAGCCGACGCTCTGACCCTTTGAAATTGTTTCACTTTTTCACCCGGCTTTGTCGGCGCGACGTTGAAAGGTTGTAGAAATGGGTTCGCTGACGACCTTCGCTTACATGATCCCCGCCTTCGTTATTCTTCTCACGATTGTCGTTTTCGTTCACGAATTCGGACATTTCATCGTCGGTCGCTGGTGCGGCGTCCAGGTTGACGCCTTTTCGATGGGTTTTGGTCCCGAACTCTGGTCGCGCGTCGACAGTCATGGCACGCGCTGGCGGATCGCCGCGATTCCCCTTGGCGGTTACGTAAAGTTCCACGGCGACGCCAACGGCGCCAGCGCTCCGGACGCAGAGGCTCTCGTGAACATGTCGGAGACTGAGCGCGCCCTGACCTTTGCAGCGCAACCGCTGTGGGAGCGAGCGGCGATCGTCTTCGCCGGTCCTTTCGCCAATTTTCTGCTCGCCATCGCCCTGCTGACCTCAATTATCTACGTCAATGGCCGAACGGTTCTGGAGCCGCGCATAGGCGTTGTGCTGTCCGGCGGCGCCGGCGAAGCCGCGGGCTTCAAAACCGGCGACGTCGTTGTCAGCATCGACGGCGAGCCTGTCGCCGCATTCAGCAAGATGCAGGAAATTGTCTCGGTGTCGGCCGAAAAAAAGCTCGACTTTATCGTGCGTCGCGAGGGTCGAGACCTGCACCTTGAAGCCGTGCCGGCCTGGAAGGAGATTAAAAATCCTGCCGGCAAAATGCGCATCGGCATGCTGGGCCTTCAGGCCTCGACCGCGCCCGGCGATTCGCGAGCGGAGAAATATGGCCTCACCCAATCATTCGGGCTCGCCGTCGAGGAAGTCTGGATGATTTGCAGCCGGACTCTCGGGTATATGGGCGGACTGATCACCGGTCGCGAAAACGCGGATCAACTTTCTGGTCCGATCGGCATCGCCCAAATGTCCGGGCAGGTGGCGCAAGCGGCGGCCAAGGTCGGCGTGACGCCCTTCCTGAACTGGATCGCGCTTCTTTCCGTTTCTATCGGCCTGCTGAATTTAATGCCGGTCCCGCTGCTCGACGGCGGTCACCTGCTCTTTTTCGGCATTGAGGCGATTCGCGGGCGGGCCTTGAACGAGCGGACACAGGAATTCGCCTTCCGGATCGGGATGGCGATGGTGGGCGCCCTGATGATTTTTTCGACCTATAACGATCTCTCCCGCTTGCTCCAGCGCCTCACCAACGGCGCTTCTTGAGCTTAACCTTTTATGTCACAATGAGTTAGACGCCTCCTCAATTCGGGGAGGGCTTTCCGAGCAATCCCCGGGAACTTTTGCCGTTAACTCTTTGCTGACCATGAAATGTGACTTTAGCGCCACGTCTTCGACATATTATCAAATCATTACTTTTTGCGGATATGAAGTATCGGACGAAGACGCTACAAGATTTATGGCTTGAGCCAGAGAATCTTTAGTCGCGTCCGACAAAGAACACTGCAGCAAGAAAGCGCCGCGCCGACCGGGCGGCGAGTTTGCGACGAGGATAAATGTTAATGTCTTTTTTCCGCGGCATCTGGAAAACGTCGACATTACTGATCGCGACAATCGCCATGACGCTGGCCTTGTCGGCGGCGGCGGCGGCGGCGCCGCAAATTGTCGTATCGGGAGACCGGGCCGACGCGGAGACAATCAAGTCCTACTTCACTGGAACAAGCGACGCCGATATCGACAAGGGTCTGGAGTCCCTGCGCGCCAGCGGCCGCTATTCGTCGGTCTCCGCCAGCCGTCAGGGCGGCAACATTGTCATTCGGGTCGCAGAAGGCAATCTCATCAATCGTGTCGCGATTGAGGGCAACAGCAAGATTAAATCCGACCAGTTGCTGCCGGAGTTGCGCACGAAGTCCCGCGCTGCATTTAGCCCGTCGATGGCTGAGTCCGACGCAGCCCGCATCACCGAAATCTATCGCCGCTCAGGGCGCGCCGCCGCCAAGGTCAGCTATCGCACCGTCCCGATCGCAAACGGTCGTATTGACGTTGTCTTCACGGTTGAGGAGGGCTCCAAGACAGGCATCAAGGAAATCAAATTCGTCGGCAACAACGTTTACTCCACCCGTCGCCTCGTCGGCATGATGGAGACGACGGAAATGAATTTCATGTCTTTCTTCAAGTCGTCCGACGTCTACGACCCGGATCGCATCGCAGCCGATCTCGAAATCATTCGACGCTTTTACCTCAAGAACGGCTACGCGGATTTCCGCGTTGTGAGTTCGGACGCCAAGTTCGATGGGACGCCACAGGGAACGACGCTTGAGGGCGGCGGTCTGCTCAGCGGATCACAGGGCGGCTACATTATCACCATCGCCATCGAGGAAGGTCCGCAATATCACGTCTCCTCTGTCGATATCGAATCGCACATCCCGGACATTCCGTCGGACGCGCTGAAAGACGAACTGCGCCTTGAGCCCGGTGACATTTATAATGGAGACGCCGTCGAAAAGACGGTGGAGTCGCTGACGCGCGCCGCCGCCAAAAAAGGCTACGCCTTCACGCAGGCGCGCCCGCGCGGCGAACGCAATCAGGCGGCGCAGACGGTGGCGATACGCTTCCTGCTCGACGAGGGTCCGCGCGTCTATATCGAACGCATCGTTATCCGCGGCAATTCGCGCACGCGCGATTACGTCATCCGGCGCGAGTTCGATCTAGGCGAGGGCGACGCCTACAATCGCGTTCTCGTTGACCGCGCCGAACGTCGTCTCAACGGTCTTGGATTCTTCAAGAAGGTGAAGATCACCAATGAGCCCGGATCTGCGCCTGATCGCGTGGTTCTTTATGTGGACGTTGAGGATCAGCCGACGGGCAACTTCGGCGTCTCTGGCGGCTATTCGACAAATCAGGGCATTATCGGCGAAGTCTCCGTCTCGGAGAGCAACTTCCTCGGGCGCGGTCAGGCTGTCCGTCTATCGTTACAGGGCGGTCAGGTCGCCAGCGGCGTGAATTTCAGCTTCACGGAGCCCTATTTCCTCGATCAGCGTATCGCCGCCGGCTTCGATCTCTTCCTGCGTCACCAGCGCGCCTATCAATTCTCGATCTATTCGTCGACAACCGAGGGCGGCACGCTGCGTTTTGGCATCCCGATCACGGACGAGATCACGCTGTCGCCGCACTACTCCTTGTACAACACCACGATTTCAATCCCCAATAGCAGCAGCAAACCGTATAACGATTGTTCCCAGCCGATTTGGGGCACGACGCCGGGGTTCTCGGTCTTTTACCCGTCGCCGGAATTCCCGACGCTTTTCGTCAACTGTAACTCGAACGGCGAGGCTCCGCTGGCGATCAAGGAGTCGATCGGCTCCATCCTGACGTCGCTCGCCGGTTATACTCTGACCTTCGACAACGTCGACAACTTCCGCAATCCGCACAATGGTTGGCACGCGATGGTCAATCAGGATTTCGCGGGTCTCGGAGGCTGGTCGCGTTACGTTCGTTCGACGACCGACATTCGTTATTTCCATGAAATTCCCTATCTCGACGACGTTGTCGCGATTGGTCATGCGCAGGCCGGCAATCTGACGCCATTCGGCGGCTATCAACCGCGCATTCAGGATAACTTCAACCTCGGTCCGTCGCTTGTCCGTGGTTTCTCGCCGGGCGGTATCGGCCCAAGGGACAACAACTGGCTCGCCTGGTATAGCAACACCAACTACGGAAACGCGCTGGGCGGCACGAATTACTGGGGCGCCTCGGCCGAAGTGCAGTTCCCGATCTGGGGCTTGCCGAAGGACCTTGGTCTGCGCGGCGCCGCCTTTGTCGATGCGGGCAGCCTGTGGGACTATCAGGGGCGAACCAACTATTCGAATAACAACTGGCCGACCATTCCCGGCGTAACCTGTATTGCGCCATACTCCTCGCAGGCCGGTTATGGCCAGGGGACCTGCGTACTGCCGCAGAGCAACAACATGATCGTTCGCGCGGCGGCGGGCGCTTCGATCCTGTGGAACTCGCCGATGGGGCCGCTGCGCTTCGACTACGCAATTCCCTTCGCCAAGGCGCAGACCGACATCACCCAATATTTCCGCTTCTCGGGCGGCACAAACTTTTAACGATCTCCATGCGCCGTCGGGCCACGCCCGGCGGCGATCTCCATCTCGTTAGCGGAACGAGAGGCGCGAGCAGAATGGCGACGGATAGCGGCGCGCCCTCATTTTTCCAAATATCGCGGTCCTTTTCGCTCGATGAAATCGCTCGCGTCGTTTCTGCATCCTACGCCCGGCAGGAGGCGGGGCAGCCAGAACCGCCGCCTATAACCGGCGTCGCGCCTCTGGAGGCCGCCCGTTCTGGCGACCTCTGTTTTTTCGACTCCCTGCGCTACGCCTCCGCGCTTCCCGGCTGTCGCGCGTCCGCCTGCCTCGTGAGACAGTCTCACGCCGCCTTGCTGCCGGAACAAGTAATCCCCCTGATCGTCAACGACCCCTATCGCGCCATGACGCTCGCCATGGCGACGATGTTTCCTCAGGCCATAATCCCATCATCGCTGTTTGGAGCGAATGGCGTCGCCCACGGCGCCGTGGTTCATCCCGACGCCAGACTTGAAGCGGGAGTCACGGTCGATCCGGGCGTGCTGATTGGACCGGGAGCTGAAATCGGCGCCGGCACAACAATCGGAGCCCAGGCCGTCATCGGTCCCGGCGTGAGGATCGGTCGAGACTGTGCGATAGGCGCGCATGTCAGCCTGATCTGCGCCTTGATTGGCAACAGGGTGATCATTCATCCCGGCGCCCGCCTTGGCCAGGACGGATTCGGTTTCGCGCCCTCGGCGCAAGGCTATCTGAAAACGCCGCAACTCGGCCGGGTCATTGTTCAGGATCACGTCGAGATCGGCGCCAACACCACAATTGATCGCGGCGCCACCCGCGACACGATCATCGGCGAGGGGACCAAGATCGACAATCTCGTGCAAATTGGCCACAATGTCGTGATCGGCCGTTTTTGCGCAATTGTCGCGCAGACCGGCGTGGCCGGCTCCTGTGAGATCGGCGATTATGTGAGCATCGGCGGTCAGTCGGCGATTGGCGGACATCTGACGATTGGCTCAAGGGCTGCTATCGCCGCCAAATCAGGGGTTATTCGCGATGTTCCCGCCGGCGCTCGCGTCGGCGGCGCGCCAGCGCGGCCGCTACGTCGCTTTCTGCGCGGCGAAGCCCTGATCGACAAAATGTCGGCGCGGGATAAAAAGAATCGTTGATCTTACCAGCAACGCGCATGCCGTGAGCACGAAGGGGCGACCCCATGACCGACGCCGATACAACGCTTGAATCCGTGGATATCCTGCAAATCCTGCGATATCTGCCCCATCGCTATCCCTTTCTCCTCGTCGATCGGATCATCAATATCCGCGGCGACGAGTCCTGCGTCGGCATCAAGAACGTCACCATTAACGAACCGCAGTTCATGGGACATTTTCCCGAGCAGCCGGTCATGCCCGGCGTCTTGTTGATCGAGGCCATGGCCCAGACCGCCGGCGTCATCGCCATTCGCGCACAGCAGGGCGAGCAGGAGCGTCCCCGGCTTGTGTATTTCATGACCATCGACAATGCGAAATTCCGCAAGCCGGTCACGCCGGGCGATCGCGTTGAATTTCACATGACCCGGACGGCGAAGAAGCGCAATATTGGCTGGTATTCAGGACGCGCGCTGGTCGATGGCGCGCTTGTCTGCGAAGCCCAGATCAGCGCCATGATGGGAGCGGGATAATCGCGCCATCCATGTGCGAGACCCGTTATGGCTAAGAGAATCCATCCTACCGCGATTATCGAGGGCGGCGCGCGTCTGGACGAAGATGTCGCCGTCGGTCCCTATTGTCACATCGGGCCGAATGTTGTGGTTGGCCGAGGCGCAAGATTTCATGCGCATGTCGTTGT
This sequence comes from Methylocystis sp., assembly GCA_040399965.1. Classification (GTDB taxonomy): domain Bacteria; phylum Pseudomonadota; class Alphaproteobacteria; order Rhizobiales; family Beijerinckiaceae; genus Methylocystis. The sequence goes on along the minus strand of JBBARD010000043.1, from coordinate 5,374 downwards.
CGCCGGTCGCACCACGATTGGCGCCGGCGGCGTCTTTTTTCCCTTCGCCGTTATTGGCGGCCCCTCGCAGGATCTCAAGGCCAACCTCGCCGAGGGCGATCTTGTGATCGGCGCCCGCTGCCTCGCGCGCGAACATGTGACGATCAATTCCGGCGTTGGCGACGGCACGCGGATCGGCGACGATTGCGTTCTGCTTGCCGGCGCGCATGTCGCGCATGATTGCCGTCTCGGCGACGGAGTCGTTTTGTCCAATCAGGTGTTGCTCGGCGGTCATGTCGACATCGATCATGGCGCGACGATTGGCGGCGGCACGGCCGTACATCAATTCGTGCGCATTGGCGCCTATGCTTTTGTCGGCGGATTATCGGGGGTGGAGGGCGACGTCATTCCCTTCGCGCTCGCCAGCGGAAATCGCGCGCATCTGTTTGGCCTTAATCTCGTTGGTCTGCGCCGTCGCGGTTTCGACCCCGAACGGATTGCCCGTTTGACCGCAGTCTTTCGACAACTGTTCGACGCGGACAAGAGTCCGGTGTTACGCGAACGCATCGACCGTCTCGCTGAAAGCAAGATCGAAAACGCCGATATCTCTCTCATAGTTAATTTTCTTCGGACTCCGTCGCAACGTCCGCTCTGCGCGCCGCGACCGCGCGGATCGGGCGCGTGACCAGGATTTTTTTGATTGCAGGCGAAGCCTCCGGCGATGCGCTCGGCGCCGCTCTGATGCGCGCGCTGCGTCAGGCCGCGCCAGATATAAACTTTGTAGGAGTCGGTGGCGCGGCGATGACGGGAGAGGGGCTCGACTCGCTGTTCCCGCTGGAGGATATCGCCGTCATGGGTCTGCTGCCGGTTCTGGAAAGGCTGCCGACCTTGCTGGCGCGGATCGCGCAAACGGCGCAAGCCGTGATCGACGCCGCGCCGTCTTGTCTTGTTTTGATCGATGCGCCGGACTTCACCCATCGCGTGGCGCAACGCGTGCGGCGTCGACTGCCGCATTTGCCAACCATCGATTATGTCAGCCCGACTGTCTGGGCGTGGCGGCCGGGCAGGGCGCGCGCCATGCGCAGCTATATCGATTGCGTGATGGCGCTCCTGCCTTTCGAGCCGGCCGCCTATGCGCGCCTCAACGGCCCGCCATGCGTCTATGTCGGCCATCCGCTGGCGGAACAGCTTGACGCGCTCGCGCCCAGCAGTCGCCGCGACGCCGGCCCCCTGCTGGTTCTGCCCGGTTCGCGACGCGCAGAAATTGCGCGCATGACTCCGCTTTACGGCCGGACGCTGGCGTTGCTCAAGAATGATTTTCCTGATCTCGACGTTGTTATTCCCGTCGCGCCGAATATGGCGGCGCCGCTCGAGAGGGCGCTGAGGGATTGGCCGCTTCAGCCTCGCCTGATCGAACCTGCGGAGAAATTCGACGCCTTTCGCGCCGCTCGGGCGGCGCTCGTCACCTCGGGCGCGGCCACGCTCGAACTGGCGCTGGCTGGGGCGCCGATGGTCGTCGCCTATCGGGTCTCGCCAATCGAATCTTTGTTGCGTTTCCTCGTCACAGTGGACTCCATCGTGCTGCCCAATCTGATCGCCGGCGACAATTTTATCCCAGAATTCCTCCAGGAGCGCGCGACTCCGTCAAGCCTTGCCGACACGCTGGCGACACTGTTGCGCTCGCAGCCGGCGCGCGACCGGCAGGAGGCCGGCTTCGCGCAGGTGCGCGCCCGGATCGCCGGCGCTGGCGCGCGTCCCAGCGCCCGGGCTGCAGAGATTGTTCTGGATTACGCCCGCAGGGCAGGGTGAAAGCGACACATTCTGCTGTATGCTCGCAATATATCGGCAGGAATGGGGGCGGACCCGAAGCTTCCCGTCGGTCTCATCGGAAGGGACAAAGGCTTGTCCGTCGTCGCCAAAAAGAACTATTTCGCCCGAAAATCCCTTGAGGCTTTGCTCGCCCGTCACGAGACCGAGGAGGGCGAAGGCCTGAAGAAGACGCTCGGTTGGGCTTCGCTTCTTGCATTGGGCATTGGCGGCATCATCGGCGCCGGGATTTTTGTTCTCACCGGCACGGCGGCGGCCAAATATGCAGGTCCCGGGGTGATGATCTCCTTCCTGCTTTCCGGCCTTGCCTGCACCTTCGTCGCGCTATGCTACGCCGAACTGGCGGCGATGATCCCGGTTTCCGGCAGCACCTACACCTACGCCTATGTAACGCTCGGCGAGGTCTTCGCCTGGGCGATCGGCTGGAATCTCGTGCTCGAATACGCCGCCGGGGCGGCGACCGTCGCTGTCGGCTGGGCGGGATATTTCACGCGGGTGCTGAGCGGTCTGGGACTGGCGTTGCCGCCCGAACTCGCCTCAGCCTATTTCGCGACGCCTGTCCCGGGCGAAGCGCATGGCCTGTTCAACGCGCCGGCCGCCGCCATCGTTCTGCTGCTGACCTGGCTGCTTGTGCGCGGCACGACGGAGTCGTCGAAGTTCAACAACATTATCGTCGCGATCAAGGTCACGGTGGTGCTGCTGGTGATCTTTGTCGGCGCGGCCTATGTGAACGCCTCAAACTGGACGCCGATGGTGCCGGAGAACAGCGGCGAATTCGGCGCCTTCGGCTGGAGCGGCGTCGTGCGCGGCGCCTCGGTGGTGTTCTTCGCCTATATTGGCTTCGACTCGGTGTCGACAGCGGCGCAGGAGGCGCATCAGCCGCAGCGCGACGTGCCCATCGGCATTCTCGGATCGCTGGTGATTTGCACAGTTCTTTACATCGCCGTCGCGGCTGTGGCGACCGGAGTCGTCAGTTACCGGGAGCTGAACGTGCCGGACCCCATTGCGCTGGCGATGGATCGCACCGGCGCGACATGGGTGTCATGGGTGGTGAAATTCGGCGCGCTTGCCGGACTGACCACTGCGATCCTTGTGCTGCTCTTCGGGCAGACGCGGGTTTTCTACGCCATGGCGCATGACGGTCTGCTGCCGCCGATCTTCGCGCAGTTGCACGAGGACTATCGCACCCCGGCGATCAGCCAGATCATGATTGGCGTCATCGTCGCCATCGCCGCAGGGTTGCTCCCGATCGATCTGCTGGGCGAGATGGTCAGCATCGGCACGCTGGCCGCCTTTGCGCTCGTCTGCGCGGCGGTGATCTATCTGCGCATTCACGAGCCGGAGCGGGTTCGACCCTTTCGCGCGCCGGGATGCGCGCCGGCTTTTCCCTGGACGCCGACGCTGGGCATTCTCTCGTGTTTCGCGCTGATGATCGCCTTGCCGCTCGACACATGGCTGCGCCTCGTGATCTGGACCGGGATCGGGTTGGCGATCTATTTCGGCTATGGCGTCAAACACGTCAGACACGACTGAGGCGAACGCATGAACGCGCCGGCGATCGTCTGGTTTCGTAACGATCTGCGGCTCGCCGATCATCCGGCGCTCGATGCGGCGGCGCGTTCAGGCGCGCCGCTATTGGCGCTTTACATTCATGACGACGTCAACCCCGGCGACTGGCGCAGGGGCGCCGCAAGCCGCTGGTGGCTTCATCATTCACTGGAGTCTCTGGCCAACGAGCTCGCCAAACTCGGCGTTCCGTTGATCCTGCGGCGCGGCGGCGCGCAATTCGTCATTGAGGAGCTTGTCGCCGCGACGGGCGCCGGCGCGGTGTATTGGAACCGTCTCTACGAACCCTGGGCGATACGGCGCGACAGCGACATCAAGGCGAGCTTGCGCGCGCGCGGCCTCACGGTCGAGAGCTTCAACGGCGGGCTGCTCTTCGAGCCTTCCAGGTTACGCAACAAATCCGGCGATCCATTTCGCGTCTTCACGCCTTTCTGGCGCGCCTGTCTCGCCGTCGATCCGCCAGAGGCGCCGCTGGCGGCCCCCAAAAAACTGACGCCCGCGCCCGCGCCGGCGAGCGACGCGCTCAAAGACTGGAAGCTCCTGCCGACCCGGCCCGATTGGTCGGGCGGCCTGAGCGGCGCCTGGCGGCCGGGCGAGGCGGCGGCGATGGCGCGGCTGAAAGACTTCGCCCGCGCCGACATGAAACACTACAAAACCGCGCGCGACTTCATGGCCAAGAACGGCGTCTCGCGCCTCTCGCCGCATTTGCATTTCGGCGAGATTTCGGCGCGGCAATGCTGGGCCGTGGTCGAGGCCAATCGAAGCGACGGCGCCGCCGCCTTCCTGCGCGAGATCGGCTGGCGCGAATTCTGCTACCATCTGCTCGTCGCAAACCCCGACATGCCAGAACGCGCGCTCGACGACCGCTTCGCCGATTTCCCGTGGCGAGACGATCCGAAAGCGCTGGAGGCGTGGCAAAAAGGGCAGACCGGCTATCCGCTGGTCGACGCCGCGATGCGCGAACTGTGGCAAACCGGCTACCAGCACAATCGCGCCCGCATGGTGAGCGCAAGTTTCCTCGTCAAACATCTCCTGATCCCGTGGCAGGAGGGCGAGCGCTGGTTCTGGGATACGCTGGTCGACGCCGATCTCGCCAACAACAGCGGCGGCTGGCAATGGGTCGCGGGCTGCGGGGCCGACGCCGCGCCTTATTTCCGCGTCTTCAATCCGGTGATCCAGGGCGAGAAATTCGATCCCGACGGCGATTACGTTCGCCGTTACGTGCCGGAGTTGGGAAAGCTCGACGCGCGCTACATCCATCGCCCCTGGGAGGCGCCGGCCGAACTTTTGAAGGCGGCTGGGATCACGCTCGGCAAAACCTATCCAAAACCCATCGTCGATCATGCGACGGCCCGCGACCGGGCGCTGGCGGCCTTCGCCGCGACGCGGGAGAGCTAAACTCGTATTTGTCGCCCTTAGCCGGTAAAAGAACGCCGCATGGCCGCAGACATTCGCCCCTTCGACGAAATTCGTCTTCTCCTCGCCAACCTGCCCGGTCCCGACGCCGACAGCGTCGCGGCGGCGCGGGCGCGCGACGCGCTGCTCACCAAGCCGCCGGGCGCGCTGGGGCGTCTGGAAGAGCTGGTCGAATGGCTGGCGGCCTGGCAGGGCAGGGCGGAGCCGCGCATCGAACGGCCTCTGGTCGCGGTCTTCGCTGGCAATCATGGCGTCGTCGCGCAGGGCGTTTCGGCCTTTCCGCCCGAGGTCACCGCGCAGATGGTGGCCAATTTCACCAGCGGCGGCGCGGCGATCAACCAGATCTGCCAGACGCAGGGGATCGGCCTCAAGGTCTTCGAACTGGCGCTGGAGAAGCCGACGCGCGATTTCACCCATGAGCCCGCAATGGACGAGCGCGAGGCGGCCGCGACTTTCGCCTATGGGTTCGAGGCGCTCGCCGATGGCGTCGATCTCTTCGCGCCGGGCGAGATGGGCATTGGCAATACAACCAGCGCCGCCGCGATCTACGCCGCGCTCTATGGCGGGCCGGCGGCGCGCTGGACGG
>JBBARD010000042.1:9530-21747 GCA_040399965.1 Methylocystis sp. | reverse complement strand
CGGAAAGGCATGACACCGGCGAGCGTCGGGATTAAAAGAAGTCGGGCGCGACATCCGTCCGTCCGCTAAAGCTCATGGATTCATGCCGTTTCTTGTTCTGCCCTTTCCGGCGATCGATCCTGTCGCCGTCCACCTGGGACCCTTGCCGCTGCGCTGGTATGCTCTGGCCTACATCGGCGGCTTCATTGTCGCCTGGTTTGGCATGCGGGCTTTGGTCTCGGACGATGCGCTCTGGACGCCCGGCGCCCCGCGTCCTGGCCGCGACGGCGTTGACGACCTGCTCGCCAATGTCGCCTTCGGCATTATCATCGGCGGCAGGCTTGGCCATGTGCTGATTTACGATCCCGCTTTCTACCTGGCGCATCCGCTTGAAATTCTCGCGACCTGGAAAGGCGGCATGGCTTTCCACGGCGGTCTGATCGGCGGCCTGATCGGCATGGCGCTTTACGCGCGAAAAACCGGCGAACCTTTTCTTACCGTCAGCGACATCTGCGCCGCCGTGACGCCGGTCGGCCTGTTTTTTGGGCGTGTCGCCAATTTCATCAAGCCGGAAATGTGGGGCCGAGAAAGCAGTGCGCCATGGGCGATGGTCTTTCCTGGAGCCGGCGACGCGCCGCGTCATCCCAGCCAACTCTACGAAGCAGGTCTGGAGGGCGTAGCGCTCGGTCTGCTACTGTGGCTGGCGGCGCGCAATGGCGCCCTCAAACGGCCCGGTCTGGTTACCGGATTGTTCGGCGTTGGCTATGGTTTCGCGCGAATTTTCTGCGAATTCTTTCGTGAACCCGATCCCGTTCAGGAGGCCATGTCCCACGGCCTGACGATGGGAATGGCGCTATCGGCGCCGCTCGTGTTGATTGGCGGCGGTCTTATCCTGCACGCGGTTCGACCCAGGAGCTTCACCGCATGAATGCGCTCAAACGGGAAATTTCGACGAATATCGCCCATGAAGGCCCGATAACCCTCGAACACTTCATGGGGCTTTGTCTCGGGCATCCGCAGCATGGTTATTACATGACCCGGGAGCCTTTCGGAGTCTCGGGCGATTTTGTCACTGCGCCGGAAATCAGCCAGATGTTTGGCGAATTGATTGGGGTCTGGCTTGCAGAGGCGTGGAGGGCGGCGGGAGGGCCAACGCCTGCGCATTTGATCGAACTGGGGCCCGGACGCGGAACGTTGATGTCCGACATGCTGCGCGTGGCGCGCATCGCTCCGGACTTCCTTGACTCTGCGCATCCCTGTCTCGTGGAGATGAGTCCGCGTCTGCGCGATATCCAGCACGAAACGCTCGCCAGCGCCGCCGGGAATATTTCATGGTTTGAAAGCTTCGCGGCGACGCCGTCCGGACCGGCGTTCATCGTAGCAAATGAATTCTTCGACGCGTTGCCAGTGCGCCACTATGTCAAGACGCTGGCGGGCTGGCGCCAGAGATTGATCGGCCTCGATCAGACCGGCTCTCTGGCGTTCGGTCTCAGCGAAAACATAGAGCCCGCGCTTACCGCTCCTGCGCGAGAAGGATCGATCATCGAAGTTTGTCCGGCTGGCCAAAGACTGATGAGCGACATCGCTCAGCGACTCGTCGCTGAAGGCGGCGTCATGTTGCTGATCGATTACGGCTATACCCAGACATCTCTTGGCGACAGTCTTCAGGCCGTCTCGCGACACAACTACGTCGATCCGCTCGACTCGCCGGGCGAGGCCGATTTGACGGCCCATGTTGATTTCGCCGCGCTCGCCCGGGCAGCGCGAGCGCAAGGCGCAAAAGTCATGGGACCGGTGACGCAGGCCCAGTTCCTGCTGCAACTGGGCATCGAGCGACGGGCGGAAACGCTCTCGCGCAATGCGACGGCGGAACAGACGCAGGATGTCATGGCGTCGCTTGATCGCCTGATCGGGGCGCGAGACCCTCAGCGCCACATGGGCGCGCTGTTCAAGGTCATGGCGGTGGCGCATCCCGGCATGCCCGATCTGCCAGGCTTTTTCTGATGTGCAAGCCGGGGAAAATCTCTTGTCCGACACTCCCGTTCTGACTGCCGCAAATCTTGCTTTACCCGGCGTGCGTCACGCCTTTTTCACGCGCAAGGGCGGCGTATCGCAGGGTGTATATGACTCATTAAACGGAGGCGTCGGCTCAAGCGATGCGCCGGAAAAGGTCGCCGAAAATCGCGCGCGCATGGCTGAGAGTCTCGGCGTTGCGCGCGAGCGATTGCTGGTTCCCTTTCAAATCCATTCCGCCGATGCGCAGATTGTCTCCAAACCCTGGGCCGCTGACGCGCGGCCGCGTTGCGATGGACTCGTCACGCGCGAAAAATATCTGGCGCTCGGGGTCACCGGCGCCGATTGCGGCATGTTGCTGTTCGTTGACGCCGAGGCGGAGGTGATCGGAGCCTGCCACTCTGGCTGGAAAGGGGCGCTCACCGGCATGATCGAGGCGACGGTCGCCGCCATGGAAACGCTAGGCGCCAAACGCGCGCGCACGCATGTGGCCCTTGGACCGGCGATTGGCGCGGCAAGCTATGAAGTCGGCCCGGAGTTCGTCGCACGATTTGTCGATGCTGATCCGGACTTCAACAGCTTTTTTACGCCGGCGACGCGCGCCGATCACGCACTGTTCGATCTGCCGGGCTTCATCGCAACACGGGTCGCTGCTGTTGGCGTCGCTTCTTTCGAAAACCTCGGCGTCGACACCTACGCCGACGCCGCGCGATGTTTCAGCTATCGCCGCAGCGTGCATCACAACGATCCGGATTATGGCCGGCTGGTCTCGGCGATAGCGCTTGTCTGATTACTTTGTCGCGTAACTGAACAACATCGAATGCGGCAGACCGGCTGGCGGCGGCGGGAAGGGCGCTGCGCGGCGGACAGCGGAGAGAGCCGCCGCATCAAGCTCCGGCAACCCGCTGGAGCGGTAGACCGCCTGATGGGTGAGGTTGCCGGCCTCGTCGATATAAAAGGCGATGACGCCTTTCTCTGTGCCGCCGACGCCGCGCGCACTGGGCGGAATCCGCATATGCGGCATGATCAATCCATAAAGAATGGTCAGATAGGTGGTCTTCGCCTGACCGCCGCCAACCGGGGACCTCTTCGGCGGCGCGCGCAGTTTGAAGTCCGGCAGAGGGGTCATCGCCGCGATCTGATCGGCGATCGACATGGCCTCGCCCTTCTTCGCCTTTTGAGCTTCCGGAGCGTTTGGCTTGTCTGGCTGTTTTGGCGTTTCCTGCGCCCGCTCGATGATCTCGGCGTCCGGTTTGTCGTCGGGCTTTTTCTCCACCGCCGCCTCGGCCGGCTTTGCGTCGCCCGAGTCATCTTTCGCGTCTTTCAGGCCCTGCGGCTTGTCGTCCTTGGGCGCGACCTTGTCGGTTGGCTTGTCTTCGCGCGGCGCTTTTTTTTGCTCTTCCGGCTTTTCGGCTTCAATTTTCGAGTCGGTCTCGCTCGCCGCCTTGGGGGCGTCGAAGGCCGGATCCTCCTCGATCTTAGGCGGCGGCGGCGGCGGGGGCGGCGGCTTTTGCTGTTGTTCGGGCTCCGGTTTGGCGGGCTCGGGCGGTGGGGGCGGCGGCGGCGGCGGCTCGCTGATCACTTCGACGGGAATTTCCTCGACAAGCGGCGGCGCGTTTTTGGCGGCCTGCCAATCGCTCCACAACAGAAAAGCAAGCAATGAAAAATGCAGCAGCAGACAGATTAATAGAAAAACAAGAAAACGCCGTCGCGGCATGAGCCCGCCATCGCGGCGCGGCACAAAAAGCCGATCCACGGCGACGGCGGCCAAACTCGCGCCGAAGCTCTTTTGTTCAACCTTTTCCGTCATTCGAACGAAATCGCCGCCAACATGCGGACTAGGGACGAGATTGCACGCCAATTCTCTCCCGACGACGTCGGGCGAAAAGAGCCGCCCCGGCCCGTTCGCATTCTCCAGGAGCCTGTTCTAACATGGCGAAAGCGCTCGAATTTGGGCGCGCGTCATTGCCGAGACGACGCCATTTATCGGCGTAATATGTTATTTTCATTTTGAAAAGACGCCTAATGCCGAGGGTGTGCAAAAAGTTTCCGCCTCAATCATGACGCCATTTGCCGCAGCCTGAGGATCATCAGACAGGCGTATATTGAGGCGGATAGGAAATTTTCCGCCCCAGAATGCGGAAGAGAGGGAGACGCTGACCTTGCAGATCCTCACGCGGCGCGGGTTTATGCTTTCGACCGGAGCTTTCGCGCTTGCGCCAGCGCTCGCCTTTGGTGAACAACCCGGCGCGGGCGCGAAGGCCGGGACTGTCGCCTCGCCCGATTTCGCCGCCGATGTGGAAATCGATCTGATCTGTCAACGCGACGTCGTATCAATCATGAAAGGGGCTCCCACCAAGGTCTGGCGCTATGCCGGCGAACTGGTCAAGGGTCCGCAGAACACGTTAACTCCTGTCCCCGGCGCCTACCTCGGTCCGACGCTGCGGTTCGTGAAGGGCCAGAAAATCCGCATCCGCCTCAAAAACGATTTGCCGGAGGATACGATCGCGCATTGGCACGGACTGCATGTGCCGATGGCGGCCGATGGCCATCCCTCCGCCGCCATCGCGCCTGGCGCCAGTTACGTATACGAATTCGAACTGCGCAACCGCGCCGGCATGAATTTTTATCATCCGCACACACATGAGGCGACGGCGACGCAGGTCTATCGCGGTCTGGCCGGGCTGATCATGGTCGAGGACGAAGAGGAACGCGCGATTGGCCTCCCCGGCGGCGAGTTCGAAATTCCGCTTGTGATTCAGGATCGCAGTTTCGATCGGGACAATCAGCTGGTTTATGGCGGCGGCATGCATCGTGATATGTTTGGTTTTTATGGCGATGTCGTTCTGGTGAACGGTCGTCCAAATTACCGGCTTGAGGTGGCGAGCCGCGCCTATCGCCTGAGATTACTCAACGCGTCCAACGCCCGCATTTACAAACTCGCCTGGGATGACGGCTCGCCCATGACCGTGATCGGAACCGATGGCGGGCTGCTCGAAAAACCGGAAACGCGTCGATATGTGATGCTCGCGCCGTCCGAGCGGCTCGATTTATGGGTTGATTTCAGCGGTCGCGCCGTCGGCGCGCAAATGACAATGCGAAGCCTGCCCTTCTCGGGTCTTGTCCCATCAATGGCGATGGGCATGTCCGGCGACGACGACGCGATGGAGGCGTTTCCGGTTTTCAGCATCTTGGTGACGAGCGCCGTGAGCGAAAGCCCGAAACTTCCCGAGCGCCTGACGCCCATCCGACGTTATCGACACGAAGATCTCGCCAATCCTGACAATCCCAGACCCATCGCCATCAACATGGGTCACATGCGCGTGTCGCTCAATGGCGATGAATATGGCCATGGCCCCCTTCAGCCTGGCGAGCGCGTGCCCATGGATAGCGTTCAGCTGATCGAGATTTTCCACGATCACGGCGGCATGAGGGATGGAATGGGCGGCGGAATGGGCGGCGGAATGGGAATGAGGGGCATGGGAATGGGCGGCGGCATGATGGGACCGGGCATGGGCATGATGGGCATGATGTCCATGGCGCATCCCATCCACCTGCATGGACAGCAATTCCAGATCCTTGAGCGCGTGTTCGACGGCGACCCCGATTCGCGCGCAACCTGGGGCGACGGCATTGTCGATAGCGGCTGGAAAGACACGGTGCTGGTGGCGCCGGGGGAGAGGGTGAAAATAGCCAAACCCTTCGGCGATTTCAAAGGCCGCTTTATGTATCACTGTCACAATCTCGAGCACGAGGATATGGGAATGATGCGCGAGTTCTCGGTCGAGTGATCATAACGTGAGTTGAAAAAGCAAAGCCCCCGCAACAGATTGCTGCGGGGGCTTTTCTGGCGGATCGTCGACGCTTAGGGCGCTATCCGCCGAAGCGAAAACCGCTCTCGCTCTAATGACGATGACGGCTGCCGCCGCCCGTTCCGCCGCCCATTTGCATGCCGACTTTCATGACGCCGGAAAGCGTTTCGTTAGCGGTTTTCTTCTGCTCGTCGGTAAGCGCCTTGAACAACGGCTCCAGCGCCGATTTCTGAGCGCGCACGACTTCGAGATGATCGACCATGTGGGTCTCCATCATCGAAAGCTTGCCGATTACGCCCATATCGCCATGGTCCATATCCATATGCGCGTTCATGGCGTCGCATTTGGCGAGCGCCGCCTGTGCTGCAGCCTTCCAGGCCGTTTCGAACGTCGACCAAACGGTCGCCTGCGCATCGGTGAGTTTCAGTTCAGCCTTCAGGAAAGCGAGCCGCCCATCCAGCTTGTCGGCGAAACCGCAGATCATCTTCTGCATCATGCCGCCGTGACCGCCGGACTGATCCTTGCTGTGATCCATGCCTCCCATGCCGCCGTGGCCCATCATGCCGCCGCCGTTCATGGAGCCGCCGTTCATGGAGCCGCTCATGCCCGCATGACCGGAATGATCGATGCCGCCATTCTCCACCGGCTTGCCGTCGACGACCGCGCCCTGCTGGGCCTTGCCGGGGTCGGCCCATTGCGTCGGCGCCGCGTCATGCGCGCCATGGTCCATCTTGCTGTGGTCCATTTTGCCATGATCCATTGCGCCGCCCTGCCCCTGCGCCGCCGTGACGCCCGCCGCCAGCGATATCGCCATGACGCTCGTCGCCAGCCATGCCGCACGCGAGTATTTGCGTTTCCTCATCATTCAGAACCTCCCCAGGTTTTTGGATATGCAGGATTCGGGAGTCGAAACGCCGATCCTGAAAGGGCGCGTCAGCACAAGCCGACGAAAGCACAATCACCTAATAATTTAACACGATTTACGGAAATTGGCGAGCCGACGAATCGTCGCGCTTTCGTCTAACAATGCCGATGACGGAGGCTGTCGTCGCCTGATCACGCCGCCTTGCTCTTTTCGGCGATCCCGACAAGCGCGCGGAGTATCCGCCGGGCGCCCGCAAGACGTTGCTTCATGGAATCGAAATCGCGGATGAAAACAACGCGCATGTCTGGCCGCACTTTCGCAGATGCCCCCTGTTCGGCGACATAGCGCACGAGTCCGGCCGGATCGGCGAAATGATTGTCACGGAAAGACACAATGACCCCTTTGGGGCCGGCGTCGACCTTCTCGACATGGGCGCGACGACACATGGCTTTGATCGCGACGACTTCGAGCAATTGTTCGACTTCCGGCGGCAGTGGACCGAAGCGATCGATCATTTCGGCGGCGAAAGAGTCGATGTCGCCATCGGTTTCGAGGGTCGACAAACGACGATAAAGTTGCAGTCTTAGCGTCAGATCGGCAACGTAGTCTTCGGGGATCGTTACTGGCGCGCCCAGCGCGATGGTCGGCGACCACAGCTCTTCCTGGGGCTCCTCGACGCCAGCCTTAAGCATTGTGATCGCATCGCTCAACATCTGCTGATAGAGTTCGTAGCCGACTTCCTTGATATGGCCCGATTGCTCTTCGCCAAGCAGATTGCCCGCCCCGCGAAGATCAAGATCGTGGCTAGCGAGCTGGAAGCCTGCGCCAAGCGAATCGAGCGACTGGAGGACTTCCAGTCGTTTCTGCGCCTGAGGAGTCGTCGGGCGATTGGCCGGCGTTGTGAACAAAGCATAGGCGCGTGTCTTGGAGCGCCCAACGCGTCCACGCAATTGATACAATTGCGCAAGGCCGAACATATCGGCGCGCCAGACGATCAGCGTGTTGGCGGCGGGAATATCAAGCCCGGATTCGACAATAGTGGTCGACAGCAAAATATCGAACTTGCCGTCGTAGAAAGCCGACATTTTATCTTCGAGCTCGCCCGGCGGCATTTGGCCATGCGCGACAACGAACTTCGCTTCAGGCAAATTTTCGCGCAGGAAAGCGGCGGCCTCCTCCAGATCATCAATGCGCGGACAGACAAAAAACGCCTGACCGCCGCGATAGCGCTCGCGCAAGAGCGCCTCTCGCACGATCAAGGGATCGAAGGGCGAGACAAAGCTGCGCACGGCCAGCCGGTCGACCGGCGGGGTCGCGATCAGCGACAGTTCGCGCACGCCGGTCATCGCCAGCTGCAAGGTGCGCGGGATCGGCGTCGCCGAGAGCGTCAATACATGAACCTCGGCGCGCAACGCCTTCAACCGCTCCTTGTGGCCAACGCCGAAATGCTGTTCCTCGTCAATAATGACGAGACCCAGTTCCTTGAACGCCACGCCCTTGCCGAGAATGGCGTGGGTGCCGATGAGAATATCGCAACGGCCTTCGGCGAGATCCTTTTTGGTTTCGCGCGCTTCCGCTGCGCCGACCATGCGCGATAAACGGCCAATCTTCACCGGCAAGCCGGCGAAACGCGCCGAAAAAGTCTTGTAATGCTGGCGCGCCAGCAAAGTTGTCGGCGCGACCACGGCGACCTGCCTGCCATTGATTGCAGCGCAGAAAGCGGCGCGCAACGCGACCTCGGTTTTGCCAAATCCGACGTCGCCGCAAACCAGCCGATCCATCGGACGCCCGGCGGCAAGGTCGTCGAGCACGGCGTCGATGGCGGCAAGTTGATCCTCGGTCTCGTCGTAGGGAAAGCGCGCACAAAATTCGTCGTAAAGACCCTCGGGGGGAACAAGCTTCGACGCTTGTCGCAATTGCCGCTGCGCAGCAATCGCGATGAGCCCTTTCGCCATTTCGCGGATACGATTCTTCATCCGCGACTTGCGCGTCTGCCAACCGGCGCCGCCGAGGCGATCAAGCTGCGCTTCCGCATCCTCGCCGCCGTAGCGTGTCAGCAACTCAATATTCTCAACTGGAAGGTAGAGTTTGTCGCCGCCGGCGTAATGCAGCTCCAGACAATCATGGGGCGCGCCAACGGCGGCGATGGTCTCCAGACCGACAAAACGGCCGATGCCATGATCCACGTGTACGACGAGGTCGCCGGCGGTGAGCGCGGCGACTTCGCCGAGCAGATTTTCAGCGCTCTTGCGCTTGCGGCGGCGCCGCACCAGACGATCGCCGAGAATATCCTGTTCGCCGAGCACGACAAAGGCTTGCGTTTCGAAACCATGCTCAACGCCAAGCACGGCGAGCGACACGCCGCCAGGACCCTTTGTGCGCGCTCTCGCCAAAGCTTCGGGCAATGAAGAGACGGTTTCGACGTCTCGTAGACCATGTTCGACAAGCACATGGCCAAGTCGTTCGCAGGAGCCGTCCGACCAGCCTGCTACGATAACGGCTCGACCATCGGCGCGCAGCCCTGTCACATGATCAGCCGCCGCCTGAAACACATTGACATCGGGGGTGTTGCGCTCAGCCGCGAAATCACGGCCCGGTCGCGCGCCGCAATCGATGGCGTCGGCGCGCTCGGGCGCGGCGAAAGGAGAAAATTGCGCGCCGGCGCGCTGCGCAAGCGCCTCCCGCCATTCGTTCTCCGAAAGATACAGCGCCGCCGGCTCCAGCGGTTTGTACCCGGAGGCGGCGGGATCGAGATCGTGGGCTTCCTTGCGGGCCTCATAATAATCGGCGATCTGTTTGAGCCGTTCCTTGGCCGCTTCGTCAACCAGCGTGTCGAGCATCAGCGGCGCATCGCCGAGATAATCGAACAACGTGTCCATCCGTTCGTAAAAGAGCGGCAGCCAGTGCTCCATGCCATGATAACGGCGACCTTCGCTGACCGCTTCATAAAGCGCGTCGCCGCGCGTCTGCCCGCCAAAGCGCGCGGCGTAGGCCTGACGAAAACGCCGCATGGAGTCGCTTGTCAGTCGCAATTCGCTCATTGGCGTGAGGTCGAGAGCGCGCAACTGGCCGGTGGCGCGTTGCGTCTCGGGATCGAAACTGCGGATCGACTCCAGCGTATCGCCAAAAAAATCGAGACGGATTGGCGCCGGCAGACCCGGCGGAAACAAATCGATCAATCCGCCGCGTTGCGCATATTCCCCTGTTTCGCGAACTGTCGAGGCGCGCAGGAAGCCATTCGCCTCCAGCCACTGCGACAGGTGGTCGAGCTTCACGACATTGCCGGGCGCTGCGGAAAAGCTTTCTGCGGCGACCAGTTTACGCGGCGGCGCGCGTTGCAGCAGACAGTCGACGGTTGTGGTGACGACGCGCGGCCGCTCAGCCGAAGAGGCGGTCTTGGCCAGTCGCGACATCGCCGTCATGCGTTTGGCGACGACGCCGGCGTGCGGCGAGACCCGATCGTAGGGTTGGCAGTCCCATCCCGGCAGATCGAGAAGATCGATCTCGGGCGCGGCGAAGCGCAAGGCTTCGCGAAAACCGGCGGAGCGGGCCGGATCGCGCGCCACATGCACAAAGACCGCCGGCCGCTGCTCGGCCTTGTCGGCGAGCGCGCGGGCGATGTCGGCGCACAGAAAGGCGTCGAAGCCCTCGGGCGCGTGGGCGAAGAGCAATTTCTCGCCCTTCTCGAGTCGTTGGCGCACGGCGTCGAGTTGCAACGCCGCAGATTTTGTCCTGGACGCGCTCAATGTATGGGTCCGGCGTGCGTGTGAAAGGCGACGATTTTCCGCAACAGCGGCGTGTCCCGCTCGGGCGGGGGCGACGTCACGCCGGCCAGCCAGCCCAGCAGCTCGGAGTCGGGCAAATCGAGCAGGCTTTCGAGTTCGGCGAGTTCGGCGGGAACGAGCGTGTCGAGCCGGGCGTCGACAAAGCCGCCGACCAGAATGTCGAGCTCACGCATGCCGCGCCGCCAGGCGCGGATGCGGATGCGCTTGCGACGGATTTCGTCTTCTGTCGCCGTATCGCCCACCGAAGGAAAGGAGGTCATGACGCGCGGCTTAGCCCAGCCCGTCAGGAAAGGGAAGCGGGCGGAATTGCTTGACTTCACAGGACGGCTGCCCTATCCCGCAGCCACGCCGCAACGCGTTTGCGGGGGAGTAGCTCAGTTGGTTAGAGCGCCGGCCTGTCACGCCGGAGGTCGCGGGTTCGAGCCCCGTCTCTCTCGCCATTTACCAAACATTTTGCCTGCTCGGCGCCTCCCACTTGCGCACGGTAATGCTCCCACCCCCGCATCTGGCGCAAAGAGATCGACCTCATGTCAAAGATCGACCATGAGTCACGGGGCGATCATGGGTCATAGAGCGACAGCCACGCTGGCGGCGCTGGCGCGCGGCGATCTTGCCGGGGCGAAAGAGTTGCGCTTGCCCGGCTTGAGGGAGCTACCGCGCGATCTCTTCGGCCTCGCCGACTCGCTTGAGGTACTTGATATCGGCGACGGCGACCTCGCCGACCTGCCGGCGGATTTCGGCCGCTTTCACAGGCTGCGCGCGTTGTTCTGCTATGGCAACCGTTTCGAGCGTTTGCCGCCGGCTTTGGGGGATTGCCCGGCGCTCAGCCAGATTGGTTTCCGGCGCAATCATCTTCGCGACATTCCCGCTGAGTCCCTGCCGCCCCGACTGCGCTGGCTGATCCTCACGGACAATCGCCTTGAGCGCCTGCCCGCGACGCTGGGCGAGCGGCCGCTGTTGCAAAAACTGATGTTGACTGGCAACAGCCTCAAGACATTGCCAGTCACGCTCGCCGGCGCGGCCCGCCTCGAACTGATCCGTCTCGGCGCCAATCGTTTTGACGCGCTCCCCGACTGGCTGAGCGACTTGCCGAGCCTCGCCTGGGCCTCATGGAGCGGCAATCCGTTCGACGCCATGGAGACAGTCGAGGCGCGAGGAATCCACTGGTCCGAAATCGAGATCGGCGCCGCTCTGGGCGAAGGCGCCTCGGGGCGGGTTCACCGCGCGCTGTGGCGCGACGCCGCCGGGGGGCGGACCCTGAAGGTCGCGGTCAAACTTTTCAAGGGCGCGATCACGAGCGATGGGCTGCCCGACAATGAAATCGCCGCCTGTCTGGCCGCCGGCGACCACCCCAATCTGATCGGCGCCCACGGCCGGATCGACGATCATCCCTCCGGCGATCCGGCGCTTTTGACGCCGCTGCTGCCCGGCGGCTGGCGGGCGCTCGCCGGTCCGCCGAGCGCGGAAAGCTGCAGCCGCGACGTCTACGCGCCTGATTGCCGCATGGTGCCGTCGGCGCTGCTGCGGCTGGCGCGCGGCGTCGCCGCCGCGACGGCGCATCTTCATGGGCGCGGCGTGTCGCATGGCGATCTCTACGCTCACAACATTCTATGGGACAGCGAAAACGGCGACTGCGCGCTGACTGACTTCGGCGCGGCCAGTCGTCTGCCGGCCGGCGCGACGGGCGGCGCGTGGCGACGAATCGAAACGCGCGCCTTCGGCCTGTTGCTCGGGGAATTGCTCGATCGCTGCGTCGCCGACGA
>JBBARD010000042.1:0-9430 GCA_040399965.1 Methylocystis sp. | reverse complement strand
CGCCGACGAGAGACTGGCGGGGCTACGCGAACTGGCTGCGGCCTGCGCGCAACCCGATGTCGGCGCGCGTCCGGAAATGGCGGCGGTGTGCGCCGAGTTGACGCGTTGCGCGACCAAGAACTGACGCGTTCTCAGCGAGTCGCGCCAGGTCGCCACAACACGTCGCCGCGATCACGATTAACATAACGCGAGGCGACAAACAGGAAGTCCGACAAGCGGTTGACATAGGCGAAGGCGGTCGGCGACAGCTCCTCGCCCTTTTTCTCGCCCAACGACGCCATCACCCGCTCGGCGCGCCGGCAAACGGTGCGCGCCACGTGAAGATGCGCCGCCGCCGGCGTCCCGCCCGGCAAGACGAAACTCTTCAGCGGCGCCAGGACCGCATTCAGCCCGTCGATGTCTTTTTCGAGTCGCTCCACCTGCGATGGCGTGATGGCCAGACGCATGGCGGGATCGAGAGGTTTTTTTGGGTCCAGCGGCGTGGCGAGCTCGGCGCCAAGATCGAAGAGTTCGTTCTGTATGCGGGCCAGAATGTCGTCGAGATCGGCGTCGCGCGCCTCAACCGACAGACGGGCGACGCCGATGGCGGCGTTCGTCTCGTCGATCACGCCGAAAGCCTCGACGCGCAGGTCGTCCTTGCGCCGGCGCGCGCCAGTTGCGAGCGACGTTTCGCCGCTATCGCCGCCGCGCGTATAGATTTTGTCGAGTTTAACCATTTACCAGCGTCCCCGCGCGTAAATTACCGCCAGCGCAATCAACAGGGCGACGAATTGCAACCCGACGCGCCAGCGCATTAGCATTTGCGAGCGCCGGGGCGAGCCGGCCCCGCCCCGGATCATGTTGATCACCCCAATCGCCAGCACGAGAAAAACCGCGCCAACGGCGACTCCGACTACAAGATTGGACGAAGTCGTCATGGCTCTTCCCGCGCTGTTTCTGTCGCGGCGTCTACCGCCGCCCCTGCGCCCGCTTTAGTGAAGCGGGACGACCGGGGCAAGGCGGTTGTCGCCTGGCGTCGCAGGGCGTCGCCGGTCATCGCCGCAGCAGGCGCTCCAGATAGTCCAGCTCCTCCGTCGGCCGCTCCGGCTGACCCAAACGACGACGCAGTTCCTCCTGCACGCGATGGGCGCGTTGGGCTGGCGGGAGACCGAGCGGATCGTATTTCCCGCGCGCCTGCTTGCCGCCGCTGTTACGACCCAACGGATCCTGGCCTTTTCCGGTCCGCCGGCGTCCGGAAGGCGGACCGTCTTCACCGTCTCCCTCGCCCTCCCCGCGCATTTTCTCGGCGAGACGGTCGGCGCCCTTGCGCAGGGACTCCACCGCCCGTCCCTGGGCCTCGACCGCCGCTTCGCGCCCCTCGCCCCCTGGCCCCAAAGCCTCCTCGGCCTCCTTCATCGCCCGACGGGCGGCGTCGAAGTCGCTCTCGGCCTCGGGATCGGCGCCATCCATGTCCTTTTGCTGACGCTCCAGACGGTCGCGGAGCGCATGTTGCCTGTCCCGCGTCCCGTTATCGCCCTGAAAGGTTTCGTCGCGCAGTTGCTGCTCCTCGCGGGCCAGATCGTCGAGCTGCTTGAGGGCTTTTGCGCCCTGCTGACGTTGTGCGCCCGCCGCGCCGCCTTCCGCCGTTTGCAGATTCTCCATGATATCCTGCAATTCGTCGAGCAATTGCTGAGCCTGCGCCGTATCGCCCGACTTCATCGCCTTGTCGATGTCGTCAAGCATCGATTGCAAGTCTTCCGGCGTGACGGCGTCGGAGTCGCCGGACGCCGAGCGGGATGGCGGCCGGTTGGGATCGGGACGCGCGCCCATCTGCTCAAGCATTTTATCGAGCGCCGCGCGTAATTCCTCGCTCTTGCGGGCGATCTCCTCCTCGCTGTCGCCGCGCGCGATCGCCTCGCGCAGCGCTTGCTCAGCGGCGCGCAAATCATTTTCAGCCTGCGGGGCGCGATCGTTTTCGACCGTCAGCGCCAGCGCCCAGAGCATGTCGACGACGCCGCGCAAATCGTCGTCGCTGCGCGGCCCTTCGAGACCAAGACGAACCGCCCTCAAACCCAAAAAAACGCCGGAGGGCGTGTCGAAAGCCTCCGGGGCCAGCGCCAGCGCCTCAATCGCCAGACGCACAACGGCGCGATTATCTGGATCAAGCGCCAATATGCGGCGCTGCTCGACCAGCGCCCGCGCCAGCGGCTTTTTGAACCGGCGCTGCGGCAACACAACCGCCACCGACGACGAGGCGCCCTCCTGTCCCGCGCCGTCCTTCGCGACTAGGCGCAAGGTCGCGGACGCGCCGGCATAGGGGTTTTCGGCGAGATCAAGCGTTGTCTTGCCGGCCCCGCCGCCGCCCGGACCGGTCGGCGGCGACAGGGGCAAACGCGGCGGCGCATAAAGCGCGCGACGACCGCCCGGCAGTTGCTCGAAGACGGCCTCCAGGCCGGCGACGCCGTAATCGTCGCTCGCCTCATAGGCCAGCGTCATCGAGCCATGGGCGTTATTACGGGGTTTAGCCGCCAGATCGACCTTCGGCGGCAGGTCGGGAATCGCCGACACATCGAAGCGCCGGCCATCGGGCAGCGCCAGCTGCGCCGCGCTGGCCAGCCGGTAGCTCGGGGCCGGCGGCGCATCGGTTTTTGCTCCCCCTGGGGGTTCGGATGCTCCTTGCGGCGCCGGAACGAGTCCGCCATCGACGACGACGTGCGTCGACCCGGGGCGCAGGCGCAGGATCGCGCCCTGCGGGACATCGATCGCCCCGCTCTCCGGCCCGAGCACGATGGCCGGACGACCGGTGTAGGCGGGAGGATCGAACCAGGCGTCGATCCGGTCGGATGACCCCAGAAGCCGGTCCCCGGCCCGCCAGTCGAAGGCCGCCGCCAGACGCGCGCCCTTTTCCTCGCCGGCGACAAAGCCCGCCGCGACGGCGGCGACGAGCGCCAGCGCGCGCAGGGCGAAGGGGTCGCGGCGCGCCAAATCCGGCTGTGGCGAGGCGATCGGGGTTTGCGCCAGCGTCGCCTCAAGGCGCCGACGATGCAAATCCCATAAGGCGCGCGTCGCGGGATCGTCCTTTTGCGCGGCGAGCGTGTCGTCGAGCGACCGGGCCGGCCGCAACGGAGCGGCGGCGGCGGCGTCGAGTCGCTTGAGCGCGCTGGCGCGGGACGGCCAGCCGCGTGCGACTTCCCGCACGATGAGAAATAACGCCAGAAAGCCGAACAGGCCGACGCCGACCATGCGCGCCTCAACCGGAGCCGGCCGCCACAGGTCCAGCCAGGAGAGGGCGACGAAAAACAGCGCCAGCGTCGCCAGCGCGGCGCCAAGTCTCAGCAGGCGCTCGACCAAAAGCGCCTGTTTCGACCGAAATAACAGCCGATCCAGCAGCGTCGGCGCCTTTGGCGCGGCCATGTCGTCCGGCCCGGCAGGCGTTGGGCGAGAGGTCGGGGCGGCGCGCAATCCGGCGAGAAAGGCGCGTAACAAATCGCGAAAATCGGGCATCAATGCTCCAGTCCCCAAACATTGCGCATCCGGACGTCGTTTCCAAGTTGACTGCCGGACCGGGGGCCGAACGTATAGATGGCGTAGGCAACAGCCATTTCACAGGCGCCGGCCCGACAGGCTAGACTAGCCGGCATGAAGCGACATCCAACGCCGCAGGGCGATCAAATCTCGCCGCCGATGAAGGATCTCGACCGTCTGCCGGCGCCCGTCGCCGCCATTCGCGCCAAAATTCTCGCCGCGCTGGACAAAAACGACATCGAGGCGCTGCGCATCCCCATCGACTGGAACGAGGTGCGGCCGATTTTTGCAAAAAGCGGCGCCTATCGGGCAGGCGCTGACCCTGTCGAGATACTGAAAGCGCTGTCCTTCGACGGCAAGGGCCGTGAAATTCTCGCAATCTTGCGCGCCGTGCTGGCGCAGCCCTACGTGATCGTTAAGCGCGGTCCGGTGACGCTCTACCAATGGCCCGCTTTCGCGAGTCAGTTGCAAGCCGCGCAAGACTCTCATGACATTTCCGCGCATGTGTCAGCGCATGAGGCGTTGACGTCGGCGCAATGGGCCTGCGTTCGCTTCGCCGATCTCGCGCGCGCCAACGCGGAGGGAAAGCCGCGCCCGATGAAGCTCGGCGTCGCCTCGGACGGCGTCTGGCATTATTTCTGGAGCGAGGACTAAAGCGCGGCGTGAAAGCGGATGGGTCGCCCTTGCGACGGCGTGAGCAACTCGCCCTCCCACATCACCCGGCGGCCGCGCACAAAGGTTCCGACCGGCCAGCCGGTGACCTCGCGGCCGTCGTAGGGCGTCCATCCGACGCGCGAGGCTGTCCAGGCGTTAGTGATCGTCTCGCGACGCTTGAGATCGACGACGGTGAAATCGGCGTCATAGCCAACGGCGACGCGGCCCTTTCCGGCGATTCCGAAGATGCGCGCCGGGCCGGCGCTGGTCAGATCGACGAAACGCGCCAGCGTCAGGCGGCCGGCGTTGACGAAATCGAGCAGCAGGGGCGCGGTGGTTTGCACGCCGGTCATGCCCGAGGGGCTTTGCGGATAGGGCTTCGCCTTCTCCTCCAGCGTATGTGGGGCGTGATCCGAGCCCAGGACGTCGACGATTCCCTGTTGAAGTCCGCGCCACAGGCCCTCGCGATGACGCGCCTCGCGCACCGGCGGATTCATCTGCGCCAGCGTGCCGATACGCTTGTAGTCGCCGTCATCCATCACGAGATGATGCGGCGTCACTTCCACCGTGGCGATGTCCTTATTCTGCCCCAACAGGGCGATCTCTTCTTCCGTCGTGACATGCAAGACATGAATGAGCGCGCGTTTCTCGCGGGCGATGCGCAGCAATCGTTGCGTCGAGCGCAAGGCCGTCTCGACGTCGCGCCACACCGGATGCGACGACGGATCGCCCTCGACGCGCAGGGGCTTGCGTTCCTCAAGACGATATTCGTCCTCGCTGTGAAACGCCGCACGACGGCGCGCATGCGCCAGCACTTCGGCAATTCCTGCATCGTCGGCGATCAGCAGCGAGCCGGTCGACGACCCCATGAACACCTTGATTCCCGCCGCGCCGGGCAGACGCTCCAGTTCGCCGACATGCCGCGCATTTTCATGCGTGCCGCCGACCCAGAAAGCGAAGTCGCAATGCATGCGACCGGTTCCGCGCTGGACCTTATCGGCGAGCGCTTCGGGCGTCGCGGTCAGCGGATTGGTGTTGGGCATCTCAAAAACGGCGGTGACGCCGCCCATGACCGCGCTGCGCGAACCGGATTCGAGATCCTCCTTGTGCGCCATGCCGGGCTCGCGAAAATGCACCTGAGAGTCGATCATGCCGGGCAGCACATGCAAACCACGACAATCGACGCGCTCCCCGGCGACGGCGCGGGAAAGATCGCCGATTTCGGCGACGCGGCCATCGCGCACGCCAACGTCTCGAGGCGCTTCGCCATCGTGGTTGACCAGCACGCCGCCGGAGAGGATGAGATCGAAAGTTTGCGACATGCCCGACGCCCCGCAGCTATCTTTGATGGCGAAAAGACCGCCCCGACCTAATTAGAGGCGATGAAGGCAAGCCGCCAATGTTAATTTCCACCGCCCGATAATCGTGATGGATGCATCGAAGATAGCTATGAGCAAAACAATCCTTCTTGAAGACCGCGGCGTTGTCGAGGCGCGCGGCCCTGACGCCGGCAAATTTCTGCATGGCCTCGTCACCAACGATCTTCTAGGGCTCGCGCCTGGAATGACCCGCTTTGCGGCCCTGCTGTCGCCGCAAGGCAAAATTCTGTTCGATTTTTTCGTCTTCGCGCCGTCGTCCGAACGCTATTTTCTCGATTGCCCGCGCGCGCTGGCGGATGATCTGGTGAAACGGCTGGCGCTCTACCGGCTGCGCGCGAAACTCGATCTGGCCAATCGCAGCGACGATCTCGCCGTGATCGCCTTCGAGGACGCGGACGCGCCGGCCGTCAGCGCCGCGCTGGCCAGCGCCGCCGATCCACGCGCCGATTTCGGCGGCCGGGCGATCGTCGCTCGCGACGCCGTAAGCGCGACCGGCGACCGGGAGGATTACGAGACGCGGCGCATTCGTCTCGGCCTGCCGGCGGGCGGCGTCGATTTCGCCTATGGGGACGCCTTCCCGCACGAAGCGGCTATGGACCTTTTCAACGGGCTCGATTTCGGCAAGGGCTGTTACATCGGCCAGGAGGTGGTGTCGCGGATGAAACATCGCGGCGCGACCCGCAAGCGCGTGATCCGTTACCGGGCCGACGGCGTCGCCCCCCCGCCGGGCTCGGCCATTCGGGCCGGAGAAAGCGAGATAGGCGTCACCGGCTCCAGCGTCCATAGCGAGGGACTTGCGCTGGTGCGACTCGATCGGCTCACCGAGGCTCTGGCGAAGGGTCAGCTCCCGCTCGCTGCCGGCAGGATGCTCAGCTTCGACGCGCCGCCGGCCTGACGCTTTCGTTTCCGGCCAAACCCCGGTAAGTTCCGCCGCGACGCCGCCGGTCCCGCGCGGCGAACTTAATTTTGATGGGGGAAGAGCCAAGTGAGCGGAAGCCACACTACAGCCGGCCGCGTGACGGCGAGCGTCAACGCCCTTGCGGGCGAAATCGTCGATCGGCTGGTCGCCGGAGCGGATCGTTACCGGGTCGCCGTTTCTCGCGGCGCGCTTGGCGAATTGCTGATTGACGCCGGGGCCAAGGCCGTCGGCGGCGTCGACGCCGGACTGCTGCTCACCGAAATCTGCATGGGCGGCCTCGGCCGCGTCTCGCTCGCCCACGCGCCCGGCGCGGAAAAATGGCCTTTCTGGCTCACTGTCGGCAGCAGCGATCCGGTCGTCGCTTGCCTCGCCAGCCAATACGCGGGCTGGAGCCTGCAACACGAGAAATTCTTCGCGCTGGGCTCCGGCCCCGGCCGGGCCCAGGCGCGCGTCGAAAAGCTTTTCGACGAGCTTACCTATACGGACAAGGCCGAGCGCGTAACCATTGTGCTTGAGAGCGGGTCGCCGCCGCCAAGGGAAGTCGTCGAGAAAGTCGCCGGCAAAAGCGGCGTCGATCCTAAAAACGTCGCCTTTATTTACGCCCCGACGCAAAGCCTCGCCGGCAGCGTGCAGGTGGTCGGCCGCGTATTGGAGGTCGCCCTGCACAAGGCGCATGAACTGCATTTCCCGCTCGACAACATTGTCGACGGCGTCGCCACTGCGCCGCTATCGCCCCCCCATCCCGATTTCGTACAGGCGATGGGCCGAACCAATGACGCGATCATTTACGCCGGCCGCGCCCATCTTTTTGTCAAGGGACCCGCAGCTGCCGCCAAAGAGCTGGCCGAAAAATTGCCGAGCAGCAACTCACGCGATTATGGCCGGCCCTTTGCCGACGTCTTCAAGGCCTACAAAGGCGATTTCTACCAGATTGACGGCAGTCTGTTCTCGCCGGCCGAGGCGCTGGTGACGGCGATCGAGACCGGAGAAACCTTCCGCGGCGGCGAGATCAACCTCGCGCTCCTCGACAAGTCTTTCGGCGCGTGACCTCGCTCCCTCTCCCCGCAAGCGGGGAGCGGGCGCCTCCCCGCATCGCGGTCTTCACCGACAAGCTCGACTGGCATGTCGGGGAGACGCTCCAAGCCTTTCGCGCCCTGGGCGCCCGGCCCGTGGCCGTGCGGCTGTCCGCCTGCCGCATCGACACGACTCGGCCCAATGGCCTCGCCATTCCGGGTTTTCGCAATCTCCCCGACCTCGCCGTGGTGCGCGCGATCGGCGACGGCTCGCTTGAGGCCATCACCATGCGGCTCGGCGCGCTACACGCGCTCGAGGCGCTCAAGGTTCCGCTGATCAACGGCGCCCGCGCCATCGAATGTTGCACCGACAAATCGATGGCGAGTTTCCTCCTGCGTCGCGCCGGTCTGCCCACTCCCGACACTTTCGCGACCCAGTCGCCCGCACAGGCGCGCGCCATCGCCCGACGCGAATGCGGGCGCGGACCGCTGGTCCTGAAACCGTTGTTTGGCGCCCAGGGCTGGGGATTGCGACTGATCGAAACGCCCGACGACTTGCCCGGGCTAGAGGAGGCGCGGGGGGTGTTCTACCTGCAACGCTTTGTCGGGCCCGCAAGGCCGCCGTTCGAGGATATGCGCGTGCTGGTCGCCAATGGCGAGGTGATTGCGGCCATGCGACGCCGCTCCAGTCATTGGGTGACCAATGTTCGGCAGGGCGCTAAGCCTTCGGCTGTCGAAGCGACAGCCGGGGAGCGGGAACTGGCGGTGGCGGCCGCCGACGCCATGGGAGCCGCGATCGCCGGCGTCGATCTCATCGCCGATGCGTCGGGCGCGACGCAGGTGCTTGAGGTCAACAGCATGGCCGGCTGGTACGGGCTTCAGAAAGTGACGCCTTTCAGCATCGCCGACCGTCTTGCCGCCGAGAGCCTGAAACTAAGTGAAAAACTCCGGCATGGGTAAACTCTCGCCCGACGATGTCGCGGGGGCCTTCATCGCCGCCTGCGCGGCGGAGTTGCAGGCTCCCAAGCCTGGAAACGTTCACATATACGCTGACGGCCATGGCATGGCGGCGGAAGATTTCATTCTCAGCGCCCAGGTCGCCGCGCCCCATGTCGCTGCTCCCGATCTGCGGGTCGGAGCGCGCATTTTTGGCGCGATGCAGGCGACATGGGACGCCGTCGGCCAAAACACCAATCTCGGCATTCTGCTGCTTTGCGCGCCGCTCGCCCAGGCCGCGCTGACCGGACACGGGACAGATTTGCGCAGTGAGACGAGCAGAGTTCTGGCCGGGCTCGACGTCGCCGACGCCGAGGCCGCCTTCCGGGCGATCCGTCTGGCGCAACCTGCGGGCCTTGGCGCCGCCGAGGAGCACGACGTTGTGGCTCCGGCCCGCACGACCTTGCTTGAGGCCATGCGCGCGGCGGCGGGCCGGGATCGTGTTGCTTATCAATATGCTCATAATTTTATTGATATTTTTGAGACCGGAGCTGCGGCGCTGTCCCGCGCCCGCGCTGACGGCGCGACGGCGGAAACGGCGACCCTGTTGATTTATCTGTCTTTTCTGCAAGCGTTCCCGGACAGCCATATTGTCCGCAAGCATGGGGCGGAGGTTGCTGAACAGGTTCGGCGTGAAACTAAAAGGCGGTTTGCGCCGCTGGCGGATGCGGGACGCGCGACACTTTTCGCCGAAGCCCTCGAATGGGACCGCGCGCTGAAAACACAGGGTCTCAATCCCGGCACCAGCGCCGATCTTACTGTTACAACTCTGTTAACCGATAAACTCGCGGGCATCTTGGCAAAAGCCGACAAAAGTGGTTGAGTCCCGGCCGTTCGGGGCGGCCAGAGGTCTATCCGGCAAGACATCTGGGTTTGGCGCCTTTCGCCAGATCGCGTATGTAAACGGTTGTCTGGTGATCCACAGCGATCTCCTGATCGCATTGATAATTTTTCTGGAAAGGGAA
>JBBARD010000041.1:0-21909 GCA_040399965.1 Methylocystis sp. | reverse complement strand
TGCCGGAGTCCGGGTGAAGGAACTGGACGGCGCGGCCGGCGGCCCGGTCGGCGTCTCGTTTTGCTCTGGCAAGGGCGATGGCTTGCGGGCTCACGCCCTCCGGCAAGCGCCAGTCATGATCGAGGTTAAATTGCATCGGACAAGCCTCCGGCGTTCGCCGGAAAAGCCTTCCCCGGCGTGGTTTGGTGTGGTAGTAGCCAAATAGGTTACTTTCTACCAATAAAGGCTAGACCGGAAGGCGTCAACCTTTTTTAGTAGAAGAAAACAAAAAAGGTTATTTATGGCTCTCACGCCCGCACAATGCCGCGCCGCCCGTGCGCTGCTCGATTGGTCTCAGTCTCGCCTTGCTGAAGGGTCGAATCTTGGCCTCAGCACGGTGAAAAATTTCGAGGTTGGCCGGTCGATTCCCACTATCAACAATCTCGCCGCGATCCGCGCCGCTCTGGAGACGGCCGGGGTCGAGTTCATTGCGGAAAACGGCGGCGGCCCCGGCGTCCGGCTACGGAAGGGCAAGGGATAGACGCTGCTACGCGGGCGCGGAGGCAATTGCTTCAATTGAAGCAGCTGACGTAGCTACTACGCGCGCGCGGTCGCTCCTACGCGGTCGCGCCATTCGACCGCGTTGCGATCCGTCGTCTGGCGATCCTGCGGCGGCCGGCGCTTGGTTGCCGGGACATAAGCAATCCGATGATGATGCTGGCAATAGGGCGAGCCTGCCCTTGCCGGCTCGCCGCAAAACAGCGTCGGCGGTTCGTCGCGCTCGCCTAACGGGAAACGACAATCGCGCCGGCGAAGATCCATGAAGGCGACGCCCTCAGTCATTTCTTGCCCTGCGCTTTCGCCAGCGCCAACAGCGACGCGATGGCCTGCGGCGGTTTGATCATGATGCTGGGTCCCGGCCGGTCGAATAAGAGCGAAACGACGCAATCGAGACCATGCTTGCCGCCGGCTCGAGTCATCTCCGCTTCCCAAGTTTTGACGCGCTCGCCCCATTTACGCCAATCGTCAAGCGCGACGTCGCCTGTCCCGTTGCCGCCCAAGCGATCCGGCATTGGTGCGCCGGCTTGTGCCTGCCATTTTCTTCTCAGTGTCCCGTATGCGTCGGCCGCGTCGTAAAGCGCCTGATCCAGCCGATGCTCCAGACAGAACCGGCCTAACGGGTTTTCGGCAAGCTGCGAACGGTTGCCGCGGCGATGTGGTTGTTTCAGGACAGTCAACATGTTGGCCTCTGCAACAGCGCGCTCTGCTTCGGCGATCTTCTCTAAGGTGCGAGGCTTTTTAAGGCGGCCGTTCGGGTATCGGGAAACGGGCAAGATGGATGGCAAGTCAATCTCCTATCCAGCTTTTCGGGAAACGTAACGGCGACATGCGCAGCGCCCTTGCGATCTCTGCGGCGAGCCTGCCCGATGTCGGGATGCTCTTACGCACAACGTCAATCGTCCTGGCCCTTTCTTTCGGCCGGCGCGGGGCGATGGCGCGACGCTCGATCAAGAACGGCCGGCGCGGCGTCACTGTTTAAGCCGTCGATTTATTTTTTTTATATTTTTTTTCTTGTCGTCTGCCACGGCATCAAGATTTGCTTCGTCGTGCAAATCCGGGTGCGGCCACGCCATGACGCCCGGCGCCAGAGTTTTTGTCTCGATAAGAAAATCCTCTGCGGCTTGAACAAATAATAGCAGCGTCATGGCGCCAGCTTGTTCGGATTGCTCCCGTGTCGCGCCGGCTTGAAACGCGGCAAGGGTGGCCAGCGATCGGATTCTCAGGGACATGGCCAGCAAGGGAAAAACGCTCGCCTTGTCGACGACGTTCTCTAGCTCGTCCAGGATTCCAAAGCCCGGCGGCGTCTCCGGTCCAGACAGCAATTCCCGCGCTCGTTCCTGTGCCGCGCCCAGCGTATTGCCGGCGATCCATTTAAGGGCGAGTTCACGCGAGATAGTTCCGTCTGAAAGAACGGGCAGGCCCATTTTTATGAATTGCGTAATGCGCGGCGGCGAGACGCCTAACAGTTTCGCAAGTTCCATTTTCAGCATTTGTGACCTGCTTTATTTAAGAGTGTAAATCGGACTGCAAAGCGTTTTTTACCGGGCTGCTGTGCCTCGCCCCACGAGGAAGCCCCAGAAGAACCTAGAGGGGCGTTCTGGGCGCGTCGTTTTTCCTGCGCTGCTATGCCCCCAGCGTGACGACGCAAGGCGCGTCTGCGGCCTTCCTTGTGAAGATAAAACGGCGACGGGTGTTAGCCCGCCGCCGTGCGCCCTAACGTCTCCGCCAGAGGAAGGGCGACTAGCTGCGAGCGGCCGGAGAAAACCGCGCGCAGATTTCAATGGATTGATCCTTCCGGCCGCAACAGGTTGCGCGTCTGCATCTTGGTCAGCATGCGCAGTCGCGCGGCGGCCGGTGAATATTTCGGGACCGTGCGGATTTCGGCCTGTGTCGATTTCGTCGATTTCGTGCGGCTCGATTGAATGACGCCCGCGCCAAAGTCCGCCGGGATCGGTACGGCTGAAATTTCCAGCGGTTGCCATTTTGTGACCCTGAAAATCGGGATATCGCCATCGCGCTCGATCTTTTCGACAGCGTGTATCGAATAGCCGATAGAGATATTCCGAATGACGCCATCTCGAATTTTTTGCACGTTGTCGGCGTCGCCTGCGGCTCGTGATAACTTGATTCTCGCGACGCCCTGGCTCAAGGCGATCTTTGCAGAACCGGGCACAACAGACCCGATGATGCGGGACAGCGTGTCGTCGCGGTGACTATCCAAAAACGGCGCGCCGGCGTTCAAGCGGCTCAAATCGACGGCGGCCGGCGACATGTCGAGAATTTCATCATACGGCCCATCCCGACCTAATCGCCGGACGGCGGCGCCCGTGCTCCAAACGACGGCGATGCTATTGTCTTTTTCGTCATAAGACGCGGCGCGGATTTGTGCGCCGGCTAGGCCGTGGTCGAGTTCGATCTTGCTCATGATGCGTTGGTCCAAATCGGAGAGATAGATTTCAGTGGTGCGCTCAGGTTGAAGGGCGCGACGATTGATGCGATTTCCGCGCCGCGCAAGAGCGTCCGCTCCTCAAGCGCCGACGCCAGCGCGGCGAGAGCGCCGGACCATGCGGGTGATCGGAATAGATCGGCGCATGTCTGAAAACAGTCGTAAACCCGATTGATTTGCTCGCGGTTCGGCATGTCCGGCGTGCAGGAAACGACAAGATCGGCGAGCCTGCACAAGTCACATATTCCGCCGTCGCGCTCGCGGGCGGAAAATAGCAGCTCATGAACATGACCCCACGTCGGCGCGGGCGAGCCTTCGGCGACAAGCCCTGCAACGTGAATGAGTGCCAAGGCGTCGACCGTCATTTCGCCGCTTGTGAATTTGTGAGACACGTGCGGATTGCCATTGCCTACGGTCGCGTAGTCGACTTGCTTACCGTGCGCCAGCGAAGCGACAATGTGTCCGCTTTCATGACGGGCGATCCGGGAGAAGATAGCTGCGCTTCGATCTTCGGTTGTCTTCGTCGGATCGGACGCATAACGCGCGATCATTGTTTCAGCGTCCGCGCGCTCACGATGCGGCTCGAAACGAAACGGAATAGATGCGCACTTGCACTTGCTCATGCGGCGGCCCTCGCGGTCTCTGGCCATTTGACGTCCAGCGTCACAACGTCTTTTGTCATAGATACGCTGCTCGAATGGTAGCCTTGCTGATATCGTCGACCCTCATGCGCCACCGCTTCCGGAGCGTCCTCAGGAAACGCCACGCCGGCCGCAAGCGCCGCGCGGGCGACCGGCTCGGGAACCATTGCGCGTGAGTCAGCTTGCGTGACGGTTTCGCCGCGCCAGTCGGTCCAAATCGCCGGCTGGATGAAAACGAGCCAGCTCCAATCGAAAATTGGTTCGGCGGCGTCCTCGTAGTCGATCATCAGTTTGTTGCTCGCCAGCGCTCGGGTGTCGTCCACAATTTCGGCGGCGGCGGCTCGTAATGGCTCAATTATGTTTTGCGTCAAAGCGCCAGACAGTTTTTTCGGTGTGAATGAGTTTTCGTCGCCGTGATCGATCGGAATGTCGCGAGACAAGCCTTCGTATCGTTCGATCATCATTGGAAGGAAGACGCGGGCGAATGAAGCGCCGAAAGATTTTTCGACGATCAACAGGTCTGGCATGTCGCGGAAAATCGCTTGCGCCAGCGCCGCGCCGATGATCGAGGTGACGGGCAAGCGGTCGCCGTGGCCTCGCAATTCGTGATATTCTTGAAGGGCCAGGGCGTCATCGTCGGCGGTTTCGGCGATCTTGTTCAGCGTCGTTAGTAACGACTCGAATTGCTTTTCCGCTTCGGCGCACAACGGTTCAAGTTTCTTGATGCGCGCCTCGATCTCCGCCGCGCGCTTTTGACGCTCACCTGCCTCGCGGGCGGCCGTGACGGCGGCCTTACCTTCCTGGATCATGCTGTCCAGTTCGGAGATGGCGCCGGAGATGGCGGTCATGTCACGCTGCGCAGCGTCGACAGCTTCGGAGAATTTGACGCCGGCCGATGCGTCGATATCCTCTGATTCGATCAGGTGACGGCGCCGGGCCTCCTGCGCAGCGGCGGCGGCGGATTCAGCGGCCACTAACTTGCCGCCAAGGGCGGCGCGTTTTTTTTCGAGGCGCGCAAGTTCCGTCTGCAATTTCGATGTCGAGTCGTTTCGGGTGAAAATGCTCATGCTTGTTTCCGGTTTGCTCTCCTTGCAGTCTTCCGCGTTGGCGCGTCGATTGATAGGGAAATTTGCGGAACTTTTCGGGAAATTACGGAAGCCGTCAAAATGGAAATATCGGCGTAAACCCGTCCGCCAATCGTGACGATGGCGTGATGTTTCCTCGCCCATTTGCGCAGCGTTTTGTCGCTCACGCCAAATTCGGCGGCGGCCTGCGGGATGCTCGCCAAGTTGTCTAGGTCGATCGGCGGCGACGGCGCGTCTGGCGTCTCGTGGCCAACGTTGGCCACGGTTGGCGCGTCCGGCGTCTCGGCGGCGGCGGTGGTTCCGGTTGGGCGTCCTAATGAGGAATTGTGTATATTATCAACAATTCCATCCTCTGCCTTTTTATGCTGGTTTGATGCCGTTGGCTCGCCCGGTCCCGCGCCGGCCATCTCGGCGATGATGCGCGCGGCTTCGTCGGCGAGACAGGACAAGGCGTCGACATGCCGGCGGCGTTCGGCTTCGATCTCGGCGAGCCGGCTGTGCAATTCCGGCGTCATTTTCCGCACCCCGAAAATCTCCGCACAGGCTTCCGCACCGCACCCCGCACCCCATAAGGTGTGGTGCGGCGGATGCGGTTTTGCCGCACTTGCCGCGCTTGTCCGCACTAGAGGTGCGGAAGGTGCGGAAAGTGTCTTCATGCCCTGGCCCCGACGGTAATTATCGGACGGTCCCGGCCATCCCGCGCGCTGCGGATGCGCTCCACGCGTAAGACGCCATTCTTGATCCATGTCGACAGCAAGGACTTGATGCGCGCCCGGCCGGCCTTGTCGGCGGCGTCGACGCCTATGACGCCCGCGACTGCATAGCCTGCCCAGTTCGTCGATTGGCTATTCTCCGCCCATTCGCCTCCGGCGATCTTCTCCTGAACGGCGCGAAGGTCGGCGATCGACAGCCCGTCCATCGCGTTCGGCCATTTCCAAGGTATGACGACGCCTATCTTGTCATCGGCCCCGCCGGCGCCATTTCCAAGCGACACGCTCTCCAGCTTAAACCATTCGCTTGCATCCGGCGGCGGCGCCAGATTCGCCTTGCCGTTGTCCACCCGGAAAAACGCTCTCCGCTTGTCGACGCCAGCACGTGCCGCTTCATCGTCTGTCATCGGATTCAGGACGCGCACGGAACGCGCTGCGGCGATCAATGCGCTGGCGCCGCGCCCGTCTTCGGCTGTGATTTCCGCGCCGCCGGTTTTCCGAACATGGTGGACAAGTTCAATCGCGCAACCCGTCCTGTCTGCGATCCTGGCCCATGTCTTCGCAACAGCGTCGATGGCCCCGTTATCGTTTTCCGAAACGCGATGCGACGAAACGAATGGATCGACAATAACCACGTCGATCCGGTTGGCCGTGATTGCCGCAATCATGGCGTCGACGACAGGTGCGCAGATAGAAGATCCGGCTTTCTCCTGTCTGGCGATGATGATTTCAGTGTCGCGGCCGGAGTCGACGAAAAGGCCCCCGCCGATGTCATCCGCCTCGATTCCATGATGCAAACAGATTGCCGCAATGCGGCGCTCGATCTCTTCACGCGGGTCTTCGCCGTTGAAATACCAGACGCGAAGCGGCTTGTGCGGCTTGTGTCCAGAGGTCTCGATCATGCTCGCCATCGCAACGGCGTCCGCCAGCAGCAGGCTAGACTTGCCGACGCCTCCCGCCGCGACTGTGCATGAAAGAAAGCGCCTGATAAGATGTCGCCCATAAAGCCACTGGCGAGTTGGAATTGTCGCCGGGTCGCGCCAGACAAATGGCGTCGGCGCGATCTTTGGCGGCGGTTCCGGCTGGGGATGCGGCGCCCCGATGTTGGGGCGCGGCGGTTTACGTGCGGCGTCAATCCGATACTCTGCGGCGGCGGCCGATGTCGTCGTCATGCGGCCTCCTTCGCGTCGGAGTCGTCGCGGGTTTCGATTTCTTTCCTTGTCAATGCAACGTCGCGGCCGATGAGACGGATTGCAGCGAAAGCGGCGTCGATCCCGTCAACGTCGCCAGCAACAGCGGCAAGTCGTAGCGCGACGGCGCGGGCGGCGAGCATGTCGGCGAGTTCGCAAAGATAGTCGAGCCGGAGAATGTCGAGAGGGTTTTCGATCGTCTTCATGGCCGGCACTCCGCAAAAACGACAGCCGCGACGGCGGCGGCAAAGGCGGGCGCGAGGCGATGACGGCGCGAGAGATATGCGCGACGATACGCTTGCAAAAAGTCGGGATTTTTTGTATTTTCCTCGTCGAAAGCGCCGCCAAGCCTTTCGGTTTCCCGCCCGCCCCGGACAACCCTCCGGGCGGGCGTCTTACTTTCTATTTTCATGATGTAATGATCCTTCGCGGGACGCGGCGCCATCACGGCGCGGCGGGTTGTGATACTTGCGGGACATAGACTAAGCGGCCTTCGGCTGATTTTTTTTGCCGCGCCTTTCGATTATCTCCTGCTCCCAAGCGTCGATTTCGTCGACAACCCAAGCGACAGCGCGGGCGCCGATGTTGACGGGTGCCGGAAAGGTGCCCTCTTTGATTTTTCTGCGCAGCGTCGGTCGCGAAAAGGGAACGCGCTCCAGCACGGCGGGCTCACGAATCAGTTTCATTTTTTGCCGCTCCTAGTGTTTCGGGCGGCTTTTTGAGTAATCAGAAAATTTCGCAGCGTCTAAATGACAAAAATTTCAAAGGCGAAACAATTGTCATTTAACTTTGTTTTTAATGACGTTTCTTTGTCCTGAAATTGCGGCTTGATAGATCCCGGCGTCTGCAAGGTCGTCTTCCGTGACGCCAGCGCGAGACAAGACAAATCGAACAAAATCCAGAAAATTTCCGCGATAGGTATGGTCGTCTGGATTTTTTGTGATAGTCGGCTTTCCGACAAAATGGTTATAGGTGCTCCACATGCTGCCGGCGTCACGCGCGCCAATTAAATTGGAGAAACCGCCACTATGTTCTGAATCTAATTCAGCCCGGCTTACATGCGTTTCAAATTGCCATATAGCTTGATTAAATCCCGCCTCAATAATTGCATCGTCATATAATTGTTTTTTGCTCAAAAGAGTTACTTTGTTTTTGTTCTTTCTTTCTTCTTCATATTCGGCGTTACTAACGCCAAATGACATAGGCCATTGCTCATCAAAAGCCCTTATTTCATCTTTCAAAGCAATCAATTTATTCAAAATTGAGTTAGCTTTTTTTAGTCTCTGATTATTTGCTAAATAATCTTTATTTTGTTTTATCCTTGCTGCGGCTTGCGCTAATTGCTCAATAATAGAACCCCAAAGGGATATTGCGTCTTGATTGCGCAGCTTGATATTCAAAGCCTCTAACGCCTCTCTCCCTATATCAGCGAGTCGTTCATTTTCTTCTGGCGTCATTGGTCTGCCTCGCCAATAAGGGACTTAATATGCGACTCCCAAAGAGACAGCGCCGCCCGCTTTTCTTTCAGCCGGTCATAATGGTCATAGTGCTTCCCGTGTATATCGCTCTGGATGTGCGCCATGACAGCAAGTCGATCTTCTCTTACAACGCCCAGCGCCGCTAAGCCGGTTGCAAGAGTGCGACGAAAATCATGCGGTGTTGGCGGATTTGATTTTAGAGATGCGGCGCTTTCGTCGTCACTGTCTAACCCATCAATTAGGCGACGTATCGCTTGCGATAATGAATGACGCGCGATTGGCCCTCTATCATAAAAATTCGATGCGAAAATATAATCCTGGCCCTTAACAGCATTTGCGCATTGGCCCCGGATGATATCCAGCGCCATCGACGCTAAAGGCACAACATGCGGCCGGTCTCCCTTCATTCTCTTTGCTGGTATTTCGAGACGGGCTTTTGCAGGATTCGCAATATCCTTTATTTCGTTCATTGCCGCGCCTGCGGCTTCTCCCGGTCGCAATCCTGACAGCAACAGAAAGCGCAGACATGCGGCGATGTTCGCCGATATGCCGCTATCCAGTGCGCTCCATATAATTTGTATTTCGCCAGCGGTGAGGATTCGATCCTTCGGCTTTTCCTTCGCCCGTTTTTTCATTCTGGCGACTGGATTGCCGGATAACGTGCCGGAGTCGACAGCCCAGTTAAATAGTTTGCTCAGGACGGTTTGAACGCGGTTTGCGCTTGTCGGCGATGTGCTGGCAATCTTGTCTAGCAGTTCTGCTGCATTGGCGCGGGTGATCGAGTTCGATGCTTTATCGCCCCATATCGGGCGCACATGGGCGCGCAGCAGCATGTCATCTTGCGCCCAGCTTTTCTTGTGCGCCTTGGCGTAACGCTCGATATAGGCGTCGGCAAGGTCATTGAATGAACCTTTAGACGCGGCCTCGATGGCTTTTTTTTCGGTGATCTTGCCGGCTGGGTCCGCCCCGCCGGAGATGTCCACTCGCGCGCTCTCGGCGCGCTCCCGCGCCTGCTTGATCCCCAGTTCCGGGTAAAGGCCCAGCGACAGCCTGCGAAACGATGTAGAGCCCTTCGGCCTGTATCTCAGCGACCATGTGCGGCGGCCGGCCGGCGAGACGCGCATACAAAGGCCAGATATGCGCGAATCCCAGTATTCTCCCGGCGCCGGCTTGCTCTGCAAAAAAGCATCTGTGATTAGCCTCTTTGGCATGGTTTCCGCGCCTCGTTTGAACCCAGCCGCGCACTTGTCACTTGAGCACTTGTCAGTGCTTTTTGGGTTCAAACTGGGTTCAAAATGGTTGCGCTGGTCTGATAACACGTGAACCCAAACGAGACAACGTGAAACGCTAAAGGCCTATTTTCAAATCGGATTTTGAGACTTTATGAACAAGAGCGACAACGCCTAAAACACTGTTTTTTTTCTCTGGGGGACAAGGGGTCGTGGGTTCGAATCCCGCCACTCCGACCATTAAAAAACAAATATAATCAATAATTTAGATTGATAAAGCCGGATACCTGCCGCCAGCAAATGACGCTCTGGTGGCAAACAGGAAACCTCAGAGAGGTTGACCAGACCCTGTCGTTCAACGCTGATTGATCGCTTTCTGCTCAATTTCAGACAACTCCTCGGAGTTGTGACCATGAATAATAGTCAATTTAAATTATTGGTGTGTTTGTATGTCAGTTCTACCCATAGAGGATCTTTTGTCGATGCGTCCGGGCCATAGCTCACATTGAAGACCGAGTTCTTGAATGCTGTCGTTTCTTCAATCACCTCCCCGTCTCCTCTTACGATCCTCCCTCTCGTGCGCTCTTTGAGTCGTTTATCCAGATTTTCATAGGGCATCTGCCATCCATTTGGAGCGCTTTTGGTTTTTTGCTCACTGGCGACTTTTTCGACGAGCGGTATCATTGCGCAGAGTCTCGGATCTGTCATCAGCTCCAGACCGCCCTCTCTCAGCGTTGCATTATGGCTCGCATGATGGCCCACCTTGTATAGAATAGTACGCGAGAGCAGATGTTCTATCGAAAGAGTCTGCGTTTTGGCGAGATCATCGGCGGGATAGTCTTGATCTCTCCATGATAACCAGTTGCCGACTTGAGCATCGGCGGCGAAGAGCAAGATTTCCTGACCCGGCAATTCGAGCGCTAAAACTAGCGAGGTATTGTTTACATCGCCATCGATCTTCAGGGCGAGCGTTTCGGCGCTGCCGAGCCATTCCTCATCAATGCGCTCATTGGCGGGAATTTGCTCGTATTTTTTTACGATCGAGTCTTCCGCCAGTGTATCGTCGGTCGCCATCTTGTCGGGGAAATATTCGCGTCGATACGGGAGACCGAAAGGTTGATCGCTGCCCGCCGGAGCCCCCTCGAGTCCAGAGTGAACGGCGGCGAGGCTGCTTATCGCGGCGACGTCCTCCCCTTTTGCAAGATAAACTTCTCGCTTGCCCGCGCCGGATGGATCCAGCTTGCGCAGCCGATCGTCATCGCGTGGCGGTCCGAGGACATAGGCCCGCAGCGTATTGCCTACGCCCCATTTGTGAACCTCACCCGGCTTCAGATATGTTGTATTTGTCACTCCAGCACGCTGCTTAAGCCAATCAATCACCGCCTCGCAGCTCGCATTGCCGGAAAGCGCTCCATTGTCGGCCGCCATGCCGAGACCTCTCCCGACATTTCCTGTCGGACCATAAAACTGCAGCAGATCTCGAACTGTTTGCATCTTCTCCGTGTCTTTCAGC
Source organism: Methylocystis sp. (assembly GCA_040399965.1). Classification (GTDB taxonomy): domain Bacteria; phylum Pseudomonadota; class Alphaproteobacteria; order Rhizobiales; family Beijerinckiaceae; genus Methylocystis. Next base: position 11,077 of record JBBARD010000041.1, on the reverse strand, counting down.
CCCGGACTGTCGACCAACGCGGTGAGCGCTGATATCGCCCGATTCTTCTTCTCTCGATAGGCATTGGCCAGAGCGTCGGTCCGGTCCTCGGTCCACGCGACCCATAATTTACGGAGCTCAAGGGACTCGAAAACATCCCTGGCGTGGATGAATCCAGAAAGATGATCATAATGTTCGTGTGTGACAACAACGACATCAAAATCAGAACCAAACTCCCCAATGAGACTCTTGACCCCGGCGATAATTCGTTCCTTGCCAAGAGCCGTCACGGGCTTCTTCTCCTCCGAGCCTATTCTCTGCAGAACGCCACAATCGATCAGCATTTTGAACGGTTTGATCTTTTTGTCTTCGAGGCTGTGTCTTATGAGAAAAAAATCGCCCAGTATCCCCCGATACATACGAATCGCAACCATGCTCCGGGCCGGTTTCTCCTGCCTTGTCGCCGCCTTCGTGCTGACGCTGGCGGTGTTTCGACGGCCCTTCGCGGGACTCTTTCCCCGTGAACCTTCTCGCGCGGGTTTTTCTGTTTTTATATTTGCTCCTGGTCGGGTGGGTTCCCTGTCGGCCATAGCTTGCTCCTATCCGCCGCGATGCGCCATGGCAAAGGGCTCACGCGCCGCTGCGCCCGTTGCAGCCGGAATATAGGTGAAGGCGGCTCCGCCAGGCTGTTGGAGATAAACGCGTTGTTCGTTGAGTCGCTCAGCATCGTCGATCCGCTTTCTGATCACAAACCTCAAGTGCCTGTCGCGCAAATCGATGATAAGCGTCGCGCCGCCACGGAAATTGAAGTCCTCCTTACCAGCAGGTTCTCCCCTATCCGCTTTTTTTTGTTGCTCTTGGTCGAAATATCCACGCCGTCTTTGCGTTACCTCAATCACGAGCTGACGCAAATCCTGGCCATCGGGTCCGGCGCGGCGCGTTACGCGAACGCTGTGCACTTCGACCTTGGGTAATCCCCCGGCCTGAGCGATTGATTTTGGCGCGTCCTTTCGCAGCACGAAATAGACGCCGAGCGCCTTTTCCCATTGCAAATCGATCTCATTGTTCTTTTTGTCCGGCTGCACCAGCCAGCTCCATACTTGCTTACGTAACTCCTCGGCCTGGTGGATGATCGCATCACGGTCGTATTGCGGCTCCAGGCTCAAATTCAAATCTCGAAAATCTCTGGATAGATCGTCTTGGCCCAACAACTGCTCGGGACTATCCCACAGAAGACTTTCCGGCGACGTCGACAGACAGTTGCCTGCCGTAATTCCCCGTCGCAGGAAAGCTTCTGAAAAGGCGATACGGTAATTCCGGGTGTCTTCGGGAACGAGATCCGCGTCAGCGGTGATGATTGCGCGCAAAAACTCTCCGAAGCGCACATCCACCGGCGGAAGATAGTCCATGGCGCGAATACACATGCGCAAGACATGTTCTGCGGTTTTGATCGCCTCATCTGTCAGCCGCCGGGCAAGATCTGAGTCCAGACGCTTGCCCTGACCGCGTTCAACTTTGCCGATACGCAGAAGATCATCGGTACGCGTTTTGTAGATTTGCAAAAACGCATCAAAGACTGCAGCAACCAATATGGCGCCGCGGTCATGGCATTCTAAGGTGTTGGCGAGCAGTTCCGGATCTGGTTGCTTGTCAATATATTGCCGAAGAGTTCCGTGACCCGAGGTGCCGGCGGCGAATTGACGCGCGAGTCCGCTCAGCAGGCTTTCACTGTCAAGAGCGCCGCCTTTTTCCTGAATATGCGCATAAACGGCCTCGGTTAGCGTAAAATGCGAGAAGAGAGCGACAATATCTGCGAAAGCTTCATGAAAAGCTCGACTGTCCGGGCTTGTCGCCTCCTTGTATCGCCGGTGCAATCCGTCCAGCACGGCGTGAGTAGTCTCATGAGCAATGATATCATGCGACAGCGCTGTAAAAATCCAGCTGGCGCCCGCAAATAAGTTCTGGCTGCGAAAATAACCAAATAGTAAAGCATGCTTATCGAAACTATAGTAGGCGTTAGCTTCCCGGATAGCATGGGGATAGATACGCAGCCGTTTTACCGCCTCGTAGGTTCCTGTTTCCCTGTTCCAGACGGGCGCCCACAATATTTTCCTTCCGAGCGCTCGTTCAAATAATCGCACGACCTTCATTCCAACGGCGAAGACCATTTGCTGATGGAATTGAGGATTGCCTTCAGATGGCGCCAATCCATTTTGGGCTAAAAGATATTTGTCGTTTAGATCCACCGCATCATAGAATTGTTTACTGGCGGGGTCGATATCGATCACTTCGAAGTATTCGTTGACCGGGCCTCTCTCCAGCGGCTGCTCCCAGGCTTCTTCCCATGGCAGATCGATGGTTGCGTAGGCATAGCCAACTGTGCCGAGCATGATTGCTGATTGTGGATCGAATGCGTATACGCGAAGTCGCCGCGTGGAGGGAGGTGGGTATTTCATGCCTTCTGCCTCCTCACAATTATCGCTCCGGGGCGATCAATATCGCGCGATCTGTGTCCCCGGGGGGAGCGTTCTTGCCGGGCTTTTCTTCGCGTTTAGACATGTCATCGTCAATCGGCACGTGGGTGATCCTGCCCCCTGGCTGGAGCGTTAGGTTCCCGGTGATCATCAAACTTGTCGTCTGGTTGAATATAACGCAACTGCCAGAGCCTCCGAACTTCCCTCACGGCTGGCGCAGGAATAGAGCGGGCTCTCCTTCAGCCTTCGAATATAGCGCTCGGCGCGCACAATTCGCCAGCGCGCGCGATACAGGCCGGGGCGCCAATTACTGAATATTATCTGTGACTGACGCCTGAAAGGCAAGAATTATTCTTGTTACAGGGAAACCGCTGGCGGGTATGGCGATCAGCGGCTCAGGTCCTGACGCCGCATGAGAAAAATCATGTCTTGCAAGCGTTTTCCGCCGCCGTCGCAGACTGATGACCGAAAATGAGATTACATCTCGATCTCCGCATGGAGCGTGACCGTCAAAAGCTCGGCAGGATCTGGTAAGTATTTCTCCTTAATTTTGTATTTTGGCTTTGATGATCCACATGCATGTGACGGAAGAGAAGGCATTATTTCACTCCCTTTATCAAAAGATACACAAGCCAATAGCTTCGCGAAACAGTTGACTAAGCAGCTCTTCAACACAATAATCGATAAAATTGATCTTTATGTTTCATTTTTTTGCACTTGGGAGAGCGTCAATGGCCGTCAACGGAAAAACTATAGGAATAGCCCTTTCGGGAGGGGGATTTCGCGCTACCCTGTTTGGACTGGGCTCCTTGTGGCGGCTCAATGACGCCGGGCTCCTCGGAAATCTCGACCGCGTGACAAGCGTGTCGGGCGGATCGATCATTGCGGGCGTTTTGGCGCATCGGTGGAACCAGTTGAAATTCAACAATGGCCGCGCCGCAAATTTTTATGAGGCCGTTGTGAAGCCCGTCAATGATTTCTGCTCGCGCTCGATCGACCAAAGCGTGATCCTGTGGGGGGGCGTGAACCCTTTCAAGACCGCAGGAGACTACCTCGCCGACTCTTACGATGACGCGCTATTTAAGGGCGCTACGATCAAGAACGGACTGCCTGACGCAGCCAAAGGCCAGCCGAAGTTCATTATCTACGCGACCAACCTGCAAACTGGCCGCAGCTTCCGCTTCAGGCAAGACATGATCGCGGACTGGATGCTCGGAACGTCCGCAACGACGGACGTATCACTGGCGTTCGCGGTTGCGGCCTCGAGCGCATTTCCACCGGTCTTTTCTCCCCTGAAACTGACAACCGATCCGGATCATTGGGAAGGCGGCGAGTCGCTCCCCAATATTCGCGCCCTGCGCCAACACATCGCGCTCGCTGACGGCGGCGTGTACGACAATATGGGTCTGGAGTCGCTCGTCGATAATGTCGATATCGTCCTGGTCAGTGACGCTGGAGCGCCCTTTGAAATCGTCGAGTCGGCGCCAGAGGATTACCTTTTGCAGCTTGGCCGCGTGCGAGACATCCTTATCGACCAGACGCGCGCCTTGCGAAAACGTTGGCTTATCGAGGACTTCGAAGCCAAGCGCAAATTCGGAGCCTTTTGGGGAATCGGAACGCGTCTGTCGAATTTCCGGGGCGAGTCGGGCATGACCAATGATACGACCACGACGATGGCTCTCGAGAGCATACCCACGCGCCTGAACGCCTTCGACGCTCAAACGCAGGGTCGTATCATCAATTGGGGCTACGCCCTTTGCGATATTTCCTTACGCGTCAACGCCAAATTACCAGTCCCAAAGGCGACGGAATGGCCCGTTCCCGAGCACCCCTTGTAAACCGCTTCTGGGCGGGCGCCTGACGACGCGCGCGCCCAATCCCGACGCACCGCTCGTCTCTCATCGCTCAAGCGTCCCAGGCGCTCGAAAGCCCTTTCGTGCGCCGTCCTGTAAGCCGCGCTGAATTCATCATAATCTTGGGCGACAGTTTGATTTGGAAGTTCAGACATGACCTTCGATCTGAAAACCGCGCTTGATCGGCTCGCCGAGACGCAACGTCGTATAGAAGAACTTGAGCCGGACGATCTGCGCACATCCGGCAGCGGCGCCAAGGACGGCCCCTCTCGCGAGGAGCTTTCCATCGTTCTCCAGGAACAGCTCGATGAAATTCAGGACGCCCTCCACCCGGAGGAAGCCGAGATCAATCGCGTGCCGCCTCCCGAAAGAGAGAGCGACATTCTTGCTGACGGCGTCGGCGGTTTGGCGCTCATGGTCGGACATACGGCGAGAAGTCCGGGCTACGCCGGAGCGAGCCCTCCCTTTCCCGACGACGACCGCTACGAATACGGTTGGAACAAGGACCTGGCGCTGCGCGCCAGAAAATTCGCGCAAAGCCGCGGCATACGCTGCGAGGCGTTTACACGCGACGGCAAGGATGTCGCAGCGTCCTACGACGCCGTTCGCGCCTGGAAGCCGACAGCGACCGTGGAGCTTCACTTCAATTCGGTTGCAAGACCGGCGGACAATCCTGACGTCAAGGGATCGCTGGTGCTTTATGGAGCGGACGCGTCGCGACGCTGGGCGCAAATGCTGTTGGACGTCCTCGTCGATCTTTATGATCGCCGGGGGCCGCGCGAAAATCTCGGGATTCACATTCCCGGCCCCAATAACGGTTATAGCCGGGGACAAGCGAATGTGACGCAGATTTTCCCTTCGGCGTTGATCGAGCCCTTTTTCGGGCATAATCAGAACGAAGGCCGGATGGCGATCCACAAAAAGCAGGAGCTGGCGGAACGAATTGTCGCCGCCTACGCCAGCTTCGCCGGCGCGCCGTTAGCGGAAAGCGAGACCGGATCGGCCTCGGATCCTGCCGTTATCGTCTCAAGCAACCCGATCGTCTCGCCGCGACTCCAAGCTGCTGCGGACGCCATCGGGACGCAGGAGTTCCGTGCGCTTTGGTCGACCTACCAGTCCACGCCGCTGGTTCTGCCCGGGCTCTCCACAGAGGTCGCCGAGCGCCTGAAATTGATCACGCTGGCGCAATGGGTTGAGGAGTCGAACTGGGGCAAGAGCGAGCTGGCGCGCCTGCACTGCAATTACGCGGGAATGAAAGCCATTTCCGGGGTCGCGAGGGTGATCGCGGAGGCCCCTGCGACAAAAGTCGTTTATCAAGCCCATGACGGCTCTGATATCTATCTCCGCTTCGCCGCCATAAGCAATTTCATCAAGGGTTACTGGCTTTTTGTGGAGCGCGCCCCCTACGCCGGGTGGCGAGAGGTTGCGCATGAGCCCGCTGCCTTCATACGCCACCTCGCCAGTCATGGCTGGGCGCAGAAAGGCGGCTACGCCGAGCGCGTGATCGTGATCGCCGATACGTTGCGCGAACTTGGCGTCGGCAATTCCAACGGCGCGCTCAATCCGGCATCGTCGCCCGGGACGACTCCGACGATCGTCGCTTCTCCCGCAGGCGGCGCGTCAACCGGCGCCGTCGCGGCGCAATCGCCGCTCAAGCTTTCGGCGCTTCCGCCTCAAACCACGCCAGAGTTCCGCGCGCTTCTCGTCGAGACGTCGCTGCCTCTTGAGCTGAAGCCGCTGATCGCTGTTCTTGCCGCGCAATGGGGCATTGAGAGCGCATGGGGCGCTTCGGATCTGGCGCGACTGCATTATAATTTTGCCGGCGTGCCCTGGGTCGATTTCATGGCAGATCTGGCTGTCAGAGTCCCCCACCCCACGCGTCCGGACAAAGGCGACTTTTGCCGCTTTCTGACGCTGCAAAAATTTGTCGACGGCTATGGCCGTTATCTCGACCAGGCCGCCGCATTGACCGCATGGCGTCAACACATCGCCGACGCTGAAAAATTTATTGGGTTCCTCTCAAGCGCCTACCGTCCGGAAGACGTCGGCTATAGCGACGCTCTGAAACTCCGCTACGCCAGACTTGTTGCGCCGGCCGCTGCGACGCCAGTTTCGAATGCAGGCCTTGGCCCGGAGCCGAAAACCCTCTCTCCAGCGGCGCAGGATGGGCGCGTCATCGTCAGGATCGAGCGCATTCGGTCCGAGAGACGGCAGGGCGCAGCCTTTGATCGAACCGTCAGTCGCTATCAGGTTCTGCTGGACGGCCAACCGATCGACGGCGCCTCCGGGATGGCGGTTGAAAGGCAGGGTCCCGGCGACAACAGTCTTGAAGGGCGTCGTAACGCTCGTCGGATCGCGGCCGGAATCTACTCGCTTCATACGCACCACGGGAGCCGGCGACTCAACGGCGTCACGATGTACAAGACATACGGATACACTGACGACACGAGCGTCGGAGCGGCGCCGAGGCCGTCGCTGCGCCTCGGCGGAACCGGATCGCGTGAGGGAATTCTCATCCATCCCGCGCAAAACTATGTCTGGAGCGTGGGCTGCATCAATCTATCGCAGCCTTTCAACGACGTCGATTTCAAACTCGATTGGCGGGATAGCCGGAGCCGCGTCATCGCCCTCATTGATCTTCTCAAAACGACCCTTGGAGATCGCTTTCCCGACGCCCAAAACCAGCTCATCGAGAATGCGGTCGTACAGATCGTCGGCGAGCCGGGCCCGGCGCGGGAACCCGACATCGCCGTCGCCAGCGAGGCGCTCTCGGCGAGCCAGCGGCAGCGCGTTTTCGCCGAGGCGGAGATGGCTTCGGCTGCGGACATTCTGGCGACGAAGGACACAATCGAGAACGCGAGCGAGGCCGAATTGTTCGGCGCGCTCGCCGCGTCGATGCAGTCAAGCGCCGAACTTCGCAGGGCGGAGCCGGGCCTGATCGAGAAAGCGGTCGCCAAAGGCGTCGACATCAAGAGGCTGCGTGGTCGTAGCGGCGAGAATTTGTGGGTTCCCTGGGTGAGCGCCTGGCGAGGGGCGACGGCGATCTCGGAACAGGACGTCCGCGCTCCTGTCATCGCCCAACTCGATCGCATCGCCGCTCTTCTAAAAGAGCGCGACGTCGATGTGGCCGACAAGGTCGGGCGATTGTCGCCGATGGGCTGGGCCGCTACGCTTGACAGCCCCGCAGCGATCAATCGCCTGCGCGAACTGGGAGCCGATATTAATGCCTATGATGGCGCGGGAATGACGCCGCTGCACAGGGCGGCTTATGAAGGCGCAAGGGAGTCAGTTGCGCGCTTGCTCGCGCTTGATGCTGATCCCCTGCTGAAAACGATGTCTCCGACAATGCCGCCCGACGACGAAGACGACTTCGATATCGGTTATACGCCCGGCTTCGACGCCCTTGATTGCGCTCGGCAGGGTCGTGATTTTGAACCGCTCGACCCGGAACGTTTGTTCGACTACGAGAGCGTCATTGCGTTGTTGTCGGCGAGGTCGCGATAAAGCGCTGGACCAACAAACCATATTTGTCGGTCCCGGCGGGGAGACAATCCAACGATGCGCTATCTGATTATTCCCAGGCTGGATCCGGCGGCGCTCGAAATTGGCGGCATCGCCCCGCAGCCCGCATTTCGCGCCCGCTTTCGGGAAAAGCTCCACGAATTTCGCGTCCGGCATGATCAGGCGCACAAGACCATCAAGAATGCCATCGACCGCGAAACGCGGCGCCTGAAGAGCGCCGGCGCACAACGAATCCTGCGCGTCCTCGCCAGTCCCGACCGTCAGATGGTCGCGACAGGGATTACAGTCATAGAGGCTGATGAGGCGAGCGCAAACAACCTCGGCGACGAACTCGCCGAGGCGGTTCTGGTGCAGGACGACTCAATGAACCTGATCGCTCCCATGCCCGTGACCGGGGATATCGCCGCCGCTCAGCCCGCGGCTGGCGACGACGAAAGGCTCTGGCACCTGAGGCAAATCGGCCTGGAAGCCGCGCGCAAGGCTGGCTTCGCCGGCTCAGGCCATGGCGTGACTGCGGCCGTTCTCGATACTGGCGTAGCCGACGTGCCGGAACTCGCCGGTCGCGTCGTCGACGCGCGCGAACTTGATCTCGACGGGTGGCGCGCCCGTAAACTCGACAAGACCACAGACACCCATGGTCACGGAACCATGGTCGCCGGTTTGATCGCCGGCCGCACCGTCGGCGTGGCGCCGGGGGCGTCGCTCGTCAATGTCATTATGCTTCCCGGATCTTATGGGACTTTAAGCGGATATGTTCTGGCGCTCGAATGGGTGGCGTCCCAAACAAATATTTCGGTCGTCAATATTTCAGCGGGCCAGTCAGGCTTCCACCCCAATATGCAGATCATGACGGAGGTGCTGCGTCGGGTGCATGTGCTGACGGTAAGCGCCATCGGCAACGAAGGTAAGGACGAGACGCGCAGTCCGGGCAATTACCCCAATGTCATCTCGGTCGGGGCGTGCAATTCCTCTGGAGGCGTATGGTCGCGCAGCGGCGGTGGAAGCGTCTTGCTCGAAGGGCGGACGGTCACCGCGCCCAAGCTTGTGGCGCCGGGCGAGGCCGTCACCACCTGTACGAAGTCGGGAGAATTCTCCGCCTGGAGCGGCACCTCCCTTGCCGCGCCGATCGTAACGGGGCTGGCGTGCCTCCTTCTCGAACGTTGGCCAGAGCTGACTCTTGCGCAGCTCGAAGCAGAATTGCTGGATCACGCAGAAAGTCTCGATCTGCCACAAGACCGGCAGGGCGCGGGACGCGCGAAGCTGTCCCCGAAGTTATTGAGTTAATCCGGATTTCTCACCGACTTGTCGCCGCGCTCGGGAAACGGCATGGTTTTCATTCCAGATGCTCGCCGAAATCGAACGTCCCTCGACGCATCAATACGCCGGTCAACTCTGGAACAACGCGGCGCGTCATGACAGGGGCAAGGCCCGGAGGAAACATGCAAGGAGACACGATGATGAAACGTCTTGCAGCGATCGCTGTCGGCGCGATGTTTTGCGCCGCGCCGGACGCGGCTCTCGCCGAATACACATGCACGGGAGTTTTTTTAAAAAGTGCGGGCGACTACGCAAAAAACGATCAGACGACCGTCTATGATTATTATTATCGCAACAGCGCGCTCGTCTATGGCGTGCCGAAGATCGGTTATCTGGACGCAAAACTCATCCGGCTCGACAAGGCCTGCGTGCTGGAGCGGCTTGAACGACGCCTCGATCTCGAAACGGTGCGCTAAAAGCGCTTCACGCCGAAGCGGAAACCTGTTCGGCCAAGGAAAGCGAGACAAAAAAGAACTTGCGCCCGGTCTGACTCAATCAGACCGGGAAATGCTTCGGGCGCCCGTCTCAGGCGCCAAGCCGTTGCGACTGATACTGCCCGGTCTTACGATAGCGATAGAGATAGGTCGGCGCGATCGTCTCGATGGATTGCGGCGTTATTCCGAGCCCTTCGAGCGTGCGGCCCTCCGTCTTGGCCGCGTCGCTCACGATATTGTCATGTTTGAGCAGTTCGACCTGGTCGGCGGTCATGCGTAGGATTTTCGGAAACAGCCCCAGCGACAGGGCGGTGAGCAGCTGCATGATCAAGGCCACCGCCTTGCCGGCGCCAAAACCCAGCTTCATCACATACCGGTCGCGCTCCGTCACCATCAGCACATAGTCGACCAGCGCGCCAAAGCTTTTCGTCTCCGGGCCGCCAAGTTCATAGACGGCGCCGGCGCTGGCGCGACCGGCGAGCGCCGACGCCGCCGCCTCGGCGACGTCCCCGACATAGACCGGCTGGAAGCGGGTTTCCGCTCCGACGATCGGGATGACCGGGAAAAACCGCGCCATAGTTCCGAACCGGTTGAAAAACTCGTCTTCGACGCCGAACACCACCGAGGGACGGAGGATGACGGCGGTCGGAATCGCGGCCAGCACGGCGGCTTCGCCCTCGGCCTTGCTGCGCGCATAGGCGGCCGAACCGTGAGCGTCCGCGCCGATCGCCGACATCTGCACGAAATTGGTCACGCCGACGGCGGCGGCGGCTTGCGCCACAAGGCGGGCGCCCTGCGCCTGCACGGCTGTAAATTTCTGCTTGCCGGTTTCGGCAAGGATGCCAACCAGATTGACCACCGCCGACGCGCCCTGAACGGCGGCGGCGACTGACGCGGGATCGCGCAGATTGGCCTGCACGGCGACCACCTGTCCGGGCCGGCCGAGCGGCTGAAGGAAAAAGGCGAGATCGGGCCTGCGGCAGGCCACGCGCACGCGCCAGCCATCGCGCGCAAGCGCCCGCACGATATAGCGGCCGATAAAGCCCGAGCCGCCAAACACCGTCACAATGCGTCCCGCGCCCACGCTCTCGCCGCTCATGCTGTCCTCGCTCCGCTTCATGCCGCACCGCCGCATCGGCGACGCCCGGGTCATAGCGAAAATCGGCGCGGAAGGAAATGCGGCGCAAGCGCCAGCATGCGCCAAAATCGCCCTTGCCGCCGCCGCCGCATTGACAGGGGCGACCCAGCGGCCCTAAGAGACGCGCGTTGCCCAGGTGGCGGAATTGGTAGACGCGCTGGTTTCAGGTACCAGTGGTGAAAGCCGTGGAGGTTCGAGTCCTCTCCTGGGCACCATATCACTCTCTGAGAACGTCCTAAATTGTCCAGAAATACCTGATATTTAAGAGATAAAACCTAAAAATGGCTCCGGGACCGTCCTCGGCCGTCCGTTGGTATCCGGGAAAAAAGTTGGTATATTTGTTGGTATGGAGTTTGGCGG
>JBBARD010000040.1:0-22186 GCA_040399965.1 Methylocystis sp. | reverse complement strand
CCGGCAAGGTCAATCCGACGCAGGTCGAGGCGATCACCATGGTCTGCGCGCGCGTCTTCGGCAATCAGCAGACGATCACCTTCGCCGCCTCGCAGGGCCATCTCGAATTGAATGTGATGAAGCCGGTGATCGCCTTCGCCATGCTGGAGTCGATCGATCTGATGGCGACCGGCATTGACAGCTTCATTGTCCGCTGCCTTGACGGCATTGAAGCGGACGAAGCCAATATTGCGCGTTTTCTGGAGCGTTCGCTGATGCTTGTCACCGCCCTGGCGCCAAAGATCGGTTATGACGCGGCGTCGAAAATCGCCCGCGCGGCGCATAAAAACGGCACAAGCCTGAAAGAGGAGGCGCTCGCCTCAGGCAAGGTGACGGAAGCGGAATTCGACGCCATCGTGCGACCGGAAAAAATGTTGTCGCCCAACGCTTGAGCGTGAAATGAGTGCGACGCGCCTTCGTTTCATGCGCGCGTCGCCTCAATCTTCCGCCTTCGGCCTGCCGCGCGCCAACAGATCCGGTCTTCGCGCCTGCGTCAGTTTCAGCGCCTCCTCATGTCGCCACTTCGCAATTTTCGCGTGATCGCCGGAGAGCAAAATCTCCGGGATCGCTCGCCCCTCGAAGTCGCGCGGGCGCGTGTAGTGCGGATATTCTAGCAAGGGGCATTGACCTGCGCCGGTCTCGAAACTTTCTTCTTCGCCCGAAGCTTCCTCGCCCATCACGCCGGGCAATAATCTCACGCAGGCGTCGATCAGCGCCAGCGCGGCGATCTCGCCGCCCGATAAGATATAATCGCCAATCGAAATTTCTTCGAGTTGACGCGCCGCGATGATGCGCTCGTCGACGCCTTCAAACCGCGCGCACAGGATAATTGCGCCGGGTCCTTGCGAAAGATTGCGCACGCGCGATTGCGTGAGCGGCGCGCCGCGCGGACTCATCAACAGGCGCGGACGCGGATCGTCCGGGGGCGCTGCTGCGTCGAGCGCGGCGGCCAGCACGTCGGCGCGCATCACCATGCCGGGACCGCCGCCCGCCGGCGTGTCGTCGACGGCGCGATGGCGCCCGATCCCGTGGTCGCGGATGTGTTTTGTTTCGAGCGACCAGACATGCCGCGCCAGCGCGTCGCCGGCCAGAGAAAGTCCGAGCGGTCCGGGAAACATTTCGGGAAACAGAGTGAGGATGGTTATGCGGAACATGAGCCGGTTATGGCGCCGAGAGAATAAGGCGGCTAGCCCTCGCTCTCGCCTTCCGTTTCCATAGGCGGCGACACAACAATCCGTCCGCCAGCGAGATCAATGATCGGAGCCACGGCTTTCGTAAACGGAAACATCAGGGTCTCGCCGCCGCCCACGGGCGCAATTTCAAGAATGTCGCCGGCGCCAAAGTTGCGCACAGCGACGACGCGTCCAATCTCCTCGCCTACCGCGCTTTCGGCGCGCAGGCCTTCGAGATCGGCGAGATAGAATTCGTCATCCTCCGGCGCCGGCAATCTGTCGCGCGCAAGATAAAGTTCGACGCCGTTCAACGCCTGCGCGCCGTCGCGATCGCGGACGCCGTCAAGACGCGCGACAAGCATATCCTTGCCCTGCGGGCGCAGGTCGAGAATCACGATGGATTTCTGGCCGCTCCTGTCGGTGAGCGGGCCGTAGTCAGCGATGGCCAGCGGATCGCCGGCGAAGCTTTGCAGTCTGATCTCGCCGCGCACGCCATGCGGGGCGCCGAAACGGCCCATCAGAACCAGCGACGTGGCGCGAGAATTGGTCATGCGAGCCGCAGGCGGCCGCCCGGCGCAGGAAACGCCGGGCGCCAAAGGTCTTATTCGGCGGCCGGCTCAGGGGCCGGCGCGGCGGCGGCTTCCTTCGCGGCCTTTTCCGCCTCGGCGGCGGCGGCGGCGCGCTCCTGCGCCTTCTTCTTCGGCAGCGCCTTTTCGGGATTGTTGCGCGCCTCGCGCTTGATCGCGCCGGCGGCGTCGAGGATGCGGGCGACGCGGTCGGTCGGCTGCGCGCCCTTGCCGAGCCAGGCTTTGGCCTTTTCGAGATCGAGCACGACGCGGTCGGCGGCGTCCTTCGCCTTCAGCGGATCGAAGGTGCCGAGCTTCTCGATGTAACGACCGTCGCGCGGGCTCCGGGAGTCGGCGACGACGATGCGATAGAAGGGACGCTTCTTGGCGCCGCCGCGGGCGAGACGAATTTTAAGAGACATATGGTTGCTTTCTGTTGGTGAGCCGCGCCGTCGTCAGTGATCGACGGCTTACTTCTTCTTTCCGAACGGGTTGAGCCCGCCCAGCATGCCGCCGCCGAGCCCCGGAAGGCCCGGCTTTTTCGCAAGGAGATCGGCGGGAGGCGCGGCCGGCAGTCCGCTGCCGCCTCCGCCGCCGCCGCCGGGCGGCGCGCCGCCCAGCTTCTCCTGCAATTTCTTCAATTCCTCCTCGGAGGGCATCTCCATGCCGCCGCCGCCGCCAAGGCCCATCATTTGCGCCGCCTTGCCCATCAGGCCGCCGCGTTTACCGGCGCCGAAGGATTTCATCAGATCGGCCATCTGCCGATGCTGTTTGAGCAGACGATTGACCTCCTCGACCTTCGCGCCGGAGCCGGCGGCGACGCGCTTCTTGCGCGACGCCTTGAGGAGGTCGGGGTTGCGACGCTCTTTCGGGGTCATCGACAAAATAATCGCGCGCTGGCGCTGAATCATGCCATCGTCGAGATTGGCCTTGGCGATCTGGTCCTTCATTTTCGCCACGCCGGGCAAAAGGCCCATGATCCCGCCTATGCCGCCGATTTTCTCCATCTGGGCAAGCTGGTCGCAGAGATCCTGAAGATCGAATTTGCCCTTGGCGATTCGTTCGGCGGCCTTGCGGGCCTGCTCCGCGTCGATGGCGGCGGCGGCCTTTTCGACGAGCGCGACGATATCGCCCATGCCGAGAATGCGGTTGGCGATGCGCGCCGGCGAGAACTCGTCGAGGGCGTCCATCTTCTCGCCGACGCCGATCAACTTGATCGGCTTGCCGGTGACAAAGCGCATGGAGAGCGCCGCGCCGCCGCGTCCATCGCCGTCCATCCGGGTCAAGACGATGCCGGTGACGCCGACCCGCTCGTCGAAATTGCGGGCGAGATTGACGGCGTCCTGACCGGTAAGCGCATCGGCGACCAGCAGGATTTCATGCGGGCTGGCGTAGGACTTGATGTCCGCCATCTCCTGCATCAACGGCTCGTCGATATGGGTGCGGCCGGCCGTGTCGAGCAGAACCGCGTCATAGCCCTCAATACGCGCCGTCTCCATCGCCCGCCTTGCGATCTGCACTGGCGTCTGGTTGGGAACGATCGGCAGCGTGTCGACCTCGACCTGACGACCGAGAACGGCGAGTTGCTCCTGCGCCGCCGGGCGTTTCACGTCGAGCGAGGCCATCAGCACACGCTTGCCGTGGCGCTCCTTCAAACGTTTGCCGATCTTGGCGGTCGTTGTGGTTTTACCGGCGCCCTGGAGGCCGACCATCATGATCGCGACCGGCGGACGCGCGGCGAGATCGATCGGTTCGGCTGTCTGGCCTAGAGTCTCGATGAGAACGTCATTGACGATCTTGACGACCATCTGGCCGGGCGAGACCGACTTGATGACGTTGGCGCCGACGGCGCGGTCCCTCACCTTGTCGACGAAGGAGCGCACGACATCAAGCGCGACGTCGGCCTCCAGCAGGGCGCGTCGAATTTCACGCAGCGCCTCGTCAACGTCGGCTTCGGTAAGCGAGCCGCGCCGCGTCAGCCTGTCGAATACGCCGGAGAGCTTGTCGGAAAGGCTCTCGAACATTGTCATCTCTCCTGTGGAGTCGCGGCCATGACGCCCGCTCCAAAGCAAAACGCGCCCGGGGGCGCATCGCGCTGCCGGGCGTTGGCCTTCCGCCTCGCGGGACGAACAGGCTTTAGTTGGGGCTCTCTTTCGAGATTGCGAAGTCGCTTTAGGCGCGCCGCGCCTGGGAGTCAATCTTCGCGGGCGCGGCGAGCCCCTCGGCGATCCGGCGTCGGGCGCGACTCTTGACCGCTTCTTGCATGGAGTCGGACATTGCGGTCCATCCCCCGATCTCGGCGCGCGTGCGGCCACAGCCCGAGCAGATGTCCCGCTCGTTCAGGGCGCATAATTTCTTGCAGGGACTCTCGACCATCGGGGCGTGACGATTATTATAGCTGTGACGACGTTTGCGCTGCGGCGCAACACGCCTTCTCTTTAAGACGAATGCTGCGCAGCGCCAAGCGCGAATGCAGGCATGATCGAAGATCGACGGGCATAATGTCGTCAGCGCTTGAGTCTTTCGAAAAGTCCATCGCCATCGCGGGCGACGCGCCGCCGGAAAATCTCCCGGCGCCCTTGCGCGCCCTTTGGCTCGACGCTCGCGGCGACTGGAACGCCGCGCATAAGTGCGTCGACGAACTCGATCGTCCGGGGGTCGACGCCGACGCCATGTGGGTCCACGCCTATCTGCATCGCAAGGAGGGCGATAGGGAGAACGCCGGCCAATGGTATGGCCGCGCCGGACGCCCGGCCGCCTCTGGCCCGCTCGCCGAGGAGTGGCGCGCCATTGCTGACGAACTTCTGGCGAAACAGGCGTGATCGCGTCCGCTTCCGACGCGCTTATCGTTCGGGCGCGGGAGACGTTGCGCGCTCGTTTCCGCTTTGACGATTTTCTGCCCGGCCAGGCGGCGCCGCTTGCGGCGATTCTTGCCGGCCGCGACGCCCTCGCCGTCATGCCGACCGGCTCGGGAAAGTCCCTTCTATATCAGCTGCCGGCGGTGATGGACGCGGGGCTGGAGCCCGGTCTGGTGGTGGTCGTCTCGCCGCTGATCGCCCTGATGCGCGACCAGATCCGGGCGCTGGCGGGCAGAGGGATTGCGGCGGCGGCCTTGCATTCGATGCAGGACGACGACGAGACGAGAGCGGCCTTCGCCAGCCTCGCCGCTGGCCCCTCCCATGGCCAGGCGCGGTTGCTCTACCTTGCGCCCGAGCGTCTGGCGCAGCCTTCGACGCAGGAATTGCTGCGACAAAACCGGATAAAATTGTTCGCGGTCGACGAGGCGCATTGCGTCTCGCATTGGGGGCATGATTTTCGCCCCGATTACCTCGCCCTGCGCGAGATCGCCGCCGGCCTCGGCGCGCCGGTTCTGGCGGTCACCGCCACCGCCGGGCCGCGCACCCGCGCCGAGATTGCGCAGCTGCTGTTTCCGCGCCCGCCGGAGATTTTTCTGTCCTCTTTCGCCCGTCCTAATCTGTCGCTTCATTTTGCGCGGCGCCGGCCGGGATTGCGGCAAATCGCCGGGTTCATCGGCCGTCGCGGCGACAGCGGGGTGATTTACGTCAATTCCCGAAGAATGGCGGACGCGCTGGCGACAGGTCTCGCCCGTCAGGGTTTCGATGCGTTGCCCTATCACGCCGGCCTCGACGCTTGGACGCGCAGCGCCCATCAGGACGCTTTTTTCGCCCGCAGGGGCGTCGCCATGGTGGCGACGATCGCTTTCGGCATGGGCGTCGACAAGTCCGATGTGCGGTTTGTCCTGCATGTCGGTCCGCCGCTCTCGGTGGAAAATTATTATCAGGAGATTGGCCGGGCCGGTCGCGACGGCGCCCCGGCGCGGGCTTTGACGCTGTTTACGCCTGACGAACTGGCGCGCCGCTGGCGCCCGCCCGAACGCCCGATTCCCGAAACCGACTCCGCCGCCGCCGCCGAGGACGCTCGACGGCAGGCCATGGCGGCGCTCTGCGTCGCGCCGGGCTGCCGCTTTCAGGCCCTGCTGCGTAGCTTTGGCGAGGACAGCGCGCCTTGCGGGATGTGCGATCATTGTCGCGGACCGTTGCGCTGGTTGCGTCGCGCCGGGACGCTGGTCCAGTCCTGGCGGGTTGCGGCGCGCAGTCGCCATTCAGCTCAGGACGCCGCTGAGGCGCCCGAAGCGTCGGAGGTTGTCGCCGCGTCTTTGCCTTCGCCTGCTCCCGGCGCGCCAGCCATCGCGGAGCCGCCGCTCCGCGTCGATGACGCACGGCTTCTGCAGGCCCTGAAAAACGAGCGGAGCGCTGTTGCGCGGCGTCTCGGGATTGCGCCGCGCCATGTCGCCAGCGACGCGCTGCTGCGGCGCCTCGCCATTGAGCGGCCGCGCCGGCCCGACGATCCGCTGCTGACCGAAATTACGGCGCCGGAGGTTTTTCTGCGGATTGTCTTAGCCGCCCTGTGACGCATTTCGTTTTGCGGGCGCCATGCGTTAAGCACGACGCTCCCCTTGCTGTCGAAAGCGCCGCCTCATGGACTCCGCCCCGCCGCCCGCCGCCGCCGATTTCCGGCAGGTCATGGTTGGACTTGGCCTCGCCATGCTGCTCTCGGCGCTCGATCAGACCATCGTCGTCACCGCCATGCCGACGATCGGCGCCGAGCTGGGCGATCCACAGAATTTGCCTTCCATTGTCACCGCCTATCTCGTCGCCTCGACGATCGTGACGCCGCTCTACGGCAAATTCGCCGATGTTTATGGCCGGCGCCGCGTGTTGACGACGGCGCTGACGATCTTCATCCTCGGCTCGATTTTTTGCGCTTTGGCCCCGACCATGGGCGCGCTGGCGGGCGCCCGGTTTTTTCAGGGCCTTGGCGGCGGCGGGTTGATCGCGCTGGCGCAAACCATCATCGCCGATCTTGTCTCGCCGCTTGAACGCGGCCGATTTCAGGCCTATTTCGCCGCCGTTTTCGCCACCTCCAGCATCGCCGGACCGGTGCTGGGCGGCCTGTTTGCGCAATATTTGCACTGGTCGCTGATTTTCTGGATCAACCTGCCGCTGGGCGCGGCCGCGCTGCTGATCACCAGCGCTCGGTTGAAGCGGCTGCCGGAACGTCGCCATCCGCATCACATTGATTATCCCGGCGCGCTCTTGCTGATCTGCGCCTCCGGAGCGTTGGTGCTGGCTCTGGGCTGGGGCGGCGGACGCTATCCCTGGGCCTCCCCGCCGATCCTCGTTCTTATCGGAACATCCGTGTTGTTCTGGGCGCTTTTCGCGTGGCGGACCCATGTTTTCGACGAACCCTTGATCCCAACCCGCATTCTCAGCCTGCCCATTGTGCGCAACGCCACCCTCTCCAGCGCTTTTGCGCTCGGCGGCTTCATCGCGCTGTCCGTGGTCATGCCGATCTATTTCGAGGCCTCGGTTGGTCTCAGCGCCCGCGACTCCGGTCTGGCGCTGATCCCGGTGATGATCGCCACTGTGTTTGGCGCCTTCGTCTCCGGCCGGCTGATGTCGCGCCTGCCGCGCTACAAGCTGGTCCCGTTGGTCGGGCTGGGGTTCGGGACGCTCGCCTCGGCCTACGCCGCCGCCCGTCTCGAGACGCTGTCGTTTTTCTGGCTCAACGCGCTGCTGTCGATAACGACCTTTGGCGTCGGCAGCTTGCTGCCGATCGCCACGGTCGCCGTCCAGAACGCCGTCGATCCCCGCGATCTCGGCACGGCGACGGCCTCGACGCAATTTTTTCGACAGCTCGGCGCGGCGACGCTGGTGGCTCTCTTCGGCGCCCTGGCGATCGGCGGCGGCCGGGGGGCTCTGCTGGAGACTACCCCCGGCTCGATCCTCGTCGTCGAGGCGATGGCGGCGAGCTACCGCCAGGTTTTTCTGACCCTCGCCGTCTGCACGGCACTGTCCTTTCTGTTTCTGGCGCGAATGGAGGAGTTGCCGCTGCGCGGTCGCCCGGCGGAGCCGGCGCAGGCTTGACCGCTCCGGGCCGCTTTTATGTTTGCCGTTGGCACGGAATTTTCTAGAAAGATCGCGCGCGCCCCGGCTTCCGGGATCGTCTCCAAGGAATTCCCATGACTTCTCTCGACAGTTTCAAATGCCGCCAGACGCTCGTCGTCGGAGATCGAAGCTACGACTATTTCTCGTTGAAGGCCGCCGAGGCCAATGGCCTGAAGGATGTATCGCGACTGCCCTATTCGCTGAAGGTGGTGCTCGAAAATCTGTTGCGTAACGAGGATGGCCGTTGGGTCAGCAAGGAGACGATCCAGTCCTTCGCGCTGTGGCTGAGCGAAAAGGGAAAGACCGAACGCGAGATC
Source organism: Methylocystis sp. (assembly GCA_040399965.1). Classification (GTDB taxonomy): domain Bacteria; phylum Pseudomonadota; class Alphaproteobacteria; order Rhizobiales; family Beijerinckiaceae; genus Methylocystis. The sequence continues at coordinate 14,123 of JBBARD010000040.1, read as the reverse complement.
GCCTTTCGTCCGGCCCGCGTTTTGATGCAGGATTTCACCGGCGTGCCGGCGGTCGTCGATCTAGCGGCGATGCGCGATGCGATGAGGTCGCTGGGCGGCGACCCGCAACTGATCAATCCCCTGACGCCGGTCGATCTGGTGATCGACCACTCCGTGATCGTTGACGAATTCGGCACGCCCAAAGCTTTCGCGCAAAACGTCGAACTGGAATACCAACGCAATGGCGAGCGTTATCGCTTCCTGAAATGGGGCCAGTCGGCCTTCGACAATTTCCGCGTCGTGCCGCCTGGCACGGGCATTTGCCATCAGGTCAATCTCGAATATCTCGCCCAGACGGTGTGGACGCGCGCCGAGCGCCGCGAGGGGACAACGGTCGAGGTCGCCTATCCCGATTCGCTTGTCGGCACGGACTCGCACACCACAATGGTCAACGGCCTCGCCGTGCTCGGCTGGGGCGTCGGCGGCATTGAGGCGGAAGCGGCGATGCTGGGTCAGCCTTTGTCCATGCTGGCGCCGGAAGTCGTCGGTTTCCGGCTGATTGGCGCGCCGAAGGAAGGCGTCACGGCGACCGACGTGGTGCTGACCGTGACCCAGATGCTGCGCAAGAAAGGCGTCGTCGGCAAATTCGTCGAATTTTTCGGCGACGGGCTGGCGCATCTCACGCTCGCCGACCGCGCCACCATCGCCAATATGGCGCCGGAGTATGGAGCGACTTGCGGCTTCTTCCCGATTGACAGAGAGACGCTGTCCTACCTGCATATGACCGGCCGCGCGGCCGATCGTATCGCGCTGGTCGAAGCCTATGCGGCCGCCCAGGGCATGTTGCGCGAGGCGGCGTCGCCGGATCCGGACTTCACTGACGTCATCGAACTCGATCTGTCGAGCGTCGCGCCATCGCTCGCCGGGCCGAAGCGGCCAGAGGGCCGCGTGACGCTGGAGGCGGTCGGCGAGGCGTTCAGGACAGCGTTGACGGAGGAATACAAAAAAGAAGGTTTGGGCGCGCGGCGCCAGGTCGAGGGAACTGATTTCGATCTCGGCCATGGCGACGTCGCCATCGCCGCCATCACCTCCTGCACCAACACTTCCAATCCCGGCGTTCTGATCGGCGCCGGCCTTCTGGCGCGCAACGCCGTCGCCCGCGGCCTGAAGGTCAAGCCATGGGTGAAGACCTCGCTCGCGCCGGGCAGTCAGGTCGTTGGCCGCTATCTCGAAACGTCGGGCTTGCAAAAATCGCTCGATGCGCTTGGCTTCAATCTTGTCGGCTACGGCTGCACGACCTGCATCGGCAATTCTGGTCCCTTGCCCGCCCCGGTGTCGAAAACCATCAACGCCCATGATCTTGTCGTCGCCTCGGTGTTGTCGGGCAATCGCAATTTCGAGGGCCGCGTCAATCCGGACGTGCAGGCGAATTATCTCGCTTCGCCGCCGCTGGTCGTCGCTTTCGCGCTCGCCGGAACGATAGCAATTGATCTGACGCGCGAGCCGATAGGCCGCGATCCTTCGGGCGCCGCCGTCTATCTGCGCGACATCTGGCCGTCAAACGCCGAGATCGATCGTTTCATCCACGAGAATGTAACGCGCGAACTTTTTCGCGACGCCTACGCGAATGTCTTCGCTGGCGACGCGCATTGGCAGGCGGTCGCGGCGCCGGAGGGCGAAACCTATCTATGGGACGACCATTCGACCTATGTGCGCAATCCGCCCTATTTCGCAGGTCTGACAAAGACGCCGCAACCGATCGTCGACATTGACGGCGCGCGCATTCTTGCGCTGTTTGGCGACAAGATCACGACCGATCACATCTCGCCGGCGGGATCGATCAAGGCGGCGTCGCCGGCCGGAAAATGGTTGATCGACAACGGCGTCGCCCCTGCGGATTTCAATCAGTACGGCACGCGTCGCGGCAATCACGAAGTGATGATGCGCGGCACCTTCGCGAATATCCGCATTAAAAATCACATGATGAAGGACCCCGCCGGAGTTGTGCCGGAAGGCGGACTGACCAGATTTTATCCCGGCGGCGAGACGCTCCCGATTTATGACGCCGCCATGCGCTACGCGCAGCAGGGGACCCCCCTGGTGGTTTTCGCCGGCGCCGAATACGGCAATGGCTCGTCGCGCGACTGGGCGGCGAAGGGCGCGGCCTTGCTCGGCGTGCGCGCGGTCATCGCCCAGAGCTTCGAGCGCATCCATCGATCCAATCTTGTCGGCATGGGCGTGCTCCCGCTCACCTTCATGAATGGCGCCAGCTGGTCGTCGCTGGGCCTGACCGGCGAGGAGACTGTCGTCATTCACGGCCTCGGCTCAGGTTTAACGCCGCGTCAGACGATCAATGCGCAAATTGGGTTTATGGACGGCTCAGTGGCGACAATCCCCTTGCTCCTGCGCATCGATACGCTCGACGAGCTGGAATATTTCAAAAACGGCGGCATCCTGCCTTATGTGCTGCGACAACTTGCCCCTTAGCGACGGCGTTGAAAACCTTCGGGTCGAATTGACTCGATTAATGTCCTGCGACATCGTTCGCGCCGTTTCATGCGCTCTTCTGCTTTGGCGAGTACGGAACACAGGCGTCCGGTTCGTCAATTAATGCGCGGACACATGTAAACGCTGCACTGGGCAAATAGCCTCGGCCAAAAAAATCTGGAGGAAACGAAGACATGAAAACCTTAGCCATTGCCGCCGTCATGCTCGCCACCATGGCCGCGCCGGCGTTTGCCGATTGCGACACGCGCAAGGAAGACGAACAGGCCCTCTGCGCTGGCAAGTGCGAGGATGAATATGTCCGTCACAAGCAGGACATGATGGCCGATCACGCCAAGCTGAGATCGGATCGCAAGGCCTGCGACGCGAAATGCGGCTGCCCGCAGAATTCCAAAGATCTGTAAAGTATAGGTCCCTGGCGCGGGACTCTTGACAGGGCAGGGCGCGGTAAACCGCGCCCTGCCCTGTGGCGTTCGAACATTGATCAACCTGGTTCGCTGCGTTGCAGCATTCAGTCTCTATCCGGACCGATATGTTGGACAGCGTTGATTTGAATGATCTACAACCAGCCCCTCGTCCCTTCGAGCCTTATCCTGAATTTATCTCATCCCGCCCTTGTCCTCAGCGTGATTGACTCCCGGTCATTCTTCCGACATCGTCGCCACGCTTGGCGTCTTGTAGGCTGTCGCAGGCATGCGACGGGAGGGGGTCCCGTTCCGATCAGGGGTCGGACGAGGTAAGGTCAAGCTTCCATCAAAGAAAAGGAAACGTCAGAATGAAGAAGTTCGCCATTGTCTCGGCTGTTGCGATGCTCGCCGGCATGATCACCCCGGCTTTCGCCGACTGCGATACGCGCAAGGCCGACGAAGACAAGCAGGCTGCGGCTGCGTCGAAGTGCTACGACGAATATCTCTCCCGCAAGCAGAATTACGGCTCCGACAAGGAGGCGCTCCGCGCAAACTTCAAGGCCTGTAACGAGAAGGCCGGCTGCCCGCAGAACACGGACCTCCTGAACTGATTCACACTCATGGCGCCTTAGCGCGAGGCGACGTTATTAGAACAGAGGGCGCGCATATTATGCGCGCCCATAATTTTATCCGGACAGCTTATTACGAATAGACGTTCTATTGCGAATAGACATTGCCGTCTGGACCCTTCCAGCCTTTCGCGTCCTCATAGAAACGATATTCTTCGTCGAAGGTCACGGTCTCGCCGGGAGCGATATATTGCCGGCCTTTGGGATCGGCGCTGCGCGGCGCCGTGACGTAATGTTTGCTGGGCGAGCACCCGTCCTTGAACGTCGCCCCCTCCGGCTTGCAGTCGAGATTGGCGCCGTCGGGGAACTGAACCCGCGCATTGAAAAAAATCTCGTAGCCCTTTTCGCCTGTCGCGTGCATCTCCAGGCGCTCGGACATGGTTTGCTTGAACTCAAGCACCTTGCCGGGTTTGTCGAACCGTTGCCTCAGCAAATTATCGAAAATCTGTCTGGCGTGTTCTTCCGTCGGGTCGCAACCAAACATGCAATAGGCTTGCGCCGGATTCACGGCGAGAGTCGCGGCCGCGAGCGCGGAAGCAAAAAAAACAGCAATGGCGACTTTCATGTTGTTTCCTCTTGTTCGTTGCGCCCGCCCGCCCGGCGGTTGCCCGGCACTGTAGGCGGTTTCGCGCAAAGAGGAAATCCGCGGATCTGCGCCCGTCCGAAGCGCCCGATACAGGATCGGACGTCAGCGACCGGTTGGCGTGGCGCCGCCGCCCCATGAGTCTTTCACCTTATTAAAGTGACGGGCGGGCTCGTAATAATCCGAGGCAAGGTCGATATTTTCGATCGAGAGACGCCCGATCGACGCCATGAGGCCATAAGAGGCGACGACCCGCTCGCGCTGGGCGACGATCAGGGCGATGCGCGCGTTGAGCAATTCCTGCTGTGCGTTGAGGATTTCCAGGGTTGTGCGCAGACCCGCCTTGGCTTCTTCGCGGACGCCATAGAGCGCGCGTTCAGCGGCGAGGATCTGGGTTTGCGCCGTCCCGATGCGCGTTTTGGCGGATTGAAGATTCGCCCATGTCGCACGCGTCAGGGAAGCGATTTCGGCCCGAGCCACATCGGCGTCGAGCTTCTTTTTGCCGGCGATCTCTTTCGCCTGTCGCAGTTGCGCCGAGGTGCTGCCGCCATCGTAAAGCGGAATGTTGAGACGCCCGCCGATCATGCCGGCGATGTTTCGATCATAGATTGTGTTGATGTTCGTCTGGGTGAAGACATCGGCGACGATGGAGAGTTTCGGCAAAAAATCCGATTCAATGGATTTGATATCGAAATCCGAGGCGTCCGCGTCATGCAACGCTGCGAGAATCATTGGATGTTCGCTGGCGGCGATCCTTTCCGCCTCATCGAGCGTGTGCGGCAATAATTTGTCGAGAGGGGCGGCCGCCGCCAGCTTTTTTGGCAATTGGCCGACCAGCTGCTGAAAAACGCCAATGCTCGCCTCCAGCATTGCGCGCGCCGCGCTTTCCTGCGCCTGACCGCCAGCCAGACGCGATTGCGCCTGGGCGGTGTCGGTCAGGGTGATTTGTCCAGCCTCGAAACGTTCTTTGGTTTGGCGGAGTTGCTCGGTCAGCACCGAGACGTTGTTCTGTTGCAGTTTGAGCGCCGCCGTGTCGCGCAAGACGTTCATATAGGCCGCAGCGGTGTCGAAGAGCACCTTTTGTTCAAGAAAGCGCAGTCGCTGTCGTTCGGCGAACACCGCTGACTCCGCCGAGCTCATGGTGTTTTTGGCTTTGAAACCATCGAAGATCGGCTGTTCGATGGTGACTCCCGCCGAACGCGCGACGCTTCGGCCTTCCTGTATGTTCCAGACCGTCGTTCGGTTGGGATCGTCGGGGATTCCAAGATCGTCCTGACGTTGCACGAAACGGTTCTGTTGCGCGCCAAGATAACTGTTCACCGAGACGCGGGGGCGCATTCCGGCTTTAGCGATGGGCACGCCCTCGTCGACCGCGCGCAGATTGGCGCGGCCGGAATTGAGGCTCGGGTTGTTGCTGTAGGCGTTTCTGAGCGCGTCGCCAAGAGTTTCCCCGATGGCGGGCGGCGCGACGCCGACGCCGCTCATGGCGAGTAAAACCAGGACGCGTAAATTCGGCGCATATAAAATCTGCAGGAACTTTGTCATTCACGCGCCCCGACAGCAGACGCGATCTTTTTCTTTCCCGCAAAATAGGCGTAGAGCGCCGGTAGAACGATCAGCGTCAGCGCAGTCGCGCTGATCAGTCCGCCGATCACGACGGTGGCGATGGGTCGTTGCACTTCGGCGCCGGTGCTGGTCGCCAGAGCCATCGGCACGAAACCGAGCGAAGCGACCAGCGCCGTCATGATGACGGGCCGCAGACGAGTCATTGCGCCAGCGAAGATCGCCTCGCGTTCGGCCATGCCGTCGGTCTCGAGCTGGTGGATGTAGGTGCGCATCACCAGGCCGTTGAGAACCGCGACGCCCGAGAGCGCAATGAAGCCCACCGCCGCCGACACCGACATCGGCATGCCGCGCAACCACAGCGCCACCACGCCGCCAGACAGCGCCAGCGGTACGGCGCTGAACACGAGCAGGGCGTCCAGCGCCGCGCCCAGCGCCGAATAGAGCAGCAGGAAAATCATGAAAAAGCAGATCGGCACGACAATCATCAGCCGTTCGCGCGCCGCTGCGAGATTTTCGAATTGTCCGCCCCAGACAATCCAGTAGCCGGCCGGCGTCCTGACATCCGACTCGATTTTGGCGCGGGCCTCGTTCACCACCGAGGCGATATCGCGTCCGCGGACATTGGCGCTGACGACGACCCGGCGTTTGCCGTTCTCGCGCGACACCTGGTTCTGTCCGTCAATGGTTATGAATTTCGCCAGTTGTTTGAGTTGCACGGTCGAGACATGGCCGGCGGCGTCGGGCGGCAGCGACACAGGAATTGTTTCGATCGCAGCCGCGTTCTCACGCAGATTGTCGCCGAGACGAACGAAGATCGGAAAGCGCCGGTCGCCTTCAAAGATGACGCCGGCGCGCTGGCCGCCAATCGCCGCGCCGATGGCGTCCTGAACGTTCGACAGGCTGAGACCTAGGCGGGCGATGGCCGCCTTGTCGATCTGGATATCGAGCAAGGGCAGTCCGGAGACCTGTTCGACCTTGACGTCCGCCGCGCCGCGCGTTTTGCGCAGTATGGCGGCGATATGGTTCGCCGTGCGCAGCATCGCGTCATATTCCTCGCCGAAGACCTTCACGGCGATGTCGCCGCGCACTCCGGCCAGCAGTTCGTTGAAACGAAGCTGGATGGGCTGGGTGAATTCGTAGGCGTTGCCGGGAAGCCTGGCAAGGCTATCGCCGATCTGCGCGATCAATTCATTTTTGGGCAGATGCGGATCGGGCCATTCTTCCTGCGGTTTAAGCATGATGAACGTATCGGTGAGATTGGGCGGCATCGGATCGGTCGCCACTTCCGCCGTGCCGGTTTTCGAAAACACATAGGCGACCTGAGGGAAGGCGCGAACGACATTTTCGATCTCGAGTTGCATCGCCTGCGATTGTCCAAGCGATGCGCTCGGAATTCTGTTGGCCTGCATGGCGATGTTTTTTTCGTCCAGCGTCGGGATGAACTCCTGTCCCAGGCCGGAATAGACGATTGCGGCGAGTGCGAAGGAGCCAAGGCCGATGGCCATAACCTTGAGCGGTTGCTCCATCGCCCATGCGAGCGCAGGGCGGTAGAATTTTTTCAATCCGCGCACCAGCGCGTTTTCCGTCTCCTCGCCGTGACCGGAGACGAAGAGCGCGATCATCGCGGGAAAGAAGGTCAAGGACAGCAGGAATTCCGAGAGCAGCGCGATGATCACCGTCATCGCCATCGGATGAAACATTTTGCCTTCGACGCCCGAGAAGCTGAGGATCGGCAAATAAACAAGGATGATGATCGACTGTCCGTAAACGGTTGGTCGGCGCATTTCGACGGCGGAGGAGATCACGGTGTCGTAGCGCTCGTCGTTGGTCAGGGGGCGACCAAGGGCGTGATGGCGTTCGGACAAACGACGCAGGCTGTTCTCCGCGACGATGATGGCGCCATCGGCGATCAGACCAAAATCGAGGGCGCCGAGACTCATCAGATTGGCGCTGATCTTGCCGAGATACATGCCGATCGCCAGACACAGCATCGTCACAGGAATGACCGTCGCCGTCACCAGCGCGGCGCGAAAATCGCTGAGCATGACGAACAGCACCAGAATGACCAGCAAGGCGCCTTCAAGCAGATTTTTCGCCACCGTTTTGATGGTGGCTTCAACCAGAATCGTACGGTTCAGGATCGTGCGAACTTCGATTCCTGGCGGTAGCGATTTCTCGATGCGCGTCATGCGCGCGTCGACAGCCTGAGAAACGGTGCGACTATTGGCGCCGATCAGCATCAGCGCGGTGCCGATCACCACTTCCGCGCCATTCATGCTGGCGCTGCCGACCCGCAGCTCCTTGCCGATGCTGACGGCGGCGATATCTCCAACCCGCACCGGCACGCCATTGCGAGTCGTCGCGACGACCATGCGGATGTCGTCGAGATTTTCGAGCCGCCCGCCGCTGCGCACGACCAGCCCTTCGCCATTGCGTTCGACATAGCCTGCGCCGCGACTGACGTTGTTTTTCGCTACCGTGTTCGCAAGGTCGTCGAAAGACAGACCCAGCGCCGTCAGCTTCGCCGGATCGGGCTGAATGTGATATTCCTTGACGAATCCGCCAAGGGAATCGACACCGGCGACGCCCGTCACGGTGCGCAACTGCGGACGGATAATCCAGTCCTGCACCGTGCGCAGATAGGAGTCCTTCTCGACCGGCGTCGTGAGCAGCGCGCCCTCCGGCGTGAGATAGGAGCCGTCTTTTTGCCAGCCGGCGTCGCCGTCGTGAGGCGCCGTTTTCCTCGGTTCCCGGTAGCGCACTGTCCACATGTAGATTTCTGACAGGCCGGTGGCGATTGGCCCCATACGGATTTCGACAGAGGGCGGAAAATCCTCTCGCGCCTGGGTCAGGCGCTCCGACACCTGCTGGCGCGCGAAATAGATATCGACGCCGTCCGCGAAGACGACGGTGACCTGCGCGAAGCCGTTACGCGACAGCGAGCGCGTATATTCCAGACCGGGAATGCCGGCCATGGCGTTCTCGATCGGGAAAGTGACCTGTTTTTCGATCTCGATCGCCGAGAGCGCCTGGGCGCGGGCGTTGATCTGCACCTGATTGTTGGTGATGTCGGGAACGGCGTCGATCGGTAGATGCATCAGCGCCCAGCCGCCGAATACGCCAACGAGCGCAACCAGCAGCACGACCAGCCAGCGTTGACGAACAGAGAAGGCGATAATCCGCTGCATCATGGCGCGACGTCGTTACTCCTCCGGAATTTCGTTCTTGCCGGCTTCGGCCTTCAGCAGGAAACTGTTGACGACGGCGATGGTCTCGCCGACTTTCAATCCCTTGACGATCTCGACAAAGGCGTCGTCGCCGTCGCCGGTTTCGACAATGCGCTTTTCGAAGCCGCCGGGGATTTTCACAAAAACGGTCGGGTCGTTATGGATCGACTGGATGGCGACCCTCGGGATCAGCACCTCGACCGGCGCCTGCGCGAGCGCGATGTCCGCGTTAACCAGCGCGCCGGGATTCAGGGCGAAATCGGGATTTTTGAAGCTGGCGACGACATGGCCGGTGCGGGTTTCCGGCGTCACGATAGCGCTGACGATCGTCACCTGCCCCTCGATGCGATGTCCGTCCGGTGTGGAGAGCGTGACCGTCTGCCCCTTGTGGATGCTGGCGAGGCTCGTGAGCGGAACGGCGAGATCGGCCTCGACGACCGAAAGATCGGCGAGCACGTAAATCTGGGACTCGGCCGTCACCGGCTGGCCGATGTTAACGAGACGCTCAATCACCCGACCGGCGATCGGCGCCCGGATATCCTTTTCTCTCAACCCTTCGATCGACTTGCCGGACAAAGATGCGATCTCGGCCGCCGACAGGTCGAGGGCTGCGAGTTTCTGCCGGGCAAGGTCGGAACGCAATTTCGCTTCGGTATAGGTCGCCTTGGCTTTGAGAAACAAAACCTCGGCGGTGATGCCGCGTTCAAACAGGCGTTTCTCGCGCTGGAATAATTGCGACTGCAGATCGTAGTTGACCGTCGCCGCGAGAAACTCGCTTTTCGCGTCGGCGACCTCCCGCGAGTCGATCACGGCGATAGTCTCGTGTTGCGCGACTTCCGCGCCGAGCCGCTTGCGCATCTGCGCGACGACTCCGGAGACCTTCGCCGCGACGCGGGCCAGGTGATCGGGGTCCGGCTTGATTGTCGCCGGAACGACGATCCGTCGCCCCAGCGCGCCGGATCCGACTTTGGCGGTTTCGATTTTTGCGGCGGCGATTTGCTCCTGCGTCAATTGGATCAACCGGGCGGCGTCGGCGGACGCCGACGGGGAGCCGGACGCCGTCCGGGTTTCGCTGGACGGAGCGGTCAGGCGCGCGAATAGCCCGGGAAGCGTCGCGCCCGCCGCAAGGCTTGTCATGATGGCGAAGACGAGGAGGGCGTTGCGCGGCATCTTCATCCCTCGATCCACATCACAGGCGTCGCGCCCATCGATAATAAGTTCTGGAAAACTGACGATCACACGAAGCGGCGACGATTCGGGAATCTACTCCCGCCGGATGTTCCGGACCGGGTCGGGCAACCAGGCCCGTCGCCGTTTTTCAATGCCAGTGAAAAACGGCGTAAAAGCGCCAAAAGAAAAAGCCCGGCCGCGAAGGCCGGGCTTGGATTTGCGGCAAAATGACCGGAAATCAGTATTTCGCGACGATCGGTGCGCCCACGAAGGGGTTGAAGTGCCAGTTCAGACCGACGCGCACCGTGTTGAACTGCGTCGGCGACTGATGGCTCGCGCCGAAGAAGGTCCCGGCCGGAGCGCTGAAGAGGCTGTAGATGTTCTGGTTGGTGGCGCCGAGATCGGTGTAGAGATACTCGACCTTCGCCGACCAGGCCGGGAACGACTGGGGCGACCACTCGACGCCGCCGCCGGCCGTCCAACCCGTCTTCGTCTGATAGAAGGAAGAGGTGCCGCTGGCGCCGCCTTCCGCCGTCAGGTAGCTGATCCCGACATTGTTGTCGACCTGGCCATAGGCGAAGCCGCCCGTGCCATAGACGAGGAAGTTCGAATAGCCCGGCATTGTCAGGCCGATACGGCCGCGCGCCGTGCCGAACCAGTCGATGTTTTTCGTGGTGGTCACATAGGTGGCGCCGGTGCCAAACCCGGAATAGCCGCTCGAGGCGTTCATGTCCGCGGCCTGAATGTCCGTCTCCACGCCGACGACGACATAGGGATTATACTGATAGTTGTAACCGATCTGGCCGCCGCCGAGCACGCCCGAAGGAGCGATCGAGTTGCTCCATGAAGAGGCGATGGGCGAGGTGACCCGGTTCCCGTTTGCGGCCACGCCATTCAGCGCGCCCGTGTCGGCGCCGCCGGCGCCGAAGCCGTAGCCGACGTTGACGCCGCCATAGAGGCCCGTCCAGGTGAAGGAAGGCGGCGGGGGCAGCATCGGCTCCTTGCGGGTCGGCAGATCGGCGGCGAAGGCCGAACCTGTCAGAGCGGCCAGCGAAACGGCCGAGAGAATAATCTTTTTCATTTTCGAGCCCTCTTGTGTCCAGATCAAAACGTCTTGCGGTCTTTTGCGCCTCATGGATGGCGAGCGCCGCTGTCCGGAAAACTTAAGGCGACGATCCCTGCACGGTCAACGAAAAGCAGAATGAAAAGCCTCGCCGCCGTGCGATTGCCCGGGGACGTGACAAATCGGCAACAGAATCGGGCTGTATCCGCAGCTTTTTCACTAGTTTTGGCCGCGTTCGCGTCGAAGTCGCGCCCAGTATTCGAGACGTTTGGCGAGTTCACGCTCGAAGCCGCGTTCGACAGGTCGATAGAGTTTCTGCGGCTCGAGCGAATCGGGCCAGTAGTTCTGGCCGGAGAAAGCGTCCGGGACGTCGTGATCGTATTCGTACCCCGCGCCGTAACCAGCCTCGCGCATGGTTGCAGTCGGCGCATTGAGAATGATTTTCGGCGGCGCGAGCGACCCTTTTTCCTGCGCCAGACGCCGCGCCGTTTTGTAGGCGACATAGGCGGCGTTCGATTTCGGCGCCGTCGCGACATAAATCACTGCTTGCGCCAGGGCCAGTTCTCCCTCCGGACTGCCAAGAAAATCATAGGCCTCCTTCGCGGCGTTGGCGACGACCAGCGCCTGCGGATCGGCGAGGCCGATGTCTTCCACCGCCATGCGCACGATGCGACGCGCCAGAAACAAGGGATCTTCGCCGGCGTCGAGCATGCGGGCGAGATAGTAGAGCGCCGCGTCGGGATCGGAGCCGCGCACGCTTTTGTGCAGCGCGCTGATCAGATTGTAATGGCCCTCTTGCGCCTTGTCATAGATCGGGGCGCGTCGTTGCACGACCGTCGACAAGGCGCTGCGATCGAAGATTTCGCCTTCCCGAGCGGCGCGCCAGATTTCCTCCGCAAGCGTCAGGGCGGCGCGGCCATCGCCGTCGGCCATGGCGATCAGCGCCGCGCGCGCGTCGGGATCGAGCGGCAGACCTTTGCCCTCAACGGTCTCGGCGCGCGCCAACAGTTTTTCGATCGCCTCGGCGTCGAGCGCCCTGAAGATCATCACCCGCGCCCGCGACAGAAGCGCGGCGTTGAGTTCGAAGGAGGGGTTTTCGGTGGTGGCGCCGATCAGCGTGATCGTTCCGTCCTCCATCACAGGCAAAAACGAGTCCTGCTGGGCGCGGTTGAAACGGTGAATTTCATCAACGAAGAGCAGCGTTCCCTTGCCCGTCAAGCGGCGCCCGCGGGCGGCCTCGAAGGTTTTCTTGAGATCGGCGACGCCTGAGAAGATCGCCGAAATCTGATGGAAGGCGAGGTCCGTTTCATTCGCCAGAAGCCGCGCCACAGTGGTTTTGCCGGTGCCTGGCGGCCCCCAGAAGACAAGGGAGCCCATGGCGCTGGCGCCGATCAGGCGCTTCAGCGCGCCGTCGGGGCCAAGCAGATGATCCTGCCCGGCGACCTCGTCGAGCGTTGCCGGTCGCAGGCGGTCGGCCAATGGCCGCGGCGCGGCGCTGTCGAGTTTGGCGGCTTGAAACAGATCGGACATGATTCCAACCGGCCCGGACTCGTCGCCGCCGGACTCAGCGTATCCTGAGCGAATACCAGACCCTCGGCGGCAAGAGAGGGCGCCGCGGCTTCTTGCCGTAGGGCTGGACTTGGCCCCCGTGGGGGGAAAACCTGCGTAACCTGTCGCAGATTATTCAAGGCGGATCACGAAAGACCAAAAGCGAATTCGTTTCCTCTACGCCAGTCTCCCGACCAGGAGATAAGTCGCCCGACTGCGAGATCTGGCGACCGATCCAGGCCATTGGGGGCGGATCGTTCGATCCGGTCCGTCATGTGTCTGGCGGCGCAGTTCGCCAGAAGGTCGAACGGGTCAGCAAACAGGCTTCACTTTACCGCCTGAGGCGATAGCGTAATTTTCCGGGCGAGTGGCGCGATGTCCGGTTTGGCGGCGGCGACTTCCGGACGCTCCGGTTCAGATATGGTGGCCGCCGGGGTCTGGCTTACCGATGATGCGGGCGCTGCCGGGCGCGTTCTCACCTGCGATATGGCGGTGTTGCTTCCGCCCTTGCGCCAATAGCCCTCTCGAAGAATCGGACCGACGTCTGCAGGCCTGGATGGGCTGGTCATCCCTCATTCTCCCTAGGCTCATGTGGGAATTCTATGTGAATACTATCGGGTTTGCGAGCAAGATAGACAAGAGGCATAGTATACAACAAATTGCCGCCCAAATCATAGACCTCTACATTGCGTAGAACCAGTTCGCGCAAGGTCTCTTTCTCCGAAAATTGGGACACCCAGCCCGCGTACACCAGTTTGTTTTCAAAATCCCTGAAATGACAATATTCCACTTGGGCGATTGGAGAGTTAAAGGTAAAATTCCAGATATCGTCTTCGCCAATTTCGCCGGTAGCCCTGATTTTATGTAAAAACCATGTATCGACCTTATGGTTTTTAATATATAACCAGACAATTCCCAGTATAAGGCCGGCGACAGTCGCTATTCCGACCTCTTCCATGGTCGCAGCCGTCAAAGTGTTGTTTTTTACCGCCTCGTTAATGTCGGCAAGTGCGAATTGTTTTCCGAACAGATGAAAAGAGGCGAATGTAATTATGTAACTTATCGTTCCAAAAATGAAAACCTGAAGCAAATATTGAAATTCCGAAATTTGCCGTTTGGCGGCGTATCGCGAGGCCAGGCTCGCCCAGACAAGACCCGGCAAAAAAATTACGCCTATTTGAAGTATTATTGCATTAAGCTCCATCCACGCCTCGCAAAAAGTCTATTATTTCTGCATCCGCGCCAGATGATCCCTTGCCGTCTCACCCACCCGGAAAAGCGTGGATCGCAATGTCGGCGTCACCGCCTGTCGCGCAACGAGACTAACTGACGCCGGCGAGACCCGGCTTTCTTGTCCTTGGTGCAGAATGTGCGACCGGTCCCGGACGCATCGCCGTTGGCTTCAGCCGATTTCGACGATCCTGGCGCTGTGGTGGATCACCTCGG
>JBBARD010000039.1:18896-22469 GCA_040399965.1 Methylocystis sp. | reverse complement strand
GTCGCATCCTCGGCAAGTCCGCTCGCAAAAACCTGTTCGAAAATACGTCCCGCCAGCGCATCGGCGTCCTGATCGACGAAACCGGCCAATTCAATGAGGGCATACCAGGGATAGGCGCCGGAGAGCGGATCGCGCGCGCCGGGAATGTGCTGCAAAACGAAATCGACGCCCAGTCGCGGCATCAGTTCGAAAGCCTGCAGCGCCGGACCAGCCCGCTCCCTCACGAAGGAGAGGAGGGTCAGCGCCTGCGAGGGATCGTTCAGACCGATAAAGGCGACAGAGTGCCCGCGAGGTCGCGGGTATAGTTTCAGGGTCGCAGCGGTGACGACGCCCAGCGTGCCCTCCGAGCCAATGAACAGTCGGGTGAGATCGTAGCCCGTGTTATCCTTGCGCAACTTCCCGAGGGTCGACAGCAAACGACCATCGACAAGCGCGACCTCAAGGCCGAGGACAAGATCGCGCATCATGCCATAGGCGAGAACATGAACGCCGCCGGCGTTGGTCGCGATGTTTCCGCCGATGGTGCAGCTGCCTTCGGAAGCCAGCGACAGCGGAAAATAACGATTGACCGACGCCGCAGCCTGCTGCGTCTCAAGGAGTGTGACGCCAGCTTCAACGGTCATGGCGTCGCTGGTCGGGTCTATCTCTCGAATGGCGCGCAGCCTTCGCAGAGAGAGGATGATCTGTTTTGCGCTGGAGTCTGGCGTTTGACCGCCGACAAGGCCGGTATTTCCTCCCTGAGGAACGACGCTGATTTTCTGCGAACGGCAGAAGGAGAGGAACGCCGCGACGTTTTGAGGCGTTTCAGGCTCGACAACGCAAAGCGCTCGACCATGAAACTGGCCGCGAGGCTCAGACGTGTAAGCGTCCAAATCTTCCGATGGTTTGATCACGGATGTCCCACCGACAATCGTCGAGAGACGATTAATCGTTTCGGACGTGTCCAAACTTTCAGACGATAAGGTCAGCTTACGCGCCCTTTATCTCCGGCGCCCATCAGTGCGGACGGCGTTTACGAACGTCTTTTTTCCGGGCGTAGACATAAGAGCGCGCCGCCGCCGGGGCGCTCATGAGGATGACACTACACAATGTTGCCGCAATTAGCGCAGTCATCATGACACATCTCCTTCCAGTTCACGGAAACCAAAGCGATTTCTCATAACGCCGGATACATCGCAAATCCTATGCCTGTTTTCGAATTCGTCAACCGGCATTCCGCGACGACGGCCCAAAACGCGCTTTTATCGCGGCCGGTGCGGCATTTTCGGCACAGCCGCTAGCCAACGGCCGGTCGAACGGCAATGGAATAGCCTTATCAATCAACCTAATAGTCGTCGCCGGCGGTTTTTCCCTTCGCGCTTGCGGCGAAACACCGCGACCAGTTCAAGGTGCGGAGAGAAGCGAAACTGGTCAATCGGGATGATTTCCTCTGTGAGGTAGCCCCCGTCGCGCAAAATTGCGGCGTCGCGGCAAAAACTTTGTGCATTGCAAGAAACAGCGACGACAAGCGGAACGTCAGACTTCGCCAATTCCGTCGACTGGGCCGACGCGCCGGCGCGCGGGGGATCGAAAACCACGGCATCGAAGGCCGCAAGCTCCTGCGCCATGAGCGGTCGCTCATACAGATCCCGACATTCCGCCCGCACCGGACGCAAGCCGCTGGCGCCATGCGCGGCTGTCTTCAAGGCGGCAATCGCCGGCGCGTTGTTGTCATAAGCGGCGACGGCGGCGAACCGAGCCAGCGGCAGGGCGAAAGCGCCGACGCCACAAAACAGATCAGCGACATTTTTTGTCCCCTTCGCCGCCGCCAGAACATGGCGGGTCAGCGCCTCCTCGCCGGCGTGCGTCGCCTGCAGAAAGGCTCCGGGCGGCAAAGGCGTGCGCACGCCGCCAACATCGACGTTGGGCGCGCGGCCGAGCGTCACAAGACGACCATGATTGGTCAAACGGGCAAGGTCGAGAGTCTTTGCAGCGTCGACAAGGGCGGCGCGCTCGGCATCGGTCAATGGTCCGGACCCGCGCAGATCGATATCAAGCCCCGCCGGCGTCGCTGTGATGGCGAGATCGAGGGGTTTGCCGCGGGTCGCGAGCGCAGCCGCGAGAATCCGAGCGGCCGCAAGCGCGGGGGCCAATTCCGCCGTTAACAGCGGACAGGCGTCGATCTCGATCAAACGATGCGACCGCGCCGCCATGAATCCGACACGCGTCTCGTCCTGTGCGAAGCGGGCGTGAAAAGTGACTCGGCGGCGCCCTCGGCCATGCGCATCGGCCAGTTGGCCAACCGGAACATCAAGACCGGCATTGCGCAAGGCGGTTTCGACGAGGCTGCGCTTCCATGCGGCATAGACGTCGTATCGTAAATTTTGCACAGCGCAACCGCCGCAGTCGCCGAAATGGCGGCACATCGGCGCGATGCGATCTGGCGACGGCACGATGATTTCGACCAGCCGCGCATGATCGCCCTCGATCTCGGCATGGACTGTTTCGCCGGCGAGCGCATAGGGGACAAAGATACGTTGGCCGTCGCCTGTCGCAATCCCTTCGCCCCGGGACCCCAGACGTTCAATCGATAATTTTTTCATCCGCGCGCAGCGTGAAGAAGAAATTCGCGATTGCCGTCGCCGCCAGAAATCGGCGAGGCAATCACGTCCGAAACGCGCCAGCCCCCCGCGCTTAAGGCGTCGACAACACGTGCGCAAACTTCGGAATGAATTTTTTCGTCGCGCACGACGCCTTTCTTCGTCGCGCCGCGTCCGGCTTCGAATTGCGGCTTGATCAGCGCGACCAACTCTGCTTCCCCGGCCGCCAGAGAAGCGATCGACGCAAGCAACGAAGTGAGCGCGATGAAACTGGCGTCGACGACGACAAGAGACGGCGGCTCCGCCAGACGCGCCGGCGCAAGCGCGCGTATATCCTGTCCCTCAAGAGAGGTTACGCGCGGATCGACGCGTAACTTCGGGTGTAATTGATCTCGCCCGACATCGACCGCAATTACATGCCGTGCGTTTCGGGCCAGCAGAACGTCGGTGAAGCCGCCGGTCGAGGCGCCGACATCAAGACAGTAGCGTCCTGACGGATCGACGGCAAAATGCGCCAGCGCATGATCGAGCTTGACTCCGCCGCGCGACACCCATGGATGCGGCGCCGAGGCGACAATTTGCGCCGTCCCGGCCACCGGCGTCGCAGGCTTTGTCACAATGGAGCCATTGATGCGCACAAGCCCCGCCTCCAGAGCGGCGCGGGCTTTGGCGCGGCTCTCGAAGAAACCGCGCTCCTGCAGGACCATGTCAGCGCGCTTCATTTTCATCATTCGCCCGACTGCAACAGGACGCCGGCGCGCCGCGCGCTCTTGAGAAAGAACCCAAAGGCCGAAGCAGCGGCGGCAAAAAGAACAAGATCAATCGCCAATCCCTTGGCCATGAAATCCCAGCGAATCACATGATCGATCAGCACGCTGCGCAGTCCTTCGAACACATAGGTCGGGGGCAACAGCCAGGACACGGACTGAAGCCATCCCGGCAGGGTGGAAACGGGATAATAAACAGCGCCAAGGGGTTGAACGATAAACATCAA
>JBBARD010000039.1:10803-18796 GCA_040399965.1 Methylocystis sp. | reverse complement strand
AGATTGCGCGACCACATTTCTTCGATGAAAGAGAAGCAGAAACCCTGCTGGCCGCGCAACAGAATATCCCACAACAAAATGGCGCCGATCAGCGTGCCCGCCGCTTGCGCGCCGCCGCCCGGCGCCTGAAGCGCGCCGGCGCGCATCAGATAGGTCTGGAGAAATCCCCAGGTCAAAAGCTGCACCGCCGGCCAGTAGATCATGTCCAGAATACGCAATCGCGAAGAGCGGAGCAGGTAACTGTAGCGCAACACCATCGCGCCGACCCGTTGCAGGGAGAAAGATGCGCTCATGTTGAAATCGCCCCGCCGTCGCCGCGCGCAATATCGAGAAACACTTCCTCCAGCGTGGCGCGACCGTAACGCGCAATGAGCGCCGCCGGCGGCGCGTCATCGACCATAACGCCGTTTTTCAGCATCAACACGCGATCGCAGAGCCTCTCGACCTCGGCCATATTGTGAGAGGCGAGCAGAATGGCGCAATTATGGGTATGACAATGGGTCTCCAGACGCGTGCGCACCCAATCCGCCGTATCGGGGTCGAGCGAGGCGGTGGGCTCGTCGAGCAGCAGAAGTTGTGGATCATTGAGCAAGGCCTTGGCGATCGAGGCGCGAGTTTTCTGCCCCGCCGAGAGCCGGCCTGTCGGTCGATCGAGAAAATCGCGCAAGGCCAGATCGTCCGCCAGCGACTCAATTTTCGCCTCAAGGTCGGCGACGTCGTAGAGCAGGCCAAAAATACGCAAATTCTGCCGAACAGTGAGTCGATGCGGCAGATCGACATAGGGACTTTCGAAATTCATCCGTCCCAGGGCTTCATAACGCGCCAGCGACATGTCATGGCCAAACACGCGGATTTCGCCCGCGCTCGGCTCGATCAGGCCCATAATCATGCCGATGGTCGTGGTCTTGCCGGCGCCGTTGCCGCCCAGCAAACCGGTGACGGAACCTGGCGGCAACACGAAATCGAGCGGCCCGACGATCCGCCGACCATTATAGAATTTCTCCAGCCCGCAGACTGATAACGCCGGCGGACAGGAGGCGGATGCGGAAATCATGCGTTGGTTCTACGCGCGCCGCGCATGCTCCCGCAAGCGGTCACTTCTGACAGCGCGGACAATAGAAAGACGAACGTCCCGATTGGACGATCCGCTCAATGGCTCCGGCGCAACCCGGCGTCGGACAGGCGGCGCCTTCGCGGTCGTAAACTCGAAAACTATGCTGGAAATAGCCGAGCGACCCATCCGCCTGCCGATGATCGCGTAAGGACGAACCGCCAGCGGCGAGCGCCGCCTCCAGCACGGCGCGGATCGCCTCCGGCAGGCGCGCGAGCGCCGCCGTCGCCTTGCCGTCGGCGCGCACAAGCGTCATGCCGGCCCGTTTGGGCGAGACGCCCGCGCGATGCAGCGCCTCGCAGACATAAATATTTCCCAGTCCGGCGATCAGACGCTGATCCAGCAGCAGCGCCTTCACCGGCGCCTTGCGGCCGGCAAAGGCCCTGGCAAGATAATTGGCGTCGAGCGCTGCGTCGAAGGGCTCAACCCCCAGATGACGAAAATGCGGATCGGCGTCGAGCGTTGCGGCGTTCAGCAGCAGCATGAAGCCGAAACGGCGCGGATCGTTGTAAACGACGCGACCGCCGTGATCGAGATGCAGCACGACGTGGTCATGCGCGGCGCTTTTGTCGCGCGCGCGATGAAAGGCGCCTGGCGTCGTCCCATCGACTCGAAACGAGCCGCTCATGCCCAGATGCATGACCAGCGCCTCGTTGTTGTCCAGCAGGGCGACAAGATATTTGGCGCGACGCCAGAGCGCGAGAATTCGACGACCGGTCAGACGACGGGCGAAATCATGCGGAAAAGGCAAGCGCAAATCCTTGCGGCGCAGCTCGACGCAGGCAATCGTCGCGCCTTCGAGCGCCGGCGCCAATCCGCGCCTGACCGTTTCAACTTCAGGCAATTCCGGCATTCTGGCCGCATCCGTCCGGCGCCGCCCGTCCGGCGCGATCTGGGGCGCTATACGCCGCTTTGCGCTTCAGCGCGAGGCGCAAGCTCAGTAGGCGGTGACCCGCAGGCCGACCCGCACCTCCTGCGCGATGATGCTGCCCGTCACCGGCGGACGTTGCGTCCAGTACCCCGGCAGGCTCGTATAGGTTCCGGCGTTGAGATAACGATAGCCGATGTCGAGCTTAAGGTTGTCCTGAAGGTTGTAAGTGAAGCCGGCCATCAGATTCCAGGCGAAGGCCCAGGATTTTTTTTCGGCGTAGCGATTCCAGTTGGTGGGGCCGAAGGGCAGCTGAATCGGCCAGGTTGCGCCGCCGAGCGTGATCCATTGCGGGACGTTTTGCTCTTGAAGCGTTAGATCCGGACCCCAAGGCGCGCCATCGGAGGTCCGGTAATAAATCAGGCTTGAAGAGGACTGATTGTAGCTTGCGCCCAGCCCGGCGCCGACATAGGGGGTGAAACCCCAGTAATGACCAAGATCGAGATAGCCGTTAACCAGAAAACTGGTGCGGTTCAACGTGCCCTTGGCTCTTGGCTCGCATGTCTCGGACGGATTGGCGAAAATGCCGACCGGCACCTCGTTTCCATCGGCGTTTTCACCGAAAAGACCAACCGCTCCGTAGGGACACCAGACCGTATCCAACCCGCGGTTCATGCGGAAAACGCTGCGATCGACGGTCAGATCGGCGCGCAGCCAGTCGTTGAACTGATAGCCTGCGCCCAGCCCGCCCGAGACAATGTTGTCGATTCCCTTGATCGTGGCGAAATCGCCGGTCACTGCCGGAAGCTGCACGTTCTGCCAGCCAATGTCGCCGCGCAGATACCAGCCCGACCCCCATTCGACCGGCTCCTCCGCCGGTGGCGGCGCAGGCGGCGCATAGGGTTTGAAATCCGCCGCAACGACCGGCGTCCCCCATAAAGCAGCGCCCTGAACGAGAGACGCGAGGCACAGACCGAAACAAGCCGACAGGGAATTGCGAGTCATCGTTTGCTTCCTGACAGACTCCGGCCGGAAAGCGCCGAAGCAGTAGAACAGTAAACGAAAGCTAGACAATTATGCTTAATATTAGCTTAATCTCGACCTTAAAGGGCCTGACGAAAAAAAACCGGCCGCCGGGGCCGGTTTAATTTTAATTCGTGAAGCGCGATCAACGTGCGACAGCTGACAGAAAAACCTGAATGGCCAACACATAGAAGGCGGCGGTGCAGAATGCCGGAATCGAACGCATCGACACATGCCGGAACAGAAAAGCGTACATAAACGCTGTCCACATCAGGATCGGGAATAGCAGGAAGCGCACCAGACGCTCTGTCGGCAAAGGCGGCGGCAAGGCGACGCCGACGATCAGGTGAAGCACGATGTAGGCGGCGGCGGCGAGAGCGCCCATGGCGGCCAGCGCCGTCATGGTCTTCACGAATTTGTGCTCTTCCTTGAGATAGCGGAGCAGATAGAACGTCGTTCCGTAGAGGATGGCGGCGCTGCCCACGCCAAAAGCGATGCTGCCGAGGATCGAGTGGCTGAAGGACTGGGCAATCGCCTGAAACACGACATAAAGCCCCAGAAACAGCTTCATCTGGTCGGCTGATTCCGGAAGGGAAAGCTGTGAAGCTTCCAAATTCAGCATCTTGCCGAGAACTTTTGGCGTTTCTTCGCCCAGCACGGGAATATTGATCGACATAAGCCACCCTTTTCTACGCGCCTGCCCGGGAGCTTTGCCCGAACACGCCTCGACATTCTCCAATATGGAGCGGGCCACGACCACGGCAATCGGCCCGGCAACGCCATTTTCGTGCGGCCGACAGGATCCGGGTCCTGTGGATCGTTGCGGTCAGGCGAGCCGGCGCCGCCAGTCCTCCCGCGTCAGCACATCGGCGATGCGCCGGGCTGCGGCGCGCCAGGTGACCTGCAACGCCCGTTGCGGATCGACCCCGCCCTGGCCAGCCAAAAACTTCCGAATGGTCGCGGCAAGGGCGTCAGGGTCGTTGACATGGAAATACGCGGCGCCATCACGCCCCACCTCACGAAACACCGGAATATCGCTGCAAATCACCGGGCGGCCATGACGGGCCGCCTCGACGATCGGCAATCCGAAGCCCTCAGCAAAGGACGGCAAGACAAGCGCGGCGACGTTTTCATACAGGTAGGCCAGTTCGCTGTCCTCGACATCGTCGAGCCAGAACAGACGCCGGCCGAATTCGGCATGTCCCGTAATCGTTGCGACCACCGCTTCCTCGAACCATCCTCTCCTGCCTACGATCACAAGACGCGCCGAGACCCCCTCGCGCCACAGACATTCGAAAGCGGCCAGCGCGACGCGGTGCCCCTTGCGGGGTTCGATCGTGCCGACGCTCAGGAAGGCTGGCGCCGCGCCTGAAACCGCCGCACAAATTCGATCTCGTGGCGCGCGCGTCGCGGCGACGGGAATATCCGCGCCACAATGAAACCAGCCGATCTTCAAGCCCTGTCTGTGCGGGAGGCGATGTTGCTCGACATAGTCCGCCAGTTCGTCCGCCACCGTTTGCGAAATGGCGATGAAACCATCGCTTTCGATCAACCCGCGACGCAGCCATGCGCGATAGCGCGGAACCGTCACCTCATGACAGGCCCAGGGATGTAATTCCGGGATCAGATCGAAAATGCAGGAAATGATTTCGCCGCCGTTCGCGCGAATGGCGGCGATGACCGGCGCCAGTATTTCAAACGCGTTCCAGCTATCCGACAACATCAGAAAGCGGTCGCCCGGCGCAATTTCGATTTCCGGATCGGCCTCCATTCTCGCGGCCGACCCGCCCGAAAGCGATGCGACAAAGGCGTTCGCCGCCAATAACCGTCCGTTTTCGCAGCGCACGGCGATCGCCGGAAGATTGCGATCGTCGTCAGCATAAAAAGCGCGCACGATTTCCTTGACCACCCGCTGGATTCCCGTGCCCGCATCGCGCTGGACGGTGCCGGTGACGTCGATCAGCAACCGCCGCGCCGGCAGTGTTGTTGCGACGGAGACTTTGGTCATGCCCTGAAAATCGTCGGGCAGGGACGTCGCCTCTTCGGTTTGTATCGACGCATGATCCTTGCGCGGGCGCAAAGAGGGCATGATGACGGCCAGAATGTCGGCCAGCCGCGACTCGATCGGGCGCAAAAAACGGTAAATGTGGCCGGAGACGGAATAAATCAGCCGATAGCGCTCGTTTGTCAGATGAAGCATTTCGGCGCGAAGATAATCAAGCTGAAACTCGAGAAGCCGGATACGCTCCTGATCGGCGTCGCGCTTCTGCGAGGGGCCATCGTTCATGATGCGGGTCCATCGTCAATCTCTGCGCGTCGTTCGTCGAGCAACGCCCGGATTGTTTCCCGGATCGGGATACCGGGCGCCCAGCCCGTCGCCGACCGAAGCCGGGAAGAGTTGCAGATGACTCTGGAGATATCGACGGCGGAAGGACGCATGCGTTCGGGATCGACTTCGATGTCGAAATCCTTGCCCGACAACGCCCGCAACTCTTCGAGCAGCGCGCCAATGGCGTAACCCGCGCCCGAAGAGACATTGAAAACCATGACATTTTCAGGCAATTCACGCGCGATTGCAATGAGGCGCAGATAGGCGTCAATGACATCGCGAACATCCAGAAAGTCGCGAATTCGAGACAGATCGCCCACCTTCATGCGCGGTTCGACGCGTCCCGCTTCGATGGCGGCGACCTGCGCGGCGAAGGACGGCAAGACAAAATCATTACTGCGCTGACCCGGCCCGGAATGATTCACCGGACGCACGATCACAAGACGACCCGCTGCTCGAAACAGATCGGAGAGCAGATATTCGGCGGCGACCTTGGAACGGGCGTAGACATCGAGTGGTTGCAGGGGCGCGTCCTCTGAGAGAACGCCGTCACGGAAACTCGCGCCATAAACATTGGCGGAGGATGCAAAAAACATAACGGCCGATGGAACGTGACGGATGACGGCGGCGCCAAGAAAAAACGAAGCGAGCGCATTGACGCGCCATGTCTGCTCGACAAGTTTCGACGCCTGGCCCACCGACGTTTGTCCAGCCAGGTGGATAACCAGATCGGGCGCAACATCGGCGACAATTTTCTCGACCGCCGTTTCATCCGTCAGATCGCAAAGGACGACCTCCACATCTGAAAGGCGCACGCGCTCGTCCGGACGAGCGAGGACCACAATTTTTGCGCTGACAAACGCCCGGCGCAGCGCCTGCGTCAGATGTGCGCCAACGAATCCGCCCCCCCCCGTGATCAGGATGCGTTCATATGTGCTCATTTTGTCGTCAGTCTTGGGTTAACTTAATGGCTCGCGACGCAATCGCTCAAGATCGGCGTCGACCATTTCCTTGATCATCGTCTCCAGATCGATTTCCGGCGTCCAGCCCAATGCGGCCCGCGCCTTGGTTGAGTCGCCCAGCAGCACATCGACTTCCGCAGGACGGAAAAAAGCCGGATCGATGATCAAATGCCTGTCCATCTCAAGGCCGGCGTGAGCAAATGCGATCCTGCACATATCGCGGACGGTCGTCGTGACCCCCGTCGCCACAACATAATCGTCCGGCTTGTCCTGCTGAAGCATGAGCCACATCGCCCGGACATAATCCCTTGCGTGACCCCAGTCGCGCTTGGCGTCGATGTTCCCGAGACGCAACTCCCTGGCCTGCCCAAGTTTGATCGCCGCTACGGTGCGGGTCACCTTGCGGGTGACGAACTCGACGCCGCGCAAAGGGCTCTCGTGATTAAATAATATGCCGGACGACGCATGAAGGCCAAAGCTCTCACGGTAATTGACCGTGATCCAGTGACCGTAAAGCTTCGCCACTGCGTATGGGCTGCGAGGATAAAATGGCGTTTTCTCACTTTGCATGGACTCCTGAATAAGCCCATACATCTCGGAGGACGAAGCTTGATAAAAACGCGCGCCCGGGGCGCCGATCCTCATCGCCTCGAGCATATTGGTGACGCCGACGGCGGTGACGTTGGCGGTCAGGATCGGCTGTCTCCACGACGAGGCGACAAAGGATTGCGCCGCGAGATTATAAATCTCGTCCGGCTGTACGTCATTGACCGTGCGCAGCAAACTCGACACATCGGCCAGATCGGCGTCATGCAATTGGACCCGATCGGCGACGCCGAGCCAGCGCAGGCGATGATCCTCGACGCCCCGATGGGAAGAGCGGCGAATAACGCCATGAACTTCATAGCCCTTCTCCAGCAAGAATTGCGAGAGATATGCGCCATCCTGTCCAGTGATGCCTGTTACCAGCGCGCGCCGGGCCATAATTTCTCCATGTGTCCGTTCGCGCAGCCTCTCCTTCGCGAGAAAGGCGCATGCGCCAAAAAATCTAAAACATGTTCGCGTCGCTTATCAGCGCGTGACGCAGGAGGCGTCAGAACGCAGAACGCGAATGGATCGTTCGGCCTTACAAAATCGCCGGGTGAGAGGCAAGGTCGACTTCCGGCTGGCCGGCTTCGGATGGGCCGGCGTCCAGTTTGCCTCGGGCGGGATCACGCAGGCGTGTGGCGCGCGGGACTGGCGCGGCAAGATCCTGACGACAAAAGGCCGTCGACGCATCCCGCCGACGGCCCGCGCGCAGAAAAGCCTTAGCTGGCGTCAGGCGACGTCCTTGTCTTTCGGGGGCAACTTGCCCTCGGGCGTCGCCTTGTCGATGGCGATCGGAAGATATTCGGCAAGCATGTCGCGCGCCTTGTCGAGATCGACGCCCGCCTCCTTGGCGGCGGCCTTGATGCGATCGATGCCGAGAGCCTGACCAATTTCGATCTCGTTCAGCGGCTTGTTCGGGTCGGTCGAAATCCACGACTTCACTTCACGTCCAAAACCCGTTGCTTCAATTTTTTTAACGACGCCCTCAAGGCCGCCCTGCTGGTCGACATACGCTTTGATCAGGTTCAGCGCCTCGGCGCCAATCACGCCCCCCGTAATCGCTTTCAGCCAACTCATAAGAAATCTCCGTTTTTGTGCGGCGCAGCGCCGCC
>JBBARD010000039.1:0-10703 GCA_040399965.1 Methylocystis sp. | reverse complement strand
ATCGCTTTCAGCCAACTCATAAGAAATCTCCGTTTTTGTGCGGCGCAGCGCCGCCACATTTGCAAATAGTTGCACCGCCACGGCAACGCAATGGCGGCGAGCGCAAATCGCCCGCCGCCCAAGTCAGAACAGGGGCGCGCCCGCCCTCCTCCACCAGTAAAGAATGCCGTCCCAGATATCGGCGGCGTTTTCGGCGAACCAGAACAGTTCCCGATCTTCCGGGTCGATCACCCCCTCTGCGACCAGAAAGTCGACATTGAAGGCTTGTCGCCAGAAGTCCGCGCCGACCAGAACTATCGGCAAGGGGCTTATCTTACGGGTCTGAACCAACGTCAGGGTTTCAAACAATTCGTCCAGGGTTCCGTAGCCGCCCGGAAAAGCCACCAAGGCCCGGGCGCGCTGGACAAGATGCAGCTTTCGGATCGCAAAGTAATGAAAACGCAAGCATAATTGGGGCGAGAGATATGGATTTGGAAACTGTTCCCGCGGCAGCGAGATGTTCAATCCGACGGTTGGCGCGCCAACATCGAAAGCGCCGCGATTGGCCGCTTCCATGGCGCCGGGACCGCCGCCGGTGACGATTGCAAGACGACGGCCATCCGGACAATCGCAGGCCCCTCCAACCAGGGCGCCGAACTCCCGGGCTATGTCATAATACTTTGACTTTTCTAATAATCGTTCAGCGACGCCGACCTTTTCACGCAGTCGGGCGTCGTCGGGCGCGGCGCGGCTGACGGCGCGCGCCGCAGCGAGCCTGGCCCGCGCGGCGACAGGCTCTGCAAGGCGGGTGGACCCGAACACCACGATCGCGTCGGTGATCCTCTCGGCCTGGAGCAATGTTTCGGCTTTCAGATAGTCGAGCTGGAGGCGGGGACCGCGCGCCAAGGAGGAGTTGAGAAATTCGACATCGGAGTCCGCCTCCTGATAGGCCGGGCTTGCGATCAGGGCGCGCACCCGCTCGGAGGCGGCAGGGTCTTCTTGATCCGGTTTTGGCCGCTCTCCCGGCAAGGGACACTGGCGTCGAAGGGGATGCGGCGGCGGCGGTCGACGCTCGCCGCCAGAGGCCTCATGGTCTTCGGGCCGGGTTGTCATTTACTCTCCCTTTTCTTTATTTCCTGACCCTGCCGGCGTATACCACGCGCGGCGCGCCGCTTCAGGCGTAAATGGAAGGACCAAGGGCGAAAAAAGATGGCCGGGCACAGTCAATTCAAGAATATCATGCACAAGAAGGGCAAGCAGGACGCCATCCGCTCCAAGCTCTTCAGCAAGCTCGCCCGCGAAATCACTGTCGCCGCCAAAACCGGTTTGCCCGACCCCAACATGAACGCGCGGCTGCGCGCCGCCGTGCTCGCCGCCAAGGCGGAAAATATGCCGAAAGACAATATCGAGCGCGCCATCAAGAAAGCCTCCGGCGCCGATGCGGAGAATTACGACGAGGTGCGCTACGAGGGTTATGCCCCCGGCGGGGTCGCGGTCATCATCGAGGCCTTGACCGACAATCGCAACCGCACGGCGGGCGAGGTGCGCTCCTATTTCACCAAGGCCGGCGGCGCGCTTGCCGAAACCGGCGCGGTTTCCTTCATGTTCGACCGTGTCGGTCTGATCGAGTTCGACAAAAAGGTCGCCTCCGAGGACTCGATGGTGGAGGCGGCGATTGAGGCTGGCGCCGACGATGTCGCCTCCACCGAGGAAACACATGAAATTGTCACCACGGTCGAGAGCTTGCGGGACGTCGCCAAGGCGCTGGAGGAGAAATTCGGCGATCCGCGCAAAGCGGTTTTGGCGTGGCGTCCCCAGAACACGATCAAGGTCGACGACGAGGCTGGCGAGAAAATCGTCAAACTGGTCAATACGCTTGAGGATAACGACGACGTCCAGAACGTCTACGCCAATTTCGAAATCTCCGACGCGCTGATCGCGAAGCTGTCAGGTTGAGCAAAACAATCGCTGATCATGTGCCTGTTCTGCCGCCTCACGGGACCAGCAGCTAAAACGCCGCTTGGTCGCCGGGAATTCATCGCCGGAAGCGTGAGTGCGATCGCCTCTTTCCAGGCGCGGGCCGCAAACCGGCCTGCTGCGCCAAAGCCACAGAACGCGCTCTCTCCGGACGCGGCGCTCGAACGACTGGCGGAGGGCAATCGACGTTTTCGCCGGGGCCTCGGGAGACCACAAGACTTTCGCGCCGAGCGTGAGGCCCTGTTGGGCGGCCAAAACCCTTTCGCGGCGGTTTTGAGCTGCGCCGATTCGCGTCTGGCCCCCGCTTACATTTTCGACAGCGAGCTTGGCGATCTCTTCAATATTCGGATCGCCGGAAATTTTGTCGCGCCGGAAGTCATCGCAAGTTTCGAATATGCGGTTCTGAAATTAAATACGCCTTTGCTCATGGTGCTCGGTCACGAGAGCTGCGGGGCTGTGGGGGCGGCGCTGGAAACCGCCAGGACCGGTAAAAGATTGCCGGGTCATCTGCCCGTGCTGGCTGAGGCCATCGCCCCGGCGCTTGCAGGAACGCAGTTCCGTCGTGAGGGGGAGCAACTCGCCGTCGCGATCAAGCACAACATCCTGATGAATGTCCAGAAGCTCAAAGCCTCTGCGCCAATCCTGAACCGGGCGACCTTTGACAAAAAAATCAGGGTCGTTGGAGGCCTCTATCGCCTGGAGAGCGGTCAGGTCGATATCCTTTACCCCTAGAATCTTTCCCGGCCTGATTGAATCGGCCCGGGGCTCTGTTGTTTTGTCTCCTCGCGCTTTCTTGCGCCAAATCGGTTTCCGCTTGTGGCGATAAGCGCTCTGGGAGAGAGGCCGACAGCCCAAGGTTTGATGAAAGACGGCGAAGCGAGTGCGCGCGTGACCGCGCTGCAACGCGCCCGGCCAAAATAAAAATATCGTTAACTAAATTTTTCGACGCCGTTTTAACGGCTCCTTCGGCAGGCTTTGGCCCATGGCCCGCCATCTCTTCCGCTCATTCGGCTTTATCGTCGCCGTCGCCCTCGCCGGCTGTTCCGGGCCGTTCAAGCCGCAACGGCCAGCGTGGCGCAGCCAGGCGGAGAACGCCTGCCTCGCCCAAAGACGCGTCCAGCCCTCGGAATGGATCGCGCTCGCCAATGAGGTCGACGGCCCCGGCATTTGCGGCCTGACCAAACCCTTCAAGGTGACGGCCCTGCAGGCCGGCGCGGTCGCCTTCAACGCCGCCGCGACGCTCGATTGCCCCATGGTGGCGGAACTCGACGCCTGGCTCGCCGATGTGGTGCAGCCGGCGGCGCAGGCTCGCTTTGGCCAAAACGTCGTTCAGATCAATTCGATGGGCTCTTACGCCTGTCGCGGCATGAACAACCAGCGCGGCGCGCAACTCTCCGAACATTCCTTCGGCAATGCTCTCGATATCGGCGGCTTCGTGCTCGCCGACGGCCGTCAGATCACGCTGGTCAACGACTGGTGGCGCGGCGACGAGCAGGCCCGCGCCTTTCTTATGGACGTCCATCGCGGCTCCTGCGGCCATTTCACCACCGTGCTGTCGCCGGGATCAAACGCGTTCCACTACAATCACATCCATGTCGATCTGGCGCAGCATGGCAAGTCTGGACGCCACATTTGCAAGCCTTCGCCGCAGGAGACGATCCCGCCGCCCGATTTCTCGCCGGATGTGGCGCGAGCAATCCTTCCTGCTGCGGGCGACGAAACCGACAATGACACGAGTGGAAAGCCGCCGGCGGCCGCCTTCGATCAAACGTCGCACGGGGCCGATGCGCTCGGTCCGCTGAGCGCCCCCGCTGACCCGGAAACGCCAACCCCGCCGGCGCGTATCGGCGCAGGCGAGATGGCAGATGTCACGTCCAGCATCCGCAAAAGCTGGCGACGATAGAAATCTGTCAGGTGGGTTTGTCGGTGAGACCGTTTTTGATTTTATCAAGGATTTTTGGCAATTCGTCCGGCTCCGGATTAAGATCGCGGGCGTGGTTCCATTGGAATTGCGCTTCGAGTTTACGACCGACGCGCCAGTAGGCGTCCCCCAGATGGTCGTTGATCACAGGGTCGGAAGGCTTCAGATCGATGGCTTTCTCGAGTTCGTTGACGGCGTCGTCATAACGACCGAGACGATAGTAGGCCCAGCCGAGACTATCGACGACATAACCATCGCGCTGGCGCAAATCGACCGCACGGCGCAGCATCTTGAACGCCTCGTCGAGATTCACGCCCTGATCAACCCAGCTATAGCCGAGATAATTCAGCACCAGCGGCTGATCGGGGTTCAATTCAAGCGCTTTTTTCAGGTCGGCTTCGGCCTGGGGCCAATGCTTGCTGCGTTCGTTCACGATCCCGCGGTAATAATAAATTATCCACTGATTCTTGTCGGGCGCCGTTTGTAACGCAAGAACACGGCTGTAGGTGTCCGCCGCTTCCGTGAACATTTTTCGCGATCGTTGAAGATTCCCCAGCGCTGTGAGCGCCTCCTCATTTAGCGGATGCGCCGCCACGACCTTCTCAAGGCGCTCCGTGGCCTCCTTGGACTTGCCAAGGGTTTCAAGCAACAATGCCGCCTGAACGTCGGCGTTCACCCTGAGGGGATCGTCTTTTGGCACGCTTTCGTAGAGGTCGATCGCCGATTCGCTTTGTTTCATGCGCTCGTAAACATCCGCGAGCGTAATGATCGCCAGCGCATTCTCCGGCGTGAGGTTGAGCGCGAGACGAAGATAAATCAAAGAAGCAAGTTCATCGCCCTGACGGCCGCCCGAGGACCCCAATCCGAACAACGCCTCTCCGGCGCCCTGTCTGGCGTTTTGAACAAAGGGCGGAAGGGGCTTGCCGGCGTCGAGCGCCGCGATGGCGGCGACGACAGTCGGGTGGCTCGGCAGCAGCTCGCCGAAATCCTTGTAGACTTTTCTCGCCTCATCACGATGATCATGACGGGCGAGAAAACGTCCGTAGGCGTCGACAACGCGCAGCAGATTATGCTCGGCGCCATAGGCGGAGGCGAAGCGACGCTCGGCCTCGGCGACGTCGCCGCCGAGATCGGCGATGAGCGCTGCGTGATAATCCCGGAAGACCTGAAAGACATCTTCCTTGAGGGTATCGAGCGTCGAGAGCGCCCGGCGGGTGTCCCCGGCCCCGGCGAAAGTCCATGCGGTCAACAGCGTTGAGGTAATGTCCTTGCTGCGATCGCCGCCGCCGCGAGCCAGTTCGATCCGCGCCGCCTGCCAGCGATTGTTTTCGATGTGATCCACGGCCAGAGTCAGCCGCGCCAGTCCGTTGCCGCGATCATGCGCAAGCACCTGGCGGGCAAGCGGCGCCGCCTGATCGAGTTCGCCGTTGGCGAGAGAGGCGACGAAGGCGCGATCGATCAAATCGCGATTTTTGGGATCGATTCGCAGGGCTTCATTGAAAAAGGTCGCGGCAGCTAGCGTATCGCGCTCGGAGCCGGCGACAATGGCGGCAAGGTAATTGCCTGACAGACCCGCCCCAACCTCAAAAGGCCGGGACACGGCCGTATCTTGCGGCGTCGCGGCCATGACCGCCCGATCTGCAAGCGCCAGCAGGCTGACGCAGGACAGGGCAAAGATCTCCGCAAACCGCCTGAAACTATCGGGGCGGCGGCGGACCATCGAACGAATGAACAATCGCAAGGCGAGGTCCTGACGGTAGTAGGGGGATGATGGCCGGTGGATAGACCTGCCCCGGCCAACACTCGGTTCTGTAGCGACCTTTTGCCCCTGAAAATGGCCGTTTTGGGCCTCCGCCGCAAGTGCCGGCAAATAAACGCGCCGACAACCAAACGGCGGGCCTTGATCAGGCTGTCTGGATGGCCTTCACGATTTTCTGGGCTGCGTCGTCAAGATCGTCTGCGGGGATGACGTTAAGTCCCGACTCGCTGATGATCTTTTTGCCCAGATCGACGTTCGTGCCCTCTAGGCGCACCACCAGCGGCACCTTGAGCCCAACTTCCTTCACCGCCGCGATCACGCCCTCGGCGATGGTGTCGCAGCGCATGATGCCGCCGAATATGTTGACCAGTATGCCTTTAACATTCGGGTCGGCAGTGATGATCTTGAAGGCCGCCGTAACCTTTTCGGCTGTGGCGCCGCCGCCGACGTCGAGGAAATTGGCGGGGAAGGCGCCATAAAGCTTGATGATGTCCATGGTCGCCATGGCGAGGCCTGCGCCATTGACCATGCAGCCAATATTGCCGTCGAGCGAGATATAGGCCAGGTCGTGTTTCGAGGCCTCGATCTCCTTCTCGTCCTCCTCGGAGAGGTCGCGTAATTCACCAAGTTCCGGGTGACGAAACAACGCGTTGTTCTCGAAACTCACCTTGGCGTCGAGGCAGCGCAGATTGCCGTCCTTCGTAACAATCAGCGGGTTGATTTCGAGAAGCTCCATGTCTTTGGCGACAAAAGCCTTGTAGAGTTTTTCCGCAAGCTCGCCCGCCTGTTTGGCAAGATCGCCTTTGAGGCCCAGCGCGTCGGCGATGTGACGACCATGGTGCGGCTGGAGTCCCGTAGCCGGATCAACCGAGAAAGTGACAATTTTTTCGGGCGTGTCGTGCGCGACCTTCTCGATGTCCATGCCGCCTTCCGTCGAAACGACGAAGGAAATACGGGAGGTCGCCCGGTCGATCAGCATCGACAGGTAGAATTCCTTGTCAATGGCGGCGCCATCCTCAATGTAGAGCCGGTTGACCTGCTTGCCGGCCTCGCCTGTTTGCAGCGTCACCAGCGTCGCGCCAAGCATTTGTTTGGCGTAGGCTTCGGCCTCCTCGACTGATTTGGCGATGCGGACGCCGCCCTGCTCGCCGGCGGAGGCTTCCCTGAATTTGCCTTTGCCGCGGCCGCCCGCATGGATCTGGGCTTTGACGACATAGACTGGACCAGGCAGCTGGCGGGCGGCGGCGGCGGCGTCCCCGGCCTTGAGAACCGGGACGCCGGCCGCGACGGGAGCGCCAAATTCGCGCAAAATAGCCTTGGCCTGATATTCGTGGATATTCATCCCTGCGGTCTCCCCTCGCCTTTAAATTCGCGGACGCGCCTGCGTTCCGGGCGTAAAATCAACAGGGGGTAAAGGGCATGGACAGCCCGTCGCCGTCAAGCGGCGGTAAAGCCGCAGGGGGCGCGGCCTCTGACGCCTCGCTGCAGGCGAGGTCTCCTGACAAACACCCGCCGTCGGCGCGCCGACGGCGAGATCCTAGGTTGAAATCCCGAAGCGCTTTGCGCCGAAGCGGAAGCCGTTTTGGCGAAAGAAAGCGGGACAAAACAAAACGCCAGAGACCCCTGTCTGATTCAATCAGACCGGGAAAGGTTCTAAATCGCCTTAAGGTTTTCAGCGGATGATTTGCCGCTGCGACGATCGATCATCAATTCGTAGGAGACTTTCTGGCCTTCCGCCAGGCCGCTCATGCCAGCGCGCTCGACAGCGCTGATATGAACGAAAACGTCCTGACCGCCGCCATCGGGCTGAATAAAACCAAATCCCTTCTGACCATTGAACCATTTGACTGTGCCGGTATTCATGACATGCCCTTCCAACAAGCATTAAAAGCGGCCGAACCCGGCCGCGATGGATCGAATTTGTGGGTAGGACGTCTCACGGGCCGACGCGCCTCTCGGCGGGGAAGCTGGATCGTTCGGCCTTAACTCGACATTATCGAAATAGAATGGCGACGTGGCGATTACAAGTGTCGAAGACTCTTCGAACTGCGGCGTTTCGCGGCAGGCGCGACGCAGATCGGCGCCGCGCCCGCCGGACGAAAATCAGGCGGCGCGGGCGGCGCGCACCTTATCCTGGATGAAGCGCAAAGCCTCCCGGGGCGCGCCGCGCACTGGCAGAACGATGAAATGATTGGTCGCCAGGATGAGCAGCCAAACATCTTCCAGCGCGCGAATTTCACGTATGCGCGGCCATTCGATCATCGGGGTGGAGGGCCCGGACTCGATCACGAGGCCCTCCTCGCGCAAACGCACAAGCGGATGGCGACCGCCGCCGCTGGCGAGACGTCGCCGCAATTCTCGCATGTGCATGCGCCAGCCGGCCAGGACGAAGATTGCGAGCAGAAGAAAGGAGGCCACAAACAGCTCGACCCCTAATTCAGCGTCACCGCCATAAAAAACGCCGACACAAGCCAGAACGATGAGGGCGAACGGCAGACAGGTCCGTACGGCGTTGTCGTGGAAAACCGCGCCCGTCACAAAGCCGGAGACTGCGCGGCGTAATGTTTTCTCATCGTAAGCAATGTTGAAAGCGTATCTGTCGGACGCGTAGTCGGGCGTACGGGGATCATAAAGGGTCATGGGTTTCCTCCTCACGCGAAGGAGGGATTAATCCCCTTCGCAACTTCGATCAGCGAACGGACCGAGCCGACCGACTTTTCGAACATCTGACGCTCGGCGGCGTCCAGCTTGATCTCCATGACCCTCTCCACGCCTCCGGCGCCGATGACGACGGGAACGCCCACATAGAGACCATTCACCCCATATTCGCCCTGGAGGCAGGCTGCGCAAGGCAGCAGTCGTCTTTTGTCGCGTAAATAACTTTCCGCCATTGCGATCGCCGCCGTCGCCGGGGCGTAAAAAGCCGAACCGGTCTTGAGGAGGCCGACGATCTCCCCGCCGCCTTTGCGGGTGCGCTCGACGATGGCGTCAATCCGCGCTGTTGTGGTCCAGCCCATTTCGATCAGGTCCGGCAAGGGCACGCCGCCGACGGTCGAATAGCGCACGGAGGGCACCATGTCGTCACCATGCCCACCCAGCACAAAGGCGCTGACATCCTCGACCGAAACCTTGAACTCCTCAGCAAGAAAATAACGAAAACGGGCGGAATCCAGGACGCCAGCCATGCCGACGACACGATTGACCGGCAGGCCTGCAGCCTTCTGAAGGGCCCAGACCATCACGTCGAGAGGATTGGTGATGCAGATCACAAAAGCGTCGGGCGCGTGATCCCGGATGCCGGCGCCGACCTTGGCGATGACTCCGAGATTGATGTTGAGCAGATCGTCCCGGCTCATGCCCGGCTGCCGGGGAATACCGGCGGTGACGATGACCACATCGGCGCCATGGATCGCTGCGTAATCTGCGGTTCCGGAAACAGAAGCGTCGAAACCGGAAACAGGAGACGCCTGGGCGATGTCGAGCGCCTTGCCCTGAGGCACGCCATCGGCGATGTCGAACAGGATAATGTCGCCAAGTTCCTTCAAGCCGGCAAGATGGGCAAGCGTGCCGCCGATTTGTCCGGCCCCGATCAGGGCGATTTTTTTGCGCGCCATCCGTCAATCTTTCTCACAAATCCGAATTTTAAAGTGCTAGCGCGGTTTAGGTCCGGATGGAAGCCGGGGCCGGGCGCTTTTTGCCCGCTATCGGGGGATCGTCGCCGACTGGCGAGAATGTCGCAGGCCTTGCGGCGAACAGACCCGCCCCCCACCTCCCAGCCAAAGCCGCCGCTCCGCCGCAGCGGCAGAAGACAGGGGAGGGAGATTGAAATGAGCCGCAAAAAGCCGCTCGCCGCCGCTTCGGTCATAGGCCTGCTGACCCTGGGCGCAGGCCTGGTTGGCGCCGCAGGCCCGGTTGGCGCCGCAGGCGCCTCGGTCATGGACCGCGATGAAGCCGAACTTTTGGGCTATTTCGATAAGGTCGATGTGTGGCATTACCCGGTCGATACGACGGTCCGTTACAATAATCAGGACGCAGTCGTGACCCGCGAGGCGGTGATGCAGCCGGTCCCCGCCGGCGAACTGTGTTACATCCGTTTCGATCTGGTCAACGGAGAAGGCGATTATGGCTTTGGGTTCAAGCCCGCCGGCGCCCCCGGGGTCCGCAGCCCGACCCACTGGGGCGTTAACGTCTTGAAACGCGGAACGGTTCTGAATCAATACTTTTCTGCGCTTAGGCTGAACGCTGTCTACTTTCTCGTTGAAGGCCCCAAAAACGCTGAGGCCCGGCAGATTTGCGCCCGCAAACAGGCTGCGGCGACGCCTGAGGCCGGCAACGCCTACAAGGGGCCATGGTCCGAACTGGTGACGAAAGTAAGGGCGATTCACGGCTGGCCGGCAAAATCGCCCTAATCGGCGCTGGACAGGGCCCGCGACAGTTGCTATCTGCGCACTTCCTCGAAGGGTGTTCGCGCCCTTCGACGGGCGCATAGCTCAGTTGGTAGAGCAGCTGACTCTTAATCAGCGGGTCCAAGGTTCGAGCCCTTGTGCGCCCACCAAGTAAAACAATTAAAAGCGTAGTAGTCTAAACAGGCCGCTTCCCGGAAAATCAATTTGGGTGGCGCCTGGCAAGCAGCGACCAAAATTAGTTTCAAACGCAGACCCTGACGATCCGATGAGTAATTAGGCCTGTATCGGGCTGCTTCACTTAAACAGTGGTCAAGCTTGCGGACAGGAAGACCCATCCTTTCACTTCATGAACAACCACAACCCAACATACATGTTTGCGCCGGCGGTAACGGGATAATACCGCCCGGGGATTCCAGGATATTGGCGCTCGGCCTGTAAGGGAATGATCCCGCCCGGACGCCGCGTTCATTAAGCTGTGTGTTTTCTCACCTGATTTTTTGGGTCAAGCGGATTTAGCCTGTTTGCCGCGCGCGCAGCAGTCTCTCGCAACCCGGCGAAATCATCGGAGCTGCATGTGTGTATTATCCCGGAATTTTCTGGAGCGGTTTTAAGGAGCCTCTGATTAAATCCTGAACACTTGGCAAATCTTTTGTGATTTGAT
>JBBARD010000038.1:0-22872 GCA_040399965.1 Methylocystis sp. | reverse complement strand
GAAGCCGCGCATGGCGCTGATTGAGGGCGCCGTCGCCGATTTGCGCAAGCTGATCACCAGCGGCGCCGGCGATGTTCCCGCGCCCTCCACCCAGACCGGCCCGCCGCCATCCTCTACGACCGGCCCGCCGCCTGCAGCCGCGCCGGCGACGCCGACCGCCGTTCGTTAGAGAAGAACCGCGTTTGACCGCGCCAGCGAAGCCGGCCTAGAAACGCGCATGTCGCACAATAGTTTCGGTCATCTCTTTCGCGTCACCACTTTCGGGGAAAGCCACGGCGTCGCGCTTGGCGCCGTCGTCGACGGCTGTCCGCCCCGGATCGAACTGACCGAAGCCGATATCCAGGGCTTTCTCGACAAGCGCAAACCCGGCCAGTCGCGCTTCACAACCCAGCGGCGCGAAGCCGACGAGGTGAAGATTCTCTCCGGCGTCTTCGCTGAGGCGGACGGCAGGCAGGTCACCACCGGCGCGCCGATCGCGCTCGTCATTCACAACACCGACCAGCGCTCGAAGGATTATGGCGACATCGCCGCCAAATACCGTCCCGGCCACGCCGATTATGTCTATGACGCTAAATACGGCGTGCGCGACTATCGCGGCGGCGGCCGCTCCTCGGCCCGCGAAACCGCCGCGCGCGTCGCGGCCGGCGCCATCGCCCGCAAGGCGATTCCCGGCGTGACCATTCGCGGCGCGCTGGTGCAGATCGGCCCGCATAAAATTGATCGCAGCCGGTTTGACTGGGCCGAGGTCGAGCGCAATCCGCTGTTTTGTCCGGACGCGCAAACCGCCGCGCTCTGGGCCGATTATCTCGACGAGGTGCGCAAGAGCGGCTCCTCCATCGGCGCCGTCGTCGAAGTCGTCGCCGAGGGCGTTCCGGCGGGCTGGGGCGCGCCGCTTTACGGCAAGCTCGACGCCGAGCTGGCGAGCGCAATGATGTCGATCAACGCCGTCAAGGCGGTCGAAATCGGCGACGGATTCGCCGCCGCCGAATTAACTGGCGAAGCCAACGCCGACGAAATGCGCATGAGTCCCGACGGGCGCCCGACCTTTCTTTCCAACCACGCCGGCGGCGTGCTCGGCGGCCTCTCCACCGGCCAGCCGATTGTCGTGCGTTTCGCGGTGAAGCCGACCTCCTCGATCCTGACGCCGCGTCGCACGATCGATCGCGAGGGTCATGAGACGGAGATCGTCACCAAAGGGCGCCATGATCCCTGTGTCGGCATCCGCGCCGTGCCGGTCGGCGAGGCGATGATGGCCTGCGTTTTGGCCGATCACTTCCTGCGTCACAGAGGCCAGGTGGGGTAGACCCCGCGATTTGACGACTCGCTGATCCAATAAGAAAAGGGCCGGAACCCAAGTCCCAACACTTGCCCCAACACTTGCCCCAACACTTGCCCCAACCCGTTCCCCAACCCAAGCGCAAATTATGCCCGGCCTGACGCGTCGTGATCTTCTGGCGGGAGCCGCAGCGAGCGTGGCTGCGCCTGCGCGCGCGCCAGCGCCGACAACGCTGTTCGTGTCGCATCCGGACATGCGCGCCCATGATCCCGGACCCGGCTGGCCGGATCGGCCGGAGCGGCTGCGCGCGCTCGAGGCGCTGCTGGCGACGCCAGCTTTCGCCGGATTGACGCGCATCGAGGCGCCGGCGGCGACGCGCGCGGCGATCCTGCGCGTCCACACAAATGAAATGTTGACGCGTCTCGAACAGGCGACGCCGGCGCAGGGAACAACACAGCTGGGCGACGATGTCGTGATGAACGCTGGCAGCCTCTCAGCCGCATTGCATGCAGCCGGAGGCGCCATTGCGGCGGTTGACGCGGTGATTCTCGGAAAAGCGCGCAACGCTTTTGTCGCGACGCGTCCGCCGGGCCATCATGCGCGCGCCACGGCGCCGATGGGCTTCTGCTTTCTCAACAACGCCGCCATCGCCGCGCTTCATGCGCGCGATAATTATGGCGCCGGGCGCATCGCCATCGTCGATTTCGACGTGCATCACGGCAATGGCGTGCAGGAGATTTTCTGGAACGACAGGAATACGCTTTACTGCTCCACCCATCAGGCGCCGCTCTATCCAGGCACGGGCGCCATCACGGAAACGGGTGCGCATGACAACATTGTCAATGCGCCGCTGCGCAAGGGCGACGGCGGCGCGCAATTTCGCGGGGCGCTGACGACGCGCATTCTGCCGCGTCTCGACGCCTTCGCGCCCGATCTGATTATTTTTTGCGCTGGCTTCGACGCGCATATTCACGATCCGCTCGGCGGCTTGCGGTTTGTCGAGGAGGATTTCCGCGAGGCGACTTTGCGCGTGATGGAGATTGCGGCGCGGCGCTGCAACGGCCGGATCGTATCGCTGCTCGAAGGCGGCTATGCCCCTGACGATCTGGCGAGAAGCGTCGCCGCGCATGTCGGCGCGCTGATGGAAGCGTAAGGACAACAAGGCGCTTGAGATGTTTGACACTCACCGGGATCGATCATAATGGCGCCGCGCATTGTTTTTCTGATGATCGTTCTCATCGCCCTTCCCGCGACCGGCGCCCGCGCCGCCGATGACGCCGGGACGCTGATGACAGAACTCTCGAACATGGTGCGCCAGCATGGCGAAAAATTCGCCCACTGCGTCGACAATACGACGGCGCGTCATGCGCAACACCTGTCGGTCTCCGCCCAAGAGGCGGCGGCGGCGAGCCTGGAGGATTGCGAGGGCGTATTGCGGGTGTTTGTCGCCTCCTGCGCGTCTGGCGTACAGTCTGTGTGTGAGAATTTCGCCAAAGAAATGCGCTCACGCGAATTGACGCGCGCAAGCGAACGCATCGCGCGACTGCGCGCCGGGAAGAATGGGGAGAAATGATAACCCGCGCTATTGCGTCTCCACGACGCCGACGATCGGCCCCATTGGATGAAAGCGGTCGTGTCGCGAAAGGGAAGGCGCATAGAGCGCCGAGGCGGTTCCGCCATCAAGAAACAGCGCGTCGGGGCAATTCAAACGATCGCGAAACAGCGCCGCGAATTGATGGAAAGTCACGGGCGCGTTAGAGATCGCGAAGCGCACAATGTGGCCCTCCGACACGCCGACGCCATTGCGATATTTCTCCGAGACGCCGCTCGCATGAATATGCGGATTGACCTTGCCGTTGACCAGCAGCATCGGCCCCGACTGCGTGGCGAAGGCGGGATGGACGCGCGATTTGAGGAAGCGCCCGGTCTCCGTCACGCCGGCGCGGGCGCCGTCCACCCAAAACACGCCATTGGGCCTGAGGTGGAAATTACCGGCGCCGGCCAGCGTATTCGCCTCGCGCAGACGGCGGCCGTTTTCGACATAGAGCCCCACCGGGGCGAAGTTCTCGTCATACATGCCGGCGTTCATTGCGAAGACGAGGCGCGCGCCCTGCCCCGCAACCGCCCCGGCGAGACGGGAGAAATCGCCCCAGGGGGCGCCGGCGGGGTCGCGCAGGAACAGGCGGATCGACGCCTGACGCGCATCGAAGGAGCAGACCGTAAAGGAGACGCCCTCGGCGACCAGATCGACGCAGGGCGTCCCGGCGCCCGCAGACGCGGCGCGGGCGGGCGCGGACAGCCCGGGCGCGACAAGCGCAAGGAGGAACAGGGTCAGCGTCAGGCGGAGGGCGTCAAGACAAGCGATCGGGGGGATCATGAGGTTTTCAGTCCGATTTGAAAGCCCCGGGCCGGACG
This sequence comes from Methylocystis sp., assembly GCA_040399965.1. GTDB lineage: Bacteria > Pseudomonadota > Alphaproteobacteria > Rhizobiales > Beijerinckiaceae > Methylocystis. The sequence continues at coordinate 19,181 of JBBARD010000038.1, read as the reverse complement.
GCTACATAGGCGCTCAAGACAAGAGCGAGAGATAGGCGCCGCAGGGCGGCTTGTGGAGACCGGCATGCCGCATTCCATCACAGAGGCCATCGAGGCGATAGCGCAGGGCCAGATCGTCGTCGTCACAGACGACGACGACCGCGAGAATGAAGGCGACCTCGTGATCGCCGCCGCGCTCTGCACGCCGGAGAAAATGGCCTTCATCATTCGCCACTGCTGCGGCATCGTCTGCACGCCGCTGACGCTGGCCGAGGCGCGCCGTCTCCAGCTTGCGCCGATGGTGGCGCAAAACGATGCGCCGCTCGGCACCGCCTTCACCGTTTCGGTCGACGTGCGGCATGGGCTCACGACCGGCATCTCGGCCGAACAGCGCTGCAACACCGTGCGCGCGCTCGCCAACGGCAATATGGGCGCCGCCGATTTCGTGCGGCCCGGCCATGTGTTTCCGCTGATCGCGCGGGACGGCGGCGTTCTGATGCGTTCGGGCCACACCGAGGCCGCCGTCGATCTCTGCCGTCTCGCCGGCTTGCCGCCGGTCGGCGTGATCTGCGAACTCGCCAACGACGACGGCACGGTGATGACCGGCGAGCAGGTGGCGCAATTTGCGCGCACGCACGCCCTCAAGACAATCTCGGTCGCCGATCTCATCGCCCATCGTCAGGCGCGCGAGAAGCTGGTCGAACGCGTGGCGACGTTTCCGGTGCAAACCGCGGCGGGCGAGATGACCGGCCACGCCTATGTCACGCCCTTTGACAGCGTGCGGCACTTCGCCTTCGTGCTGGGCGCGATCGGCGACGGGCGCGACGTGCCCACCCGCCTGCATCGCGCCGACATTCTCGACGACGTGATGGGCGGCGCGACGACCATCCGCAAAACGCTGGAGCGCTTCGCCCGCGAGGGCCGCGGCGTGCTGGTCTATCTGCGCGACGGGGCCGCCGGCGTGCCGGCCAATATCGTCGGCGCGGCGGCGCCGGACAACGCCGAGGAAGATCGCAAGCGGCAATGGTTCGACGTCGGCCTCGGCGCGCAAATCCTGAAGGATCTGGGCGTGTCCTCGATCCGGCTGCGGTCATCTTCCGCAAAGCCGCGCGCCTTTGTCGGGCTTTCGGGCTTTGGCATCGAGATTACGGCTGTCGAGCCGCTGGAGTAATTAATCCGCGCGCGGATGCGCCGATTGAAACGCTTGCAGCAAACGCTGCGAATCCACCGATGTATAAATCTGCGTCGTCGAGAGCGAGGCGTGGCCGAGCAATTCCTGGATGGTGCGCAGATCGCCGCCGCGTCCGAGCAGATGCGTGGCGAAGGAGTGACGCAGGGCGTGCGGCGTGGCGCTGTCCGGCAGGCCCAGCGCGCCGCGCAGACGCGCCACGGCGAGTTGCACGATGCGCGGCGACAGCGGCCCGCCCCGCGTCCCAACAAAAAGCGGCCCGCCAGCAAGGCTCCAGGGACAGAGCGCGAGATAGGCTTCGATAGCGCGCCGCACCGGCTCGATCACCGGAACGACTCGGGTTTTGCCGCCTTTGCCGAGAATCGCGATGCGATCCGTCGTCCCGATCGGCGCCGCCGCATGATCGATCGACAGCGCCTCGGAAATGCGCAAGCCCGCGCCATACAGTAGCGCCAGCACAGCGGCGTCGCGGGCGAGCACCCAGGGTTCGCGATTCTCGCCGGCGCGATGGTCCGGATCGATCAGGTCGCGTGCGGCGGCGACCGTCAAGGCTTTCGGCAGACTGTGCGGCCTTTTGGGCGCCCGAACGGCGCCGAACACGTCGGTGCGGGCAAGGCCGCGCTTTTCGAGATACCGCATGAAATTGCGAATGGCGGCCAGCGCCCGCAGCAGAGACCGGCTCTCCAGCCCATCCCCGCGCCGGCGGGCGAGAAAAGCCCGGATATCGGCGGGCTCAAGCGCGACAAAGGCGGCGCTGTCGGGACGTTCCCCGAGATGTCCGGTCAGAAAATCAAGAAAAGTCGCGACATCGCGGGCGTAGCCGTCGAGCGTATGGCGGGAGGCCCGCCGCTCATGAGCCAGCGCCTGCAACCATTGCGCGGCGGCGGCGGCGATTTCGGGCGCAGCGTTGAAAAATTTCGGGTCAAGGTCTGGCTGACGCCGGGGCGCCTCGGCGCCGGCGGAGGGAGGAGAATCGCGCATGAGGGCGATTCTCCCCGCAAGTCGTGAAAATTTTGCAACCCGGCGATGGCCGCCGATGGCCGCGGATCGCGCCGGTTTATTTTCCCGCCTGAATCTCCGCCTTCGCCCTGGCGAGCATTTCATCCATGGTGCGGCGGATCTGATGCTCCGACTGGTCGATCCCGGCGGCGGCGAAGTCCTTGCTGATCTGATTGAAAACGCGCGCGTCAGCGTCAGCGGCGATCTCGGCGGCGACCAGCGCGTCGGCGTAGGCCTGGGCTTCAGCCCCTGTTTTGCCGAGCTTTTCCGCCGCCCAGAGGCCCAGCAGCTTGTTGCGGCGAGCCTCGGCGCGGAATTGCAGCTCCTCGTCGTGCGCGAAGCGCTTCTCAAAGGATTCTTCGCGTTGATCGAACGTGCTCATGTCCATCCTCGGCCGAGTTTAATGTGTCTAAACAGAAGTTTGCAGACGCGGCTAGCGCCATCAAGCCGCTCGCGCGCCCGCGCGCCTCAGGGTATAGGCGCATTCGGCCCCGATGCCAATGCTGAGCCGAGCCCTCAAAAAGCGAGAAAGTCCGGTCATTTGGGGAAAACCGGCGCCCCCGAAGGCTGCGGCGCGACGGCGCGTTGTGCGGCGCCGCTGTTTCGGGTAAAAGCGTTCGTCGACGCCTTGCAGACGCCCAAAATCGTCAGAAGGCGGCGCATCCTGCGGCCAGGCGCAAGCCTTTCGCCGCTCCTTTCAGCGCTATAGCGCGCAACGAAGGCCCGTCCGTCGGGCGCAACGTTAAGGGAGCCAAGGCCGACCCATGGATTTCCTCAAGACCCGGTTGACCCCCATGAACCGCCGCCGTCGCATATACGAAGGCAAGGCCAAGGTCCTTTACGAAGGCCCCGAGCCCGGAACGCTGATCCAGCATTTCAAGGACGACGCCACCGCCTTCAACGCCAAAAAACACGAGGTGGTCGACGGCAAGGGCGTGCTGAACAACCGCATCTCGGAATATATCTTCCAGCAGTTGAACAGCATCGGCGTGCCGACGCATTTCATCCGGCGCCTGAACATGCGCGAACAGCTCATCCGCGAGGTCGAGATCGTTCCGCTCGAAATCGTCGTGCGTAATGTTGCGGCCGGCTCGCTCTCCAAGCGTCTCGGCCTGGAGGAAGGCACGCAACTTCCGCGCTCGATCATCGAATTCTACTATAAGAATGATGCGCTCGACGACCCGATGGTCTCGGAAGAACATATCACCGCGTTCGGCTGGGCGACTCCTCAGGAAATCGACGACATCATGGCCCTCGCCATCCGCGTCAACGATTTCCTCTCCGGCCTGTTTCTCGGCGTCGGCATTCGTCTGATCGACTTCAAGATGGAATGCGGCCGCCTCTGGGAAGGCGATATGATGCGCATCGTCGTCGCCGACGAGATTTCTCCCGACTCCTGCCGGCTCTGGGACATCAAGTCCAACGACAAGCTCGACAAGGACCGTTTTCGTCGCGACATGGGCGGACTGGTCGAGGCCTATAGCGAAGTCGCCCGCCGGCTTGGCATCATGCAGGACGGAGAACAAACGCGCGCCGGCGGCCCCAAGCTGGTGCAATGAGCGCAAGACGCGCCCGGCAACCCCTCAACCCGCCCGTAACGATCCGCGTTTCCACGGGCGGGTTATTTTCACACCGGAACTAACGCATGAAAGCACGTGTCGTCGTCACCCTGAAAAACGGCGTTCTCGATCCGCAGGGCAAGGCCATTGAGGGCGCGCTGAAATCCCTCGGCGTCAGCGGCGTCGATAGCGTGCGGCAGGGCAAGGTCTTCGACTTTGAGATGACGGGCGACGCCGCAACGGCGAAAGCCCAGCTGCAAGCCGCCTGCGAGAAACTGCTCGCCAACACGGTGATCGAAAACTACCGCATCGACATCTGAGTTTGCCCATGAAAGCCGCCGTCATCGTCTTTCCCGGCTCCAATCGCGAGGGCGACATGGCCCGCGCCCTCGAACAGGCGACGGGCGCCCGCCCCGCCATGCTCTGGCACGCCGATCACGAACTGCCGGCCGGAACCGATCTCGTTGTGCTTCCCGGCGGGTTCTCCTACGGCGACTATCTGCGCTGCGGCGCCATCGCCGGCCGCGCCCCGATCATGGACGCGGTGCGCGCCCATGCCGCGCGCGGCGGTCTTGTCCTCGGCGTCTGCAACGGTTTCCAGATCCTGTGCGAAAGCGGCCTGCTCCCTGGCGTCTTGATGCGCAACGCCAATCTGCGCTTTGTTTGCAAGATGCAGCATTTGCGCGTCGAGCGGAACGACACCGCCTTCACCCGCAATTACGCCAAAGAACAGATTATCGAAGTTTGCGTCGCGCATGGCGAGGGCAATTACGAAGCCGATGACGCGACGATCTCGCGGATCGAGGGCGAGGGGCTTGTCGCCTTCCGTTATTGCGACGCGGCGGGCATGGTTGGCGGCGCGGCCAATCCCAATGGCTCGCGCAACGACATCGCCGGCATCTACTCCGACAAACGCAATGTGCTTGGTCTGATGCCGCATCCCGAAAATCTCATCGATCCGCTAGTCGGCGGGATCGACGGCCGCGCGCTGTTTGAAAGCCTCGCGCGCGCGGCGTAACGTCCAGCGCTAACGTTTATCCACGAAAACTTCGACAGCCTCCGCAATCGCATCGTATGCGAGGTCGAGGTCATCGGCCGTGACGCAATAGGGCGGCAACACATAAACCGTCGCGCCAAGCGGGCGCAGCACCAGCCCGCGCGCGTTGAAAAAACGAATGAGATCAAGCGCGAAGGTCGAGAGATAATTCTTGCTCTCAATATTAAGATCGAGCGCCGCGATCGTGCCGAGTCGTCGCGCTGACAAGACGCGCGGGTCGTTCGCGAAACGCGCGATGCGCGTCGCCTGCATCTCGCACAGTCGCGAGACGCGCGTCCTCGCGTCGGTTTTTTCCCAGACATCGAGATTGGCCAGTGCGGCGGCGCAGGCAATGGGGTTGGCGGTGAAAGAGCTGGAGTGGAAAAAGGCGCGGGCGCGATCCGGGGCGTAATGCGCCTCGAAAATCTCCGATCGGCACAGGGTGGCGGCGAGCGGCACGGCGCCGCCGGTCAGACCTTTCGAGTAACACGCGATGTCTGGAACGACGCCGGCCTGCTCGCAGGCGAACAGCGTTCCGGTGCGGCCAAAACCCGTCATCACCTCGTCGGCGATGAACAGCGCGCCGTAACGCGCGCAAACGCTTTTCATCTCGGCGAGAACATGCGGCGGATACATCAGCATGCCGCCGGCGCCACAAATCAGAGGCTCGACGACAAAGGCCGCAGCGCCAGCCCGGCAAAAATCCTCCAGGGAATCGAGCGCATGCTGCTCTTCGCCAGGCGAGGGAAAAGGAACCCTCGCAACATCGAACAACACCGGCTCATAGGGGGCGTTGAAAGCCGAACGGGCCCCGGCCGACATCGTCCCGATCGTGTCGCCGTGATAGGCGTGTTCGAGCGCAATAATCCTTGTGCGGTCTTCGCCGCGATTACGCCAGTAACCCAGCGCCATTTTGATTGCGACCTCAACGCTGGTCGAGCCGCTGTCGGAATAAAACACATAATCAAGGCCGGGCGGCGTCAACTCGACAAGTCGTCGCGCCAACGCTTCTGCGGGCTCATGCGTGAAGCCGGCGAAAATCAGTTGATCGAGCTTCCCGGTCTGATCTCGGATCGCCTGCATGATCTCGGGTCGACAATGACCGTGGGTGATCACCCACCAGGAGGAAATCGCGTCGAGAAAACGCGTTCCATCGTCAGCCTCAAGCCAGGCGCCTTCGGCGTGCGCGATTTTATAAGCGGATGGTTGCAGCGCATGTTGCGTAAAGGGTCGCCAGACCGGCGAGTTTGCGACGACCGTCATGAAGCGAAATCCTGTAGGGAAAAACGAGCGGAGAAAGCGTCGCGCAAGGTCTCGCGGTTCAGGGGATCGAGACTGGGCAGGCGCCCCAGCACACGCACATCGCCAAGTCTGCCGATGGTCTGCTGGGCAGTGGCGTATTCGTCGCCGACGAATGCGAGACCATGCACCTCAATATGACGCCGCCTCAACGCTTCGAGCGTCAACAGACTATGATTAATTGCCCCCAGCGCCGTGCGGGAGACGACAATCGTTGGCAATCCCCAACTCGCCAGTAAATCGATAGTAAGACAATTATCGGTTAATGGAACCATGACCCCGCCGGCGGTTTCGATCACCAGCGGCGTCATGCTCTGCGGCGGCGAGAGTCGCGAAACATCAATTTCTACACCTTCTGCGCGTGCGGCGATATGCGGCGAGGCCGGTAACGTTAGTCGCCAGGCCTCCGGCAGAATCCGTTGCGGCGCCAAACCGCCAAGGCGCGCGACGGTTTGCGAGTCCGTTTCGCCATCCAGACCTGATTGCACGGGCTTCCAGTAATTCGCGCCGAGCGCATCGGCGAGCGCGGCTGAAAAAACGGTCTTGCCGACATTGGTGTCTGTCCCAACGATGACGAACGCGCGGCTCATATTTTTTCCTGTCGCAAGGCTTCGGCGAGATCGCTGATCATCCTGACGATCTGCGTCTCGCTGGCGTGCAGGGTCAGGGATAAACGCAGGCGCGCCGCGCCTTCCGGCACGGTGGGCGGGCGAATGGCGCGAATATCGTAGTCGCATAGACGCATTCGCTCCGCCAGCGCCAGCGCCCGGCCATCCGCCCCGACAACGACCGGTTGGATTTGCGAACCGGAGGGCGCGATGTCGCAACGCGCGCGCAATTCATTCCCCGCCAGCCTCACCCGGGCCTTCAATTCCGCCCGGCGATCGTCCGCGCGCTCGATCAGTCGCAGCGCGCCGCGCACACAGGCGGCGATCAGCGGCGACGGCGCAGTCGCAAAAATGAAGTTTCGGCCGCGATTGACAAGAAAATCACGCAAGGGTCTGGCGAGGCAGACCAGAGCTCCAGAAACGCCCAGCGCCTTGCCGCAGGTGTGAATCGTAATGATGTTGTCGTGTTCTTCGAAAGCAGCGGCCCTGCCACGACCGCCGACGCCATACACCCCTGTCGCATGCGCCTCGTCGATCATCACGAAACCATCGTAACGCGACGCAAGAGCGACAATATCGTCAAGCGACGCAAAGTCGCCGTCCATGCTGTAGAGACTCTCGACCACGATCCACGGACGGCCTGTCCCGCCGTTGCGCCGCCAGTCGCGGAGAGCGTCTTCAAGCGCCTCGACATCATTGTGCGCGAAGGAACGGCGCGGAGCGCGCGACAACCGCATCCCGTCATGCGCGCTGGCGTGAATGAGTTGGTCGTAAACGATCAAATCGTCGCGTTGCGGCAGAGTGGCGAGCAGGGCCTCATTGGCGGAAAAACCGGCCCCGAAAAAAATTGCGCTTTCCGAGCCAAAAAAAATCGCCGCTTCTTCCTCCAGCGCTTCATGCTCGGGATGATTGCCGCGCAACAGGCGCGACCCGCCGGCGCCGATCGGCGTCCCCCGCGCCAGAGCCTCCTGCGCAATTTCGGCGAGTTCGGGCGCAGCGGCAAGAGCGAGATAGTCGTTCGAGGCGAAATCGAGACCCGCGCGCGGCGCAAGCGCTCTCAGGCGATCGCGTCGGGCGAGGTTGGCCAGATCCTGCCGCCAGAATTCAAGCATGATCCTCTTATCTTTAACCATAAAATCCAGTCGTTACAGGCCGACCTGAATGGCGTCAAGAAGATAACAGGAAGACAAAAGGATTGAAATTTCTGGCGTATTATCGATTTAATCGATGAGGAGACGCTGGATGAACACACCAGATCCCGCAAGCCCGCCCCCGGTTCGCCTGCCCTGGCCGCCAATCATGATGGCGATGACAGTTGGATTGGGACTGGCGCTGGACAAAATCGCCGGAGAAAAATTTGGCGATGCGCTCGACGCCCCCGCTCTTCGCGTCGCTGGCGCAACAATGATCCTTACGGCGTTATTGCTGGATATCTGGTGCGCGCGCGCTCTGGCGCGACGGGAGACTACGATCCTGCCGCATCGCGCCGCCAGCACTCTTGTGACAGAGGGACCCTACAGCTTTTCACGCAATCCGATTTACATCGCCCACATGACGCTGACGCTGGGCCTTGGCCTTCTCCTCGGCTCCCCCTTTGTCGTGACGCTCACGCCTCTTTTGGCGCTGGGTCTGCAAAAACGATCTATCGAGCCCGAAGAGCGGCATTTGCTGGAAAAATTCGGTGAGGATTTTCGCGCTTATATGGCGCGAACGCCGCGTTGGCTTTAGCCTGAGCGACGATTAACAGGGAACGGCAAATGGACGCGCAAACGCCCCGGAACGAAACGCTCGATTTCGAGGTCAAGGGCATGACCTGCGCCTCCTGTGTCGCACATATTGAGAAAGCGCTGACCCAGACCCCCGGGGTCACAGCGGCGCGGGTCAATCTCGCCACGGAGCGCGCTGAGGTCGAGCTCGCGCCCGGCCTCGATACCGCGCTGGTCGCCCGAGCCGTGAAAGAAGCCGGTTATGAGCCGGTGGTCGAGACCATCGACATTGGAGTTGGCGGCATGACCTGCGCCTCCTGCGTCGCGCATGTCGAAAAGGCGCTGCGGAGCGTTCCGGGCGTCGTAGAGGCCACTGTCAATCTCGCCACAGAGCGGGCAAGCGTTCGCGCGCTTTCCGGTCCCGGTCTATCCGACCGCTTGAGAAAAGCGATTGTCGAAGCGGGGTACGAACCGCGTAACATCGAAACCGACGCCGGCGCCGGCGACCGGGAGCGCCGCCGCCGCGCCGATGAGATGCAGGCGCTCCAGCAACGCTTGCTGATCGCAGCGACGCTTGCGGCTCCCGTGGTGATTCTGGAGATGGGCGGCCATTTGATACCCGCCTTTCACCACTGGACAATGACTACCATCGGCGAGGAACGGGCGCGATATATATCTTTCGTTTTCGCCACGCTGACGTTGTTCGGTCCCGGTCTGGTTTTCTACCTCAAAGGTTTTCCCGCCCTGTTGCGCGGCCAGCCGGACATGAATGCGCTGGTCGCCATCGGCACCCTGAGCGCCTATCTCTATTCAGTCGTCGCGACTTTCCTGCCGCATATACTTCCGGCCGACGCCGTTCATGTTTATTATGAAGCCGCCGTCGTCATCGTCGTCCTCATTCTGCTCGGGCGCTACCTCGAAGCGCGGGCAAAGGGGCAAACTTCCGAAGCGATCCGCGCGCTGGCGCGTTTACAACCCAAAACCGCGCATGTCGAACGCGACGGCGCCACACTCGACATCGATATCGACGATGTGCAGGCTGGCGATCTTGTTCTGGTCAAACCGGGCGAGCGAATTCCAACCGACGGCGTCGTCGTCTTCGGCGCGTCTTATGTCGATGAATCGATGGTGTCCGGCGAGCCGGCGCCGGTGGCGAAAAAAGCCGACGCCCTTGTCACCGGCGGCACGGTCAACGGCGAGGGCGCCTTTACTTTTCGCGCGACGCGCGTCGGCGCCGACACCACCCTCGCCGGAATTATTCGTATGGTGGAGCAGGCCCAGGGCGCCAAGCTGCCCATTCAGGCGACCGTCGACAAGGTGACGGCGATTTTCGTGCCTGTTGTTTTTGGCATCGCGGCTCTCGCCTTTGTCGTCTGGATGCTGGTGGGTCCAGAGCCGCGTCTTACTCATGCGCTGGTCGCCGCTGTCTCGGTGCTCATCATCGCCTGCCCCTGCGCCATGGGACTGGCGACGCCCGCCGCGATCATGACAGGCACGGGCCGCGCCGCCGAACTGGGCGTTCTGTTTCGCAAGGGCGAGGCGTTGCAAACCCTTCGTGACGTGACGATGATCGCCTTCGACAAAACCGGCACCGTGACCTTTGGCAAACCGCGTCTGACCGATTTCATCGCACGCGAGGGCGAGGATGAAGTTTTACTGCTGCAACGCGTAGCGAGCGTCGAGGCGAAATCCGAGCATCCTGTCGCCGGCGCTATTGTCGCAGCGGCGAAAGCCCGGGAACTCTCCTTGCAGACTGTTGACGATTTTGAGGCCATTGCCGGCATGGGCGTCACAGGCGTTGTCGATGGCAAGAAATTCGCCATTGGCGCCGGACGCTTCATGACCTCGCTGGGCGTTCCCACGACGGCTTTCGATGAGAGAGCGGCGGCCCTGACCGCCGACGGCAAGACGCCTTTTTACGTGTCGATGGGTAGCGAACTCGCCGCCATCATCAGCGTCGCAGACGATGTGAAGCCAACGTCCAGAGCCGCGATCGACGCGCTACATGCAATGGGCGTCAAGACGGCGATGATTTCCGGCGACGATGCGCGAACCGCGCTGGCGATTGCACGGCGGGTCGGAATCGACGAAGTCGTCGCCGAAGTCATGCCCGACGGCAAGGTCGCCACACTGGAGCGGTTACGGCAGAACCACAAAATCGCCTTCGTCGGCGATGGGGTCAACGACGCGCCGGCGCTCGCCGCCGCCGACGTTGGCGTCGCCATCGGCACTGGAACAGATATCGCCATTGAAGCCGCGGATGTCGTTTTGATGTCGGGCGATCTGGCGAAAGTTCCCGCCGCGCTGGCTATCTCACGGGCCACCATGCGCAACATCGCCCAGAATCTTTTCTGGGCTTTCGGTTATAATGCTATTTTGATTCCGGTTGCCGCCGGCGCGCTCTACCCCGTCAATGGCATGCAACTTTCGCCAATGCTGGGCGCCGCCGCCATGGGACTTTCGAGCGTCTTTGTGCTGACGAACGCGCTGCGCCTGCGGCGGTTCGCGCCGCCCGACGTCGCAAAGGAAGAAAATAACGATTTCAGGGTATAAACGAGACCAGGAGAAAAACATGACAACGTTTACGGTCGAAAAAATGTCGTGCGGGGCCTGTGTAAAACATGTCACGAAAGCCGTGCAATCAGTCGATGCGGGAGCCGATGTCGCCGTCGATCTGGCGACAGGAAAAGTTGAGGTGACGCCGGCGCCGGCGGATACGGCCGCAATCGTCCGCGCGATCACTGAGGCTGGCTACCCGGCGCGTCTTGGCGGTTAAGGATGCGCGAGGCATGAGTCGCACGCTCAGGGGCAAAACGCTCTTCATTACCGGCGCCAGCCGCGGGATTGGTCTCGCCATCGCTCGACGCGCGGCGAGAGATGGCGCTCAAATCGCTATCGCAGCGAAAAGCGTTGCGGAAAATCCGAAAATCCCCGGCACGATCTTCACGGCGGCCGCCGATCTCGAAGCGGCGGGCGGCAAGGCCCTTGCCCTTGCCTGCGACATCCGCTTCGACGATCAGGTCGAAGCGGCAATGCAAAAAACCGTTGAGACCTTCGGCGGCGTTGACATTCTCGTCAATAACGCCAGCGCCATCGATTTGCGCGGAATCGACAGGCTCGAGATGAAGCGTTTCGATCTGATGCATCAGATCAATGCGCGCGGAACCTATCTCTGCTGCAAGGCGGCAATTCCCTATTTGCGTCGCAGCGATAATCCGCACATTCTTACACTTTCGCCGCCGCTTGATCTCAACCCGAAATGGTTTGCGCCCAACCTTGCCTATACGATGGCGAAATACGGCATGAGCCTCGTGACTCTGGGACTGGCGCGCGAACTGGCGCGCGATGGCATAGCAGTTAATTCCCTTTGGCCGGAGACGGCGATCGCCACCGCCGCCGTTGGCAATCTTCTGGGCGGCGAGGAGATCATTCAGCGTTCGCGAAAGCCTGACATCGTCGCCGACGCCGCCCACGCCATCCTGACCAGACCGGCGCGCGAGACGACCGGGCAATTTTTCATCGACGCTTTGGCTCTGAGGTCCGAGGGCGTCACCGATCTCCTGCCGTATTCTGTTGATCCTGAGAAAGAAGCCGTTCTGGATTTCTTTCTCGACGCCCCGGTGAGCTCTAACGTCCGCAAGGCGATGTTCCACGCAGGTTAACGTTGATTAACCTGCGACAGGCCGGCGCAAGCCTTGCGACGCAAGCTTCTGCTTACCGACTCATCATTCAAACGACTCTATGCAGACAGCTTTCAACATCTCTCTCTCTGCGCAAATGGCGCTCGACAAGCGCCTGACCACCATCGCCGAGAATGTCGCCAACGCCTCAACGATCGGCTACCGCGCCACAGGCGTGAGCTTTGAATCTGTGATGTCGAGAAGCGCGAACGCCGCCTACGCCTCGACCGGGACGGATTTCATCTCCCGAGCGCCCGGCGGCCTGACAAAAACCGATAATCCGCTGGACATCGCCGTCAATGGCGACGCATGGTTCGCCATCCGCACCCCGCAGGGCGTCGCCTACACGCGCGATGGACGGATGAAAATGCTCGAGACCGGAGAGTTGCAGACCATCAATGGCTACATGCTCCTCGACGCCGCAAATGCGCCGATAACTCTCGATCCGACGTTGGGGCCGCCAAGAATATTCAACGATGGGATGGTGAGCCAGCAAGACCGCCAGGTCGGCGCCATTGGCCTCTTTCAGATCGATCCGGAGGCGACCCTGGCCCGAGGCCCCAACTCCAGCGTAATCCCCTCTCGCCCGCCTACGGCCGTTATCAATTTTGTCAACAACGGGGTTGTTCAGGGGCATCTGGAAAACGCCAATGTCAATCCATTGCGCGAGATCACTCGATTGATTTTTGCCCATCGTTGCTTCGAGCAAACTGTCTCGGCCTACGACACAATGGATAACGCCCAGCGCAACGCTGTCCGCACTCTTGGCGGCGCCTGATCGCCACACAGACATCGACAGCCTTACCCGGCTGCGCGAGACGGTGGAACAATATCTGCGCCAGGGCGGCGGCGCGCGCATAGGCGGCGTCGTGACAGATGTTTTTTCGACGCATCTAAGGGTGGCGGGACTGGCCAAGTTCGTCAGCTTGGGCGATTGCGTCAAGATCGAAGATGGTCCCCGAGCTTTCATCGCACAGGTGATCCGCATCGACAAGGAATGCGTCAACGTAAAACCATTTGAAAGTCACATTGGCGTCGGCGCGGGCGCTTCGGTTTATCGAATTGGTCCTATTGATATCGCCCCCGATCCCTCATGGAAAGGACGCGTGATCGATAGCCTCGCCTCACCCGTCGACCAAGGCCCGCCGCTGCGTATCGGTTCAAGACCTGGCGCCGTGGACAGGTCGCCTCCGCAAGCCATGGGCCGATCCCGCATAGATCGTCCGGCGACGACGGGCGTTTGCGCTATCGATGTTTTCACTCCTCTTTGCCGGGGTCAGCGTATCGGCGTCTTCGCGGGCTCCGGCGTCGGTAAATCAACATTGCTGGCTATGATGAGTCGTTCAACATCGTTTGATACCGTGGTGATTTGTCTTGTCGGCGAACGTGGTCGAGAAGTTCGCGACTTCCTTGAAGATGTTTTGGGCGATCATTCACAGAATGCTATTACAGTGGTCGCTACCAGCGATGAAAGCCCGATGATGCGCCGACTTGCGCCCTTGACGGCGATGACGATCGCTGAGTTCTTTCGCGATTGTGGCGAGTCTGTATTATTGATTATGGACTCAGTGACGCGCTACGCCCATGCTTTGCGCGAAATTGCGTTGGCCAGCGGCGAGCCTGCTGTCGCCAATGGCTTTACGCCCAGCGTCTTCGCTGAATTGCCACGTCTGTTAGAGCGGGCTGGACCAGGCAACGAAGGAACCGGCGCGATCACGGCCATTTTCTCCGTTCTGGTCGATGCGGATAATCACAATGATCCAATCGCCGATTGCATACGTGGCACGCTTGACGGTCATATCGTGCTTGATCGCGAAATCGCCGAGCAGGGCCGATACCCCGCAATCAATATTATGAAATCGATCTCCCGTCTTGCCGATCGGGTCTGGAGCGTCGATCAGCGGGCGCTCGTCTCTCGGTGCCGAGCCATGGTCGCACTTTACGAAGATTCGCGAGACTTGCGTCTGTTGGGCGGATACCAGGCTGGCGTGGATCCGACACTCGACCGCGCCATGGAGATGACGCCTAAAATATACGCATGGCTGAAACAAATGCCTCAGGATCCTCCCCGGGCTGATGCCCTTGATCAACTTGTCGCGTCATTCTCTATGATCTGAATGGTTTGATCGGCTCTCGCACAATCCTCAAGTTCGGGGCAAGGCGAAGCTGTCAACTCTGTTGGATATGAGACCGATGACGGGACAAAAGCGTGCGACATCCTGATAAAGCATCAGCTCTTTTAAGTCTCGCCCTGGCGATAGTCATATTCACACGCCCAATCGTTGTATGGGCGCAAACATCCGCCGGACGGAGAACGATTGGGGATCATGCGGAAAAAGAAATGCAAGATCTTTGCGCCAATATCGCCGCTTCAATCGAAGTAGAGCGTATATCCAGAGAAAAGCTGGCGCTCGGCGAACTCGAAACCCAGATCAGGACACGCCTCGCGGCGCTGGAAGCCAAGGAAATAGAAGTTAAGGCCCGCATCGATCGTCTCGAGGCGTTCGAAAAGAAAACCGATGGATCGCTGATCTCCTTTTATGCAGGCATGAAAGCTGATGCCGCCGCTGCACAACTCGCCGAACTGGACGATGATATTGCGGCAGGCATTCTACTTAAATTAAGGGCGAAAGCATCGAGCGCTATTCTCAATGAAATGCCAGCCGATAGGGGGGCGGCATTGATCAGGCGAATTGGCAGACTAAGACAACTTGCGGATGGAAAATCACCTTGAGAAAATCAATTTATTTATTACTTCAGTTATCGCTAATCTCCGCTTGTAACAGCGATCCGAGAGATTTTGATCGCGAGCCGCATATGAGCGCTGTTGGTAGCGGGCTCTATTTTCACGACGACCAGATACCCCTAGGAGCCTTAAAAACAAATGTGTTGGGACCAGGGATGAGGCTGGATGAAAACCGAATTAACTTGTTCAAGGATATCAAGGCAGTTGGCGTCGGCGACGTTGTCACGATCATGATCTCTATGGATGATCGCGCAACGCTTGGTAATTCGACGGATCGCTCAAGGGACGCAAAAATCAAATCCAAATGGGCTTTGCTTTTGAGTTTGATCCCGGCGCTGGGCGGCGCCGCTAATTCTCAGACCGTCCAGACCGGAGCCTGGCAAAATGATATCGACTCCAGCTCGTCGACCCAGGGCAGAGGCAACGTCAATCGTTCCGAGCAGATGCGTTTTACTCTCGCGGCAATCGTCACTGCCGTACTTCCGAATGGAAATCTTGTGCTACACGGTTCACAAGAGATACGCGTTAATCAGGAACTACGTGTGTTAACGATTGGAGGCGTAGCGCGACCTCGCGATATCAGCAAGGAAAATGCGATTAACTACGACAAAATCGCTGAGGCCAGAATTTCCTATGGCGGTCGTGGACGACTGATGGAGGCGCAACAACCTGCCTGGGGTCAGCAGCTCTACGATACTTTCGTTCCCTTCTAGACTGACGTCGCTCATGGCTGATAAATCACAAGAATTTTCTACGCCAACGATGCGCCAGTTACTAATTGTCGCATTGGCGATGGGAGTTATCGCAGGCGGCGGCGGGGGCGCGCTGGGGTTCATCCTTGGCGGACAAGCTATTTCGCGCGAAGAAGAGACGACGCCTCAGGCGCATGGATCGACTTCTATTTCAGATGCAAACGCCTTGAGCGCTTCCGGGAAGGAACCCTCCATCGCTGGATCTACAAAGGATCAAGAGATTAATAGCGCGCCTCATTACGCCGACTCCAGAAAACCATCGAGGCAGGAAGGCTCACATTCATCATCTCCTCAAGGGAATATATCATCAAAATTGACGGTCAGAGAGTTGACGCCCATTGTCACAAATCTGGCCGAACCTGCCACCAATTGGATCAGGCTTCAGTCTGCTATTGTCTTTAATCCGGACGAGATGCAGCATCCGGAGAAAACAATCGCCGAATTGACCAGCGACATAACAGGTTATTTGCGTACTGTTTCCTTGAGTCATCTTGAGGGCGCAGATGGATTGAGGCGACTGCAGGACGAACTTTCAGATCGCGCCACTATTCGATCCAATGGAAAAATCCATGAATTTATAATTGAAACCATGGTGGTGCAGTGAGACTACTAATCTTGATTATTGTTGCGCTAACGCCGGAGCTCGCAAGCGCAACCGAAGCATCGATTGATCTTGGCGCCCTTTTACCGATCGGCGCTGCAAGTTCCAGCGGCCGCATGTTTCAATTGCTTGGCGCCCTGACGATACTGTCGATTGCGCCCGGATTGTTAGTCATGGTGACGAGTTTCACCCGCTTCGCGATCGCCCTGTCTTTTTTGCGTAGCGGCCTTGGCCTGCAAAGCACTCCGGCGAATCTTGTCATGATTAGCCTGGCTTTATTCATGACTTTTTTTGTTATGGAGCCAACTTTTCAGCGCGCCTGGTCCGACGGCATGTCGCCACTAATTGATAACCGCATAGACGAAAGACAGGCCCTCGAACGCATAGCGGCCCCTTTCCGTGATTTTATGGCGTCGCATGTTCGCGACAAGGATATCCAACTGTTCTCAGAATTGAGGAGCAAGAAGATTGCCGAGAAAAATATCAAGGAGATGGTTGAACGTCAGCCCGGCGATCCGCCTGTTTATACGGTGCTAATCCCGGCTTTCATGATTTCCGAATTACGTCGAGGATTCGAAATTGGCTTCCTCATCATCGTTCCATTTCTTGCTATCGACCTGATTGTCGGCATTATCACCATGTCAATGGGTATGATGATGTTGCCGCCAACGACAATTTCATTGCCGGCAAAAGTCCTCTTCTTCATTCTGATCGATGGCTGGCATGTTCTCGTGGGTAGTCTGGTGCGCTCATATGGGTAACGACAAATATCGTGCCGGGTTTTGATACTTGCAGGTGTTCTTCACCACGTCTTCACCATCAAAATTTCAAATTTTCTTTAGATACATCCTGGCCTATTTTGAACGTCACGGGGAATAAAACATTCCTCTTTGAATTTATTGATGGCCTGACTAAATCTTATCCTCCAAATAATATTCCAGGATCGACCTTCCGTCTTTACTGACGCGGTCCCGATCCTTCCCACTAAATTCCTAAGGTTCTCTGGAATTCTTGCCGTCGATACGGAAATCGGTTCGACGATTACTAGGGTCAGGAATCATTGATTGAGGTAGAAGGCGACGGCGGCAGCGATACAGATTGCTGAGAAGAACGTGTGCGCACATCGATCATAGCGCGTTGTAATACGTCGCCAATCCTTGAGACTGGCGAAGAGATTTTCGATTTTGTGACGGGATTTGTATAGTTTCTTTTCATAGGGAATAAGAACCCTGCGATGTCGTCTCGGCGGGATACACGCTTCAATCCCTCGGCTTTTCAGCGCCTGCGGAAATTCGTTGCTGTCATATCTCTTGTCTGCGATCAAAACCTGCGCTTTCGGCATGGATCTGAACATCAGTTGAGCGCCGACATGATCGTTCAACTGCCCCTCGGTCAAAAGCATTTTCAGCGGCCTGCCATCCTGATCGCAGACGACATGAAGTTTTGAATTCAGCCCGCCCTTCGTTCGGCCAATACGACGGGGAAGTTTTCCTTTTTTAAAAGGCTTGCGGCAATACGACGCGCCTTGAGATGCGTGGAGTCGATCATAATCCGTTGCGCTTTGGGTCCTTCGCCTGCAAGGGACACGAAAATACGATCAAATATGCCCATGCGGCTCCAACGGATGAAGCGATTACAAAGGGTCTTGTGAGGACCATACTCCTTCGGCGCGTCTTTCGATTGCAAGCCGTGGCAGATCACATAAACGATTCCGCTGATAACCCGCCGACGAGATGCGAGACATCTGCTTTTCACTCAATAAAAACAGATCGCTCATAAACGCCTCGGCGAATCATAAGTCTTGTTTGAATCAATATCTAATCAAAATTAATAGGTCCTGAGCCTGATGCAAAATGGATGAAAGTTCAGGGGCTGGTCAGGAAAACTCAAATCTAATCAAGCGAGCTGTTTATGAAACTGCAGAAATTTAGTCACAGTTATTATTATCTGATTTATGTAAATCAATTAATTATTTAAAAAACTTAATGAAAAATTAGAATTTAATTTTTTTTTTATCCTTAATTTCATCATAGAAAAGTCCTGCTTCAGCACTTTGCGTGATTGTTACAAGCTTTGAATTAATCTCGTCGCTAATTTTGAGCAACCAATAGTTAGCTGCATCGCGTTCTTTTTTTACCTTACTAAGCTCCCTATGTGATTTTTCAATTTCTGATTTTAATTTCTCAATTTCATCAACCAAAGAGAGGTTCTGCGCTGAATATTCTGCATTATCAATCTCGAGCTGCCTAGATTTACGAATTAGTTTCTCGTTGATACCCTTTAACTCCTCAAAATTACGACGCATATTCTCATGTTTATCATTTTGCTTCTCACCATTCGATTTCAATATTGACAATTCTTTACTTACTTCTTCAAGCTGCTGCTTTAATCCATGAATTGCATATTTAGCATTATTTTCTATGATCTTATTTTTATCAGATATAATTTTAATTATACTTGTTGATTGATTAATTGTTTCAACGAGCCGACGGCCTTCAGTTTCCAAATCAGCCACTGATATACTGGTTGTCGGCGGATATAGGTTCCCGAAAAGTCCATAGCCAATTTTGTGCGTAATATTGGCAGCATATGCAAATTTATTAAAATCTCTCTCTTGCTGCTGCAAAAGAAAATCTTGAGGAGCATTTGATGTTTCTTTTTCATCCATGTAAGATTGCCGCACTACTCAAAGGGTAAACAAGGCTAATATTACACAATTTAATGATTAACCCAAGCCTTAATTTGGCAAAATATAATACCGACGCATAGAGAATTGAAACCCTGTAAGTATTGATTAATAAATCTTTGAATATTATCCCCTGTCTTATTACCAAATGCAAGATAATATTTTTTATATCAGTTCCGGGTGTCATTAGATAATTTTCTTTAGCTGCTGATTTGACCAGCTCACGACCTTAAATCTACGGAAAATTTGATTCTGCCGGAGAAGCTTGAGACTTCAAAATGAAATCAGAGCTGGCCTCACAAAATCGGACACTAGGTTAAGTGGATTTTCTGCCTGACGAC